>NZ_AJMT01000117.1:0-23124 GCF_000260655.1 Neisseria sicca VK64
GAGGCCGCAGACAGTACAGATAGTACGGAACCGATTCACTTGGTGCTTCAGCACCTTAGAGAATCGTTCTCTTTGAGCTAAGGCTAGGCAACGCCGTACCGGTTTAAAGTTAATCCACTCTATCCGCAGGCGAAGCCTTTTCAGACGACCTCACACGCCCAAATATCCTTCCCTGCTGGCAAGCCACCTTGCCAGATGCGCTTCGACGATTTCGGGGTTTTGTTCAATCAGCAAGGGGGCAATTTCGCGCGCTTGTTCCAAGAGGTGCAGGTCTTCTTCGAGGTTGGCGAAGCGCAGCATGGGGACGCCGCTTTGGCGCGCGCCGAGAAATTCGCCGGGGCCTCGGATGTTGAGGTCTTGGCGGGCGATTTCGAAGCCGTCGGTGTGTTCGTAGATGACTTTCAGCCGCGCTTTGGCAAGTTCGCTCAAGGGTTCGGCAAACAGGAGGACACACACGCTTTCCGCCGCGCCGCGCCCTACCCGTCCGCGTAATTGATGCAGCTGCGCCAAGCCCATGCGCTCGGCGTGTTCGATCACCATCAGGGCGGCGTTGGGCACATCTACGCCGACTTCGATGACGGTGGTGGCAACCAAGACGTTCAGACGACCTGCGGCAAATTCCGCCATGACTTCGGCTTTTTCGGCGGCCTTCATGCGCCCGTGTACCAAGCCGATGTTGAGTTCGGGCAAGGCTGCCTGAAGCTGGGCTAGGGTTTCGGTGGCGGTTTGCAGTTGCAGGGTTTCGCTTTCTTCAATCAGCGGGCAGACCCAGTATGCCTGCTGCCCTTTGCGGCAGATGTTGAGGACGAAGCCTTCGACTTCGGCGCGGCGGACGTTGTTGACAAGGCGGGTTTTAATCGGGGTGCGCCCGGGCGGCAATTCGTCGATGACGGACACGTCCAAGTCGGCGAAAAAACTCATGGCGAGCGTGCGCGGGATGGGCGTGGCGGACATCATCAGCTGGTGGACGTCGCGCCCTTTGTTTTTGAGGGCGAGGCGTTGGGCGACGCCGAAGCGGTGTTGTTCGTCCACAATCACCAAGCCGAGATTTTGGAACTCGACGTCGTCTGAAAACAGGGCGTGCGTGCCAACGGCGATTTTGACGGTGCCGTCGGCAAGTTTGGCTTTGGCTTCGTCTTTGGCTTTCTTGCGCTGGCTGCCGGAGAGCCAGACGACTTCGAGACCTAAAGGTTCGAGCCATTGTTTGAACTTGATAAAGTGCTGTTCGGCAAGGATTTCGGTCGGCGCCATCACAGCCGCCTGCGCGCCGGATTCGATGGCGGTCAGCGCGGACAAGGCGGCGACGATGGTTTTGCCGCTGCCGACATCGCCTTGCAGCAGGCGGTGCATGGGGTGGGTTTGCGCCATGTCGCGGCGGATTTCGGACACGACCCTTTCTTGGGCATCGGTCAGGGCAAACGGCAAGGCGTGGCGCAGGGCTTGGGTCAATGTGCCGTCGCCGCCCAATGCCGCCGCCGTGCCGCTGACGCGCTTCTGCCGCGCCAGCCGCATGGAAAGCTGTTGCGCCAAAAGTTCGTCGAATTTGAGCCGCTGCCATGCAGGCAGCGCGCCGTCGGAAAGCTGGTGGATGGTGAAACTCGGCGGCGGCGAATGCAAAAGGCGCAGGCTTTCGGCGAGGTGCGGCAGTTTCAGACGACCCAATAAGGCATCGGGCAGCGTGTCGTGCAGCGGCGTAACGTCCAACGCCGTCTGAATGATGCGGCGCAAAGTAGGCTGGTTCAAGCCGTTTACAGTCGGATAGACGGGCGTGAGGCTTTCCGCCAAACCGCTGCTCTCGGCATCGCGGATTTTAGGATGAATCATCTCGTCGCCGTAAAACCCGTGTTTGATTTCGCCCACGGCACGGATGCGTTTGCCGACCGCCATCTGCTTCTGATGGCTGGCGTAAAAGTGTATGAAACGCAGAAAAAGGACGCTGCCGGAACCGTCGGCGATTTGGACAATCAGCTGCTTGCGCGGTTTGAACGTTACTTCCTGATGGATAACTTCACCCTCGACCTGACACGGCACACCGATTGGTGCATCCTTAATCGGCATGATGTGCGTCTCGTCCTCGTAACGCAGCGGCAGATGCAAAACCAAATCCCACGCGGTATGGAGGTTGAGTTTGTCGAGCTTCTTGGCGGAAACGTCGGTAATTTTGAGCTGTTTCTGGGTTTCGGGCGTCATCATGGCTTTGTCCTTTAATGGCGCGTATTTTAGCTGAAAATGTAAGAAGGGGTCGTCTGAAAGGACGTTCGGCACCAAGTTAATCCTTTATAATAGCGTGTTTTTCAGACGACCCCTACCCCAGATTACTCCATGAATTATCTGCAAAATATCGCCACCCTCTATCAACTTGACCCCCTACCCTGCGGTCTGCCCGAAGCCGAAATCACTGCTGCCGAACAACGCCTAGGCATCCGCTTCCCCGCCATGTTGCGCGAATATCTGCTTACATTGGGCGGCAGCGAGGCGGTCAATCAGTCGTTTAACCGATTGTTGCCATTGGAAAAGATAGATTTTGACGGCGATTATCTGGTGCTGATGGAAGAAAACCAAAGCGTATTTCTGTGCGGCATTGCTAAAGCCGATTTGGCGCAAGACAACCCGCCCATCCATATCGGCTTTTACACCGATGAAACCGAAAGCTACAAATGGCAGCCGCACCTGCCCGACACCCGCACCCTACTGCTGGAACTGGCTTACACCAACGCCGCCATGGGCGGGCTGCACTACTGCGCCAACATCATGGACGAAGAATCGACAGATGCCCAAGCTGCACGTTTTATCCAACAAAACCGCACCGAAATCATAGAACTCCGCCAAAAAAACCAACGCTTCTACACCGACGGTTTTCACGAAATCATCCTGCTTTGCTTCGCCGAAAACGGCAACGCAAACGGCGTATTTATCGGCACCGCCGACCAAAACCGCTTCGACACGCTGCTCGAACTGTTCGGCTGGGACAGTTGGCTCTACACTTCTTATGACGATGAAGATGAAGATGACGAAGAATGTGATGAGGAATAAACCGGCAATATTTTTCAGACGACCTTTACCTGCAAACGGGGAAAACCCATGTCCGACATCCTGATTTACCAAACCGAAGACGGCCGCACCCAAGTAAACCTGCTGGTGCAGGAACACACCGTTTGGCTCAATCAAAGCCAACTGGCCGAACTTTTTGACACCTCCGTGCCAAACATCGCAACGCATATCAAAAATATATTGGAAGACAAAGAGTTGGATGAGAATTCAGTTATTAAGGATTTCTTAATAACTGCCGCAGACGGCAAGCAATACCAAGTCAAACACTATACTTTGGAAATGATTCTGGCCATCGGCTTCCGAGTGCGCAGCAAACGCGGCGTGCAGTTTCGCCGTTGGGCTAACGAGGTTTTGACGGGCTATTTGGAAAAAGGCTTCGTGCTGGACGACAAACGCCTGAAAAATCCCAATGGACGCGTGGATTACTTTGACGAACTGCTGGAAAAAATCCGCGATATCCGCGCCAGCGAAATGCGGTTTTATCAAAAAGTGCGCGAACTGTTCAAACTCTCCGCCGATTACGACCCCACCGACAAAGCCACGCAGATGTTTTTCGCCCAAGCACAAAACAAACTGATTTACGCCGTAACGCAGCAAACCGCCGCCGAACTCGTCTGCCACCGCGCCGACGGCAACGCCCCCAATATGGGGCTGACATCCTGGAGCGGCGAACGTGTACGCAAAGCCGATATCGTCATCGCCAAAAACTACCTGACCGCCGACGAAATCGACACACTCAACCGCCTGACCGTCATCTTTCTGGAAAGCGCGGAACTGCGCGCCAAAAACCGGCAAGGCCTGACGCTTTCGTTTTGGCAAAACCGCATAGACAGCATCATCGCCGACAACGGCTTCGCCGTATTGGAAGGCAAAGGCACGCGCAGCCACAAGCAAATGGAAGCGTTTGCCGGCGAACAATACGGACTGTTCAGGCAAAACCGTTTGGCGCACATGGCGCGGCAGGCGGAAGCGGAAGATATTGCCGAATTGGAAGCGTTGAAACGGTAGTTTCAGGCCGTCTGAAAACCCAATTTATAGACACTTAACAAATAAATTTTAAAACACTATGAGTAATATGAGTATTGAAATTTTTACCTTCTTAGGAGGCGGTGCGGTAGGCGCAGTAATCAGCACATCTATCAGCGCATTTGTTGCCTACAAAACCACCCAATCCAATCAAAATTTTCAATTAGAAATGGAGCATCAAAAACATCAAAGGGAACAAATTGAAAAGAAGTTAGCAGAGAGGAAAAGGATGTTACTGGAAATTCATCAATTATTAAGTAGAATTTCTCGTGAGTTTTCTTCGACCGGCATCAATATAAAAAGGGAAGCACAGATAACTGCAGAGCAATATGATGCAACGTATTCAGAAATATGCACATCCTGTGATTTGATCAATGCTTATTGTGATTTATTTTTTCCAGATTTATCGCGCAATATATATGATATATGTGGCGAAATGAATATGTTTTGGGGGACTTTTAAAAGCTATCTCTACTTTCTGGAAACGCAAGCTGACCAAGAACTGAAGCACAGTAAAATGACTGAACTTGTAATCATAGCCAACAAAATCAATGAACATATTAGAACAGCAAAATATAGGCTATCTTCCATAATGGAAAAAATGGAGTAGCCAAAGTGCGGCTGGATTTTTGAATCAGACTTCCCTATTTCCAAACAAAACATTCATTGCTCAATATATCGTATTTGCCTTTCAGGCAGCCTGCACCCATCCAAAGGACCCCCATGAACATCACCCAAATCCTCTCTCAAGAACTCTCCGCCACTGCCGCGCAAATCACCGCCGCCGTCGAGCTTTTGGACGACGGCGCGACCGTGCCCTTTATCGCCCGCTACCGCAAGGAAGCCACGGGCGGGCTGGACGACACGCAGCTGCGCCAGCTTGCCGAGCGGCTGCAATACCTGCGCGAGTTGGAAGAGCGCAAAGCCGTTGTTTTAAAAAGCATTGAAGAGCAAGGCAAGCTTTCAGACGACCTCAGGGCGCAAATCGAAGCCGCCGACAACAAAACCGCGCTGGAAGACCTGTATCTGCCCTACAAGCCCAAACGCCGCACCAAAGCGCAAATCGCGCGCGAACACGGTTTGCAGCCGCTGGCGGACGTGTTGCTTGCCGAGCAGCCGCAGGACGTGGAAGCCGCCGCGCAGGGCTACCTGAACGAAAACGTCCCCGACGCCAAAGCCGCGCTGGACGGCGCGCGCGCGATTCTGATGGAGCAGTTTGCCGAAGACGCGGAACTCATCGGCACGCTGCGCGACAAGCTGTGGAACGAAGCCGAAATCCACGCGCAAGTCGTTGAAGGCAAAGAAACCGAAGGCGAAAAATTCAGCGATTATTTCGACCACCGCGAACCCGTCCGCGCCATGCCCAGCCACCGCGCGCTGGCGGTTTTGCGCGGCCGCAACGAAGGCGTGTTGAACATCGCGCTCAAATATCAGCCCGACGACACGCCGATTACGCAGCAAAGCGAATACGAGCAACTCATCGCCCGCCGCTTCAAGGTTTCAGACGACCACAAATGGCTGCGCGACACCGTGCGTCTGACTTGGCGCGCGAAAATCTTTTTGTCGCTGGAACTTGAAGCCTTAGGTCGTCTGAAAGAAGCCGCCGACACCGACGCGATTACCGTGTTCGCCCGCAATCTCAAAGACTTGCTGCTCGCCGCGCCCGCCGGACGGTTGACTACGCTGGGTCTCGACCCCGGCTACCGCAACGGCGTGAAATGCGCCGTGGTGGACGACACGGGCAAGCTGCTGGATACGGTCATTGTCTATTTGCACCAAGAAAACAATATGTTGGCAACGCTGTCGCGCCTGATTAAGCAGCACGGCGTGAAACTCATCGCCATCGGCAACGGCACCGCCAGCCGCGAAACCGACAAAATCGCAAGCGAACTGGTGCGCGGAATGCCGGAAATGGGGCTGCACAAAATCGTCGTCTCCGAAGCCGGCGCGTCGATTTATTCCGCGTCCGAACTGGCGGCGCGCGAGTTCCCCGACTTGGACGTTTCCCTGCGCGGCGCAGTATCCATCGCCCGCAGGCTGCAAGACCCGCTCGCCGAGTTGGTCAAAATCGACCCCAAATCCATCGGCGTGGGGCAGTATCAGCACGACGTGAACCAAAGCCAGCTCGCCAAATCACTGGACGCGGTGGTCGAAGACTGCGTGAACGCCGTCGGCGTAGACGTGAATACCGCCTCTGCCCCGCTCTTGGCGCGGATTTCCGGCTTAAATCAAACCCTTGCCCAAAACATCGTCGCCTACCGCGATGAAAACGGCGCGTTCGACAGCCGCAAAAAATTGCTGAAAGTACCGCGTTTGGGCGAAAAAACCTTCGAGCAGGCAGCAGGCTTTTTGCGGATTAACGGCGGCAAAGAACCGCTGGATGCGAGCGCCGTCCACCCCGAAGCCTATCCCGTCGTCGCCAAAATGCTGGCGCAACAAGGCATTACCGCCGCCGAACTCATCGGCAACCGCGAGCGTGTGAAGCAAATCAAAGCGTCCGACTTCACCGACGAACGCTTCGGCCTGCCGACCATTTTGGACATCCTGTCCGAACTGGAAAAACCCGGCCGCGACCCGCGCGGCGAATTTCAGACGGCCTCATTTGCCGAAGGCATCCACGAAATCAGCGACTTGCAAGTCGGCATGATACTCGAAGGCGTGGTTTCCAACGTCGCCAACTTCGGCGCGTTCGTGGACATCGGCGTCCATCAGGACGGCTTGGTGCACATCTCCGCCCTGTCCAATAAATTCGTCCAAGACCCGCGCGAAGTGGTGAAAGCCGGCGACGTGGTGAAAGTGAAAGTGCTGGAAGTCGATGCCGCCAGAAAACGCATCGCGCTGACCATGCGCTTGGATGACGAACCGGGCGCAGCCAAAGGCAACAGGTCGTCTGAAAACGAGCGTAGCGAGTTTCGCCAAAACAAACACTCCGAACGCCGCGACCGCAAACCCCAACGCAACGACCGCGCCCCGACCAATTCGGCGATGGCGGATGCGTTTGCGAAGTTGAAGCGGTAAGGCGGGTATTAAAAAGAGCTGCAAAATGATTTGCGGCTCTTTTTTTAAATCGAATCCACTATATTTGATAAACATGCCCAAAGTTCAAACCCTTCTGCCAAAGAGAAACGCCAATTCAGACGACCTGAAAATGCAAAAACCGCCCCAATCAGGCGGTTTATATCATTATTTTTTAAACCATCAATAAATATTGAGCGGTAGGCTGCGATCACCCAGAATGATAGGATCGGCAGCCACAATGCCATCATTGACAATGACTGATGTAGTCTTGACGGAGCCGGTGACGGCATTGAGGTGTCCCCATATATAGACCAGCCCTATCGGAGAGGGTTGGATTCTGGTCGGTTTGCCCATCAATGCAATCACTTCTCTTTCACTCATGCCCTGCCTGATTTGCCGGGCGTTGGTCCAGCTGAAATTATTACCGAAACAGCCTGCCAATGTGACGGAAACAAGGGCAGCCAAAAACAACTTCTTCATTTATTATTCCTTTTATCATACAACAGTGTCGATTATGACATTATGCTTTAATGGCAATGCAATTGCAACCAGCCGTCATAACCGATGGCTTGCAGATATAAACAGGCGTATAGTTTGAGATATTGCAAACCCATCATCACCATCCAAGGAGTCCAAACCATGAAACCTGTTTTATTTGCCGCGCTGATTTCCTGTTTTTCCGTTGCTGCCTATGCGGCCTGTACCGACAGCCAGCAGCAGTGTGTGATTTATAAAAACGGTAATGTCGCGGCTGAAGGCGGCTGTACGGTCAACAAGTGTCAGAATGCCGATGCGCAGGTGTTGAAATGGAAGCTGAAAAACGGTAAAGGCGTAACCGTCGAAATCGGGAAAAACGGCAAGGTTTTAGTGAACAAAAAACCGGGAGCGAAGGCGAGCAACAGCAACGCGGCGGGCATGGGCTTGACGTGTTATGCCGCCGATGCGGACAAGCGTGAGCAGTTCTGTTCGACCAATTATTAATACAGGATTGGCATGAAAAAGGTCGTCTGAAACCTGAATCGGTTTTCAGACGACCTTTTGTTTGAGCGTATCGCTATCAGCGTTTGACGCCGCTGAGCCTTGCCCAGCCTTCGTCGATTTCGGCGGGTTCGATGTCGAACCATTGGCGGTAAATGCCGCTGAGTTCTTCAACTTGTTCGTCCAGTAAACCGGACAACACGATGCGGCCGCCCTGTTTGGTGCGGGCGGCGAGCATTTCGCCGAGCATGCGCAGGGGATTGGCGAGGATGTTGGCGACGACGATGTCGAATTGTCCTTGCGGCAAACCGTCGGGCAGGTAGAACTGTGCATCGACGTTGTTTTGTGCGGCGTTGTCCTTGCTGGCGCGGATGGCTTGTTCGTCAATATCGACGCCGACGGCAGAACCTGCGCCAAGCTTGAGGGCGGCGATGGTCAGGATGCCGGAGCCGCAGCCGTAGTCGAGGACGCTTTCGCCGCCTTTGAGTTGTGTGTCCAGCCACTTGAGGCAGAGGCGGGTGGTCGGATGGCTGCCGGTACCGAAGGCAAGGCCGGGGTCGAGCTGGAGGTTGACGGCATTGCTGTTGGGCGCTTCGTGCCAAGAGGGGGTAATCCACAGGCGTTCGGAAATTTGGATGGGGTCGAACTGCGCTTGGGTCAGGCGCACCCAGTCTTGGTCGGCAAGGATTTCGCTGGTGTATGCCAAGTCTTTCAACCCGCATGCTTGGCTGGCGGCTTGAATCATGGCTGCGGCATCGTCGTTTTCACCGAACAAGGCGATGACTTTGCTTTGCTGCCAGATTTGTTCGGTCGGCATACCGGGTTCGCCGAAGATGGCTTGTTCGTTTTCGGTGCCTGCGTAGGCATCTTCAATGGCGGCGGAGAGTGCGCCGTGTTCCATCAGGGCGTCAGCGAGGCGTTCGGCGACGGCGTCGTTGACGTTGATGGTGATTTGTTGATAGGACATGATGGGCTTTCTCGGTGGGGTCGTCTGAAATTAGGAAACGACGGTCAAATACGCAATTTTGGTTGTTTGCGGTATGTTTCGGCTATTGGCGTAACAGTGTGATTGAATCGTTTTTTTTGCCTGAACACGTTTTTTCTTGCGTGAAATGGCGGCGGACAGGCTTACTCAGTCATAATTATAGGCTTGTCGGCAATCGCGGTTGTATGCCCGAAATCAGAATTCAACCTGTCTGAAAAAAGGTCGTCTGAAAGCCATTCGGTTTTTCAGACGACCTTCGACTATCCAAACGGGACGGTTTTATTTGTCCTGTTTGGCTTTGCGTTCTTCCAGCCAGTGTTCCAGATAGTGGATGCTGACGCCGCCTTTTTCAAAACCGGGGTCGCTGAACAAATCGCGGTGCAGCGGGGTATTGGTTTTGATGCCGGTTACGGCAAGCTCGGCGAGGGCGACGCGCATTTTTGCCATTGCCTGCTCGCGGGTTTTGCCGATGACGCAGACTTTGCCGATCAGGCTGTCGTAGTACGGCGGGATGCGGTAGCCTTGGTAAATATGGCTGTCCACGCGGATACCGAAGCCGCCGGGCAGGTGGCAGCTTTCAATCAGGCCTGGGCTGGGGATGAAGTTGTACGGGTCTTCGGCATTGATGCGGCACTCGAAAGCATGGCCTTCGATGTGGATGTCTTTTTGCTTGTATTGCAAAGGCAGGCCGCCGGCAATGCGGATTTGTTCCTGTACGATGTCCACGCCGGTAATCAGCTCGGTAACGGGGTGTTCGACTTGGACGCGGGTGTTCATTTCGATAAAGAAGAATTCGCCGTTCTCATACAGGAATTCAAACGTACCTGCGCCACGGTAGCCGATACGTTTGCAGGCGTCGGTACAGGCTTTGCCGATTTTTTCGCGGGCTTTTTCGTCGATGAAGGGAGCGGGGGCTTCTTCGATGACTTTTTGGTGGCGCCGCTGCATGGAGCAATCGCGCTCGGCAAGGTAGATGGCGTTGCCGTGTTCGTCGGCGAGCACTTGGATTTCGACGTGGCGCGGGCGTTGCAGGTAGCGTTCCATATAGACCATCGGGTTGCCGAACGCCGCGCCTGCTTCGGCTTTGGTCATTTCGACGGATTTGATCAGGTCTTCTTTTTTCTCGACCACACGCATACCGCGTCCGCCGCCGCCGCCCGATGCTTTGATAATCACGGGATAACCGACTTTATCGGCGGTTTTGAGGATTTCAGCGGGATCGTCGGACAGGGCGCCGTCCGAACCCGGAACGCAAGGCACGCCCGCTTCAATCATCGCGTGTTTGGCGGAAACTTTGTCGCCCATCAGGCGGATGGTTTCGGCTTTGGGGCCGATGAAGATGAAGCCGGATTGTTCGACCTGTTCGGCAAAATTGGCGTTTTCGGCAAGGAAGCCGTAGCCCGGGTGGATGGCATCCGCGCCGGTAACTTCTGCGGCGGCGATGATGGCAGGGATATTAAGATAGCTTTGTGCGGAAGCGGCAGGGCCGATGCACACGGATTCGTCGGCAAGTTTGACGTGCAGACTGTCTTTGTCGGCTTCGGAATGCACGGCGACGGTGGCGATGCCCATTTCACGGCAGGCTCGCAGGACGCGCAGCGCGATTTCGCCTCGGTTGGCGATTAATACTTTTTTCAGCATGATGACCTTTCCTGTGGTTTCAGACGACCTGCTTGTTACCTTTTGCCCAACGCATTGCGGATTTTTTCATCGGTCTTGTATTGGCTCAACGCGTACACCGCCCACATGGCGGCAGGAATCCAGCCGATTAAGGTGAATTGGAGAATCAGACAGATGATGCCCGCAATCGGACGGCCGATGGTGAAGAATACGGCGAAGGGCAGGAAGATGGCTAACAACAGGCGCATGGTGGAAATCCTGAGTTGGAAAGCATTTCAGACGACCTCCACGCAATCCGGAAGGTCGTCTGAAAACGAATTATTCGATGATGAAAAGCGGCTCGCCAAATTCCACAGGCGTACCGTTTTCCACCAGAATCTCTTTAACCGTACCGGATTTCTCGGCTTCGATTTCGTTCATCAACTTCATCGCTTCGATGATACACAGCGTATCGCCGGCTTTGACTTGCTGACCGACTTCGACGAAGGAGGCGGCATTCGGGCCGGGCGCGCGGTAGAACGTACCGACCATAGGCGATTTTTGCGCGTTGGACAGGTCGCGTGCGGCTGGGGCTGCGGGAGCGGGGGCTGCTGCTGCGGCAGGCGCGGCGGCGGGTGCAGGGGCAGGCACCGCTACTTGGGCGGGCGCTGCATAAACGGGAGCCGGAGCGGCGGTGGCGCGGGTGATGCGGACTTTTTCCTCGCCTTCAGTAACTTCGATTTCGGCGATACCTGATTCTTCTACTAAATCAATCAGTTTTTTTAACTTGCGCAAATCCATTTTCGTTCCTTTACGATACGGCCAAAATGTCGTGAAGCGGCCGTGTTTGTTGCGTGATATTTCAGAAAACAACCGGCCTGCGGCAACGGCGCAAGCCGGACGGTATTGGGTTGCATAAAGGGCATTCGCAGGAGCAGAAACCCCGTAAATGAATTTGACTATTTTCCCGAACTTGCCGACAAATGTCTAGCAAAATCTCGAAAAAAGGCGGTTTTTGAACAAAACGGGCAAATTCGGAGATTTCGCCCGAATGCGTATTTTTTCAATGAGTGTTTATTCTAATTTGTTGGTTTATGAAGGGAAAAGGTCGTCTGAAAAAAGCCAAAGTGCGTATAATGACCGCCTGACAAAATTTGTAAGTATCAAAATAAGATTATGGACATTTCCGATTTCGATTTCACCCTGCCCGACCGATTAATTGCCCAGCATCCGCCCGAAGTACGCGGCAGCAGCCGTCTTTTGGTCGCGCTGCCCGATATGCCGCTGCAAGACCGCGTGTTCGGCGATTTGCCTGATTATATTGAGGCGGGTGACGTTTTGGTGTTCAACAACACCAAAGTCATGAAAGCGCGGCTTTTCGGGCAAAAAGAGAGCGGCGGCAAAATCGAAGCCTTGATAGAGCGCGTTTTGGACAATCACACCGCGCTGGCGCACATCCGTTCGTCCAAATCGCCCAAACCCGGCACGAAGCTGATTTTTGAAGGCGATATTTGTGCCGTCATGGTGGAGCGGGCGGACGAACTGTTCTGCCTGCGCTTTGAAGGCGAACAAACCGTTTACGAGCTGCTGGAGCAAAACGGCCATTTGCCGCTGCCGCCCTATATCGAACGCGCTGCCGGCGCAGATGACGACACGCGCTATCAAACCGTCTATGCCAAACATCAGGGCGCGGTCGCGGCGCCGACGGCAGGTTTGCATTTTACAGACGAGCTTTTAGGTCGTCTGAAAGCCAAAGGCGTGGAAACGGCGGAAGTCACCCTGCACGTCGGCGCGGGAACGTTCCAGCCCGTGCGCGTGGACAAAATCGAAGAACACAAAATGCACAGCGAGTGGTTTGACGTACCGCCCGAAACCGTCGCCGCCATCGAAGCCGCCCATACGCGCGGAAACAAAGTTTGGGCAGTCGGCACCACTTCCATGCGCGCCCTCGAATCCGCCGCGCGCGAGACAGGTCGTCTGAAAGCGGGACAGGGCGACACCGATATTTTCATCACGCCGGGCTACCGCTTCCGCGTCATCGACCGCCTGATTACCAATTTCCACCTGCCCAAATCCACGCTTCTGATGCTCGTCAGCGCGTTTTCGGGCATGGAACACATCCGCGCGGTGTACCGCCATGCGGTCGAACATGAATACCGTTTTTTCAGCTACGGGGACGCGATGGTTTTGGGGCGCTCGGAACCTTAAAAATCTCTGAAGAAAAACGTCGTCTGAAAACGATTCAGACGACGTTTTTTTTGGGAAGGTTTATAAAGTGGGCAATCTGCAATACATAAAAACCGATTATGCCCAATCCGCCCCACCCTGTTCATACATGCGATTCAAACCTCTGCCGGTTGAAAACCAAATCAAATTCATAGCCTTCCAGCACTTCCCTGATTTGCTTGACTTCTTCGGGCATCAGCACGACTTCTGTATATTGTGAAATATATTCCGCAAAATCAGAGTCTTCAGTAACATTGTCCGGCATCATGGTTTGAAATTGGCAATTACCCGGAAAAACCACCACCGAAGAAAACGCCCGCGTCGGCAGGTGGAGCTTCTCAGACAAAATCCGAATGTATTGCTGGTTTTTCAACAAAGGGTTGGGAAACAGCGTCTTGCTTTTGTGAAACTTCTGCGTCCACATCCCATTGCCGTCGTCGCCCCAAATCCTGCCCTGATAATTCGGCGTGGCAACCACGAAAATCCCGAAACAGGATACATAAACATAATCAATCTGTTCATGCTGCCCGTCCCGATAAATATCCAAGCCGCGAAACTCATGATAGACAGATTCGTCCAAGCTGCAATCCGCACGGACATTGACGGCGAAACGGCTGATAAATTGTTTGACAGGCGTATTTTTAGACAGGCAGGTTACCAGCACAAATGCCGCTGCACAGCCCGTCAGCACAAGACCGCCCGAAGACAGAAAGTCGGTATCCATAAATGATATTTTCCCGCAAATACTGCCGCTCCTGCATGAACAGCACTCCCCATACCCCATACAGACGGCAAAAATGTTATTTTTTATAATGTATTAGCTTATTTATAATGCTAATGTAATTTTTTATGATTATAACGCAATTTATATTATTTACAATAAAAAATACCATTTGTATAAAATTTACACCGCTTATCATTTTTTGAATCAGTCATTCTTCAGACTGACATTGCCTGACCGTTTCCATCCCTTCACTTTCCAAATCCAAAAAATCTCCTGATTATTCAATCTCAAGCATGCATCATAAATTAATCTAAAACCGACGCGCAAACCTTCAAAAACCCAATCCCGCTACAAAAATAATCTGTGATATCAATCCGCCACACCTCTTTAAGTGTCGGCAAAATATCACACTCCCCGACAGCCCTTCCCTGCCTCTGTTTTCAGACGACCCCAATAATATTTCGAACCTCCCGACACAGTTCCCAAATACGACACCGCCGATAACACTTTGTATAGAAATAGTTTCTTTAGTTTTTATAAACACAAAAATAAAATGAGAACCTTTATCCACATTCCAAAAACATATTCACCCGATTCGGTTACTTTCTCAAAAGCCGGCGAAACAACAATTATTTACGATAAATTTTAACGGACATACTCCTTTTTCACGCTGCTTGCTTTATACTTACCCGATATAAACGGTTGAATTTACGGATAAACGCAAAAAGAATCAAACTCATTTTGCCCTACCATTTCAACCCCTAAAAACCAATCTTATTGATAAAGAAAGCCTCACTATGGAAACCAAACGTCTCTCTTCCCTTCTCAAACTCATCGCCAACCCCGACCGCATGACCATTTTGTTCATGCTGATGGACAGCGAACGCAGCATTGCCGAATTATCCGAAGCGCTCGGACAGCCTGCGACCGCCGTTTCCAACCACCTCGCGCGCCTGCGCTCCGAAGGTCTGATCGATTTCACCCGCTACCACCGCATCATCGAATACCGGCTGGTATCCGAAGAAGCCGCCGTCATCCTCGATACGTTGCGCAATTTGGAAAACCGTAAAGCCGCCTAAAGGCTGTTGAGCCTTGTTTTCTCAAACGGATTTTTGTTTCAAACCGGCAGCCGCCGAAATCCCCTGATGATACAATAGCGTCCCGTTTACCCAACAAAGCGGTTTTCATGAACCGCTTTGTTTTGTCCTTATTCTGCCCGATAAGCCCGAAATGCTTTTCAGACGACCCTCACACACGGAATCCGCATGAAAATCACCACTTGGAACGTCAATTCCCTCAACGTGCGCCTGCCGCAGGTGCAAAACTGGCTTGCCGACCATCAGCCCGATATCCTCGTCTTGCAAGAACTCAAGCTCGACCAAGACAAATTTCCTGCTGCCGCCCTGCAAATGATGGGCTGGCACAGCGTTTGGAGCGGACAAAAAACCTACAACGGCGTCGCCATCATCAGCCGCAGCGAACCGCAAGACGTGCACGTCGGCCTGCCTGCCCTGCCCGACGACCCGCAACGCCGCGTCATCTCCGCAACCGTCAACGGCGTGCGCGTCATCAATGTCTATTGCGTCAACGGCGAAGCCCTCGACAGCCCGAAATTCCAATATAAAGAACAATGGTTTGCCGCATTGACTGAATTTGTCCGCGACGAAATGACCCACCACGAAAAACTGGTCTTGCTCGGCGACTTCAATATCGCGCCTGCCGATGCCGACTGCTACGACCCCGAAAAATGGCATGAAAAAATCCACTGCTCATCCATCGAGAGACAGTGGTTCAAAAATCTGCTGGATTTAGGCCTGACCGACAGCCTGCGCCAAATCCACCCCGAAGGCGCGTTTTACACTTGGTTTGACTATCGCGGCGCAATGTTCCAACGCAAACTCGGACTGCGCATCGACCACCAGCTCATCAGCCCCGCCCTGTCTGCCGTGTTGAAAGACGTTTATGTCGATTTGGACGCGCGCGCGCAAGAACGTCCCAGCGACCATGCGCCGGTCGTGGCTGAATTTGATTTGTAAGGCGCAATCTTTAAAAAAGGTCGTCTGAAAACCTCATTTTTGCGTTTTCAGACGACCTTTTGCTATTCGCTTCTGACTCGAAGCCGACTCTATAGTGGATTAACTTTAAATCAGGACAAGGCGACGAAGCTGCAGACCAGATAGTACGGCAAGGCAACGCCGTACTGGTTTAAAGTTAATCCACTATATATCTTGCCGCTATTCCAACGTTCCACCTACCACCCTCGCGCACAAAGCTTCCTTCAAAGGCAAAGCGTTCAAGCGTTGCAAGGTCGTCTGAAATTCGGCGAACGGTATCGGTTCCGAACCGAAACGATGCATATGCAGGGTATCTTGCTGACAGTCAATCAACTCAATGCCCAGTCCGGCAAGAAACGGGACGGCTCGCGCGAAAGCAATTTTGGAGGCATCCGGCTCAAGGGCGAACATGGATTCTCCGTAAAACACCCGTCCGATTTGTACGCCGTAAAAGCCGCCCGCCAGTTTCAGACGACCTGTTTCATCGGGATAGAAACATTCAAACGAATGCGCATGACCCAAGCGGTGCAGCTCGGTATAAGCGGCTTGGAATTCGGGAACAATCCATGTGCCGTCCTGACCGGGGCGCGGAAAGGCGGCGCAATGCGCAATGACGGTTTCGAAACATTGGTTGACCGTTACCCGATAGGGTTTGTTGCGCAAGGTTTTCGCCAACGAACGCCCGATATGCAGATTTTCAGGCACGATGACGGCGCGCGGATCTATGGTGTGCCAAAAAAACCAACCGTCTTCGCTGAACCACGGGAAAATCCCCTGCCGATACGCCGACAGCAGCCGTCCCGTGTCCAAATCGCGGCTGATACCGACCACGCCGTCGCATTCTTCCAGCGCGTAAAACGGGTCAGGAAAAGTGTAATCATTAGGGTAAAGCAAGGGGATACTCATTAAAAATCCTAAGGTATAGTGGATTAACTTTAAACCGGTACGGCGTTGCCTCGCTTTGTCCTGATTCAAATTTAATCCACTATATTATTCTGATTTGCAGCGGCATGATGTTCATGTTCCGCAAAAAATTTCAGACGACCCCAAATTTTCATCCGAGGTCGTCTGAACATCAAACATCTTTTAAAACGGGAATCAGCGTTTGCTCTTCGCTTGGCATTCGCCGCACACGCCGTACATATAAAGCGCGTGGTCAACGATGCGGTAGCCGTTTTCTTCCGCGATTTTGTCTTGCAAGGCTTCGATTTCAGGATTGTGGAATTCCGTTACCTCGCCGCATTTCACGCAGACGATATGGTCGTGGTGGTCGCCTTTGTCCAATTCGTAAACCGCCTTGCCGGTTTCAAAATGGTGGCGCTGCAAAATGCCTGCCTGCTCGAACTGGGTCAACACGCGGTAAATCGTCGCTACGCCGATTTCCACACCCTCTTCCAGCAAAATACGGTACACATCTTCGGCACTCAAATGCTCTTCAGCATGCGACTCGAACAAATCCAAGATTTTCAAACGCGGACCGGTAACCTTCAAACCGCTGTCTTTCAATTGCGCAATATTGCTGAATTTTTCCATAATATTCAATATCCCTGTGAAGTAATAGACGTTATAATACGCAATTTCAGCCCGCTTGCCCACTATTACGCCATAGCGGTTTGCAATAAAACCACAAGTTTTGTTTGCATACAAACGATAGCAGGCTGAAATTATAATCAAAGAGATGATTATCGTTTGCTTTTTCAAAAAATTCAAGCAATGATACCCTTCCACCCGAATTCGAACAGAAAGGCATATCCGTGAACAAACCCCTCTGTCTTGCCCTCGCCGCCCTCATCGGACTTTCCGCATGCAGCGCCGAACGCGTTTCCCTGTTCCCCTCCTACAAACTCAAAGTCATCCAAGGCAACGAACTTGATCCCCGCGCCGTTGTCTCCCTCCAAGCAGGCATGAGCCGCGACCAAGTCCAACTCCTGCTCGGCACCCCTCTGCTGCGCGACGCATTCCATGCCGACCGCTGGGACTACACCTTCAATACCAGCCGCAACGGCATCATCAAAGACCGCAGCAACCTCACCGTTTATTTTGAAAACGACGTCCTTGTCCGCGCAGAAGGCGATGCCATCCAAAAATCCATCGAAACCCTCCAAGCCGAACAAAAAGCAGCCCAAACTGCACAATAATCATTAAGGAAACCGCATGAGCGCATTAAAAATCGCCATCGCCGGCGTTAACGGCCGCATGGGGCGCGTACTGGTTGAAGCCGTCAACAACCATCCCGACACCGTCCTCTCCGGCGCACTCGAACATTCAGGCTCTGAAGTCTTAGGCTTGGACGCAGGTTTCGCCTCCGGCATCAAAACCGGCGTCGCCATTTCAGACGACGTTGATACCGTCCTCGCCCAAAGCGACGTACTCATCGACTTCACCCGCCCCGAGCCCACCCTCAAACACCTGCAAAAATGCGTTGAAAAAGGCGTCAACATCATCATCGGCACCACCGGCTTCGACGACGCAGGCAAAGCCGCCATCCAAGCCGCAGGCGAAAAAACAGGTATCGTCTTCGCCGCCAACTTCAGCGTCGGCGTCAACCTCACCTTCCACATCCTCGACACCGTCGCCCGCGTCCTCAACGAAGGCTACGACATCGAAATCATCGAAGGCCACCACCGCCACAAAGTCGACGCCCCCAGCGGCACCGCCCTGCGCATGGGCGAAGTCATCGCCGACGCACTCGGCCGCGACCTCAAACAATGCGCCGTTTACGGCCGCGAAGGCCACACCGGCCCACGCGATCCGTCCACCATCGGCTTCGCTACCGTCCGCGCAGGCGACATCGTCGGCGACCACACCGCCCTCTTCGCCACCGACGGCGAACGCGTCGAAATCACCCACAAAGCCAGCAGCCGCATGACCTTCGCCGCCGGCGCCGTCCGCGCCGCAGTTTGGGCCAACGGCAAAACAGGTTTATACGATATGCAGGACGTTTTGGGATTGAAAAACCGCTAAAGCCGTTTTCATCCGCATGACACAAAAAGGTCGTCTGAAAAATGTTTTTCAGACGACCTTTTGATTATTGATTGAAGACTGAACCGACCACCGCAGCTTATTGCTTACGCTTATCCCACCAAGCGAATAAGTTGCCCAAGACAGTTCCCGATACGGAGTGCCAGACGCAGGCGACGGCGGTAGCGACGGCGGATTCGGCGTTACCCGGGAAGAATTTGGCGCTCAGACCCGTGGCAAGACCGGCATTTTGTACGCCGACTTCGATAGCGATGGTACGTTTTTTGGCGGTGTTCATACCAGTCAGCGCGCCGCTGTAATAGCCGAGGATGTAGCCGCCGATATTGTGTGCGGCAATGGCGAGCACCATAACTAAGGCAGATTCGGCAAAGCGGTGGCCGTGGACGGCGGCAACACCGCCGACAATGCAGGCAAAGGCGGCAACGGCAACGGCGGGCATAATGGCGCGGACATCTTCAAACCAGTGTTTTTTGTGCAGCAACATATTGGCGGCAGAGCCGATAACGACGGGCAACAGGGTAACGAGCAACATAAACTTGAACATGCCCCAGCCGTCCATTTCGACGGTTTGTCCGACAAGGTAAGTCATCCACAGCGGCGTCATAACGGGGGCGAGGACGGTAGAGACGGTGGTCATGCCGACTGAGAAGGCAACATCGCCTTTGGCAAGGAAACTCATAATGTTGGACGAAACTCCGCCCGGGCAAGTACCGACCAAGACCAAACCCAGCGTCAATCCTGGCGAAAGGTTGAAGGCTTTGGCGATACCGATGGCGAGCAGCGGCATAATGGTGTATTGGGCGACTGCGCCGATGAAAATATCGAGCGGGCGTTTAGCCAAAATTTGATAGTCTTCTTTGCCTAGAGTCATGCCCATGCCGAGCATAATGATGCCGAGTACGACGACTTGCGTGTCGCCTTTCACCCATGAAAAGGTAGCGGGTTCGATAAAGGCGACGATAGAGGCAAGGACGATAATCAGTGCGGTGAATCGGGTCATTTGCCGGCTGACGGCAGTCAGAAAGTTCATAGTTTGCTCCTTTGTAGGTTGTTATGTATGGCAGCGATTGCCATAATTTAACGGATATTAACTTTTCTATGCAACTCTGGCAACGATAGCGGAAGCAATCGGCAATTGAATAAATAAATGAATAGTCGGCACTATATTGCTGCTTATCTCTTACTGACAGAATCTAAATTTTCAGACGACCCCATCCAAACATCAAACAATTCTTTTGCCCACACTGTGGCAATTCACGCCCTCTCATTTGTTTTTAAACCATTACAGTAGGCAATCCCGCCCTGCTTCGCAGGATTTGTTACAATGTGCCTTTCTTTTTGTACTGCTCATCCATTATGACTGATTCCCAACCAAGCACTATGCAGCGGATTTTTTCGCGCAATATGCTGATTTGTATTTTTACGGGCTTCACATCGGGGCTGCCGCTTTATTTCCTGATTAACCTGATTCCTGCTTGGCTGCGCACCGAAAACATCGACCTGAAAACCATCGGTCTGATGTCTTTAATCGGTCTGCCGTTTACTTGGAAATTTATCTGGTCGCCCGTAATGGATGCCGTGCGCCCGCCCTTTCTTGGTCGCCGACGCGGTTGGATGCTGGTTACGCAAATCGGTCTGCTGCTGACCCTTGCTGCCTACGCATTCCTCAATCCGCACCAACACCTGCCCATCATTGTCGGCCTCTCCGTTGCCGTTGCTTTTTTTTCCGCCAGTCAGGATATCGTACTGGACGCCTTCCGCCGAGAAATCCTATCGGACAAAGAACTGGGTCTAGGCAACTCCATCCATGTCAATGCCTACCGCGTCGCTGCCCTCGTCCCCGGCTCGTTGAGCCTGATTTTGGCCGACATTATGCCGTGGAACAGCGTCTTCCTCATTACCTCGCTATTCATGCTGCCCGGTCTATTGATGACGCTGCTTCTTGCCCAAGAACCAAACATGCCGCCCACTGCACCGCGAACGCTGACTCAAACCGTAGTTGAACCGTTTCAAGAATTTTTCTCGCGCAAAGGAACAAAACAAGCCATCTTGGTGCTGTTATTCATCTTCCTGTACAAACTCGGCGACAGCATGGCCACTGCACTGGCTACTCCGTTTTATCTCGACATGGGTTTCAGCAAAACCGACATCGGTCTGATTGCCAAAAACGCCGGTCTCTGGCCCGCCGTCATCGCCGGCATACTCGGCGGTATCTGGATGCTGAAACTCGGCGTCAACAAAGCCCTGTGGCTCTTCGGCGTCGTACAGCTCGTTACTATCCTGGGCTTTGCCTGGCTGGCCGGCTTCGGCAAATTCGGTATCATTACCCTGACCGAAAAAACAATGCTCGCAGGCGTTATCAGCGCGGAGGCATTCGGTGTCGGATTGGGTACTGCCGCCTTTGTAGCCTACATGGCGCGCGAAACCAATCCCGCCTTTACCGCCACCCAACTTGCCCTGTTTACCAGTCTATCCGCCGTACCGCGCACGTTTATGAACGCATCAGCAGGTTTTCTGATTGAAAAGATGGGCTACGTCAATTTCTTCTGGCTGTGTTTCATGTTGGGAATTCCTGGGATGTTGCTGCTATTTAAAGTTGCGCCTTGGAACGGAGATAAAAAAGAACAATCTGCTTAAATATGCCATCAAATTTAAAGGTCGTCTGAAAACCAATGTATTCGGTTTCAGACGACCTTTTTTACAACGATGCAAATCAAGAATAGAGAAAACAGTCAAGCGGATACAAGACAGCAAACCGCAGATATGTTGGACTGCCGTGGATTCAAATACAAACAAGCCAAGCCACGAGCTGCCATTTCTGGCACAGATATTTCCACTTCAGTTTACCCTCACTCAACTCTCTCCATGACGCTACCGCCCTTCTGCAAATAGTTTTTAGTTTTGCTTGATGCCCGCCGTCTTATATCGACAATATACGAATCCTCCCTATTCGCAATTGCTTTCTTCACGCTCCCTTCGTTCATATAAAAAGGTCGTCTGAAACCCTGTTTTGGATTTCAGACGACCTTTGCTTTGCTTCAGCTAAGAGTCGTTAGCTTACCACTGGTACAACGCACCTGCCCCGACACCGACGTGGCCGTCTGTGTTGGCAGAGAAGTTGCCTTTAACAACCCAGTTACCGCCGTCGCTCATCGCAGACACGCCGATTGCCATGGCGGATTGACCACCGTAGTAGCCGCTACCCACGCCGATACCGGTTGCACCCGGACGGGTTACTTGCGGAATCGAGCCTTGTGCAATCGCACCTGCCACGCCTGCATAGGCTTTTTTGCCGACGCGTTCGATGTTGTTTTGCAGGGCGTTACCCACGCCGGCGAGCTGGTTCAGGTTGACCGCATCGGTACCTTCTTTCGCCGGAGCGACGTTGGTGATGCGTTGTCCGCCGTTGTTCAGACCGATCGGGCTGAGGCTGACAGTATTCGCCGGATTATGGGCGGTCGGTGCAGCGATGCTGACACCTTGCGCGTTAACGGTTACACCGCCTGCGGTTACGCTGGCTACGTCGAGTTTATCGGCAGTAGCAACGTTATACACGGTCTGTCCGCTGTTGCCGGTCGTTTGGTTAACGACGACGTTCTTACCTGCGGTAACTTCGGTTTTCGCTGCTGTCGCTTGTGTCGCTACGTTAGCAATCGCCTGATTGGTGTAATACAACTGGCTGCCGTTGATCGCATCGGTCGAATCCGCAGATACCACGCCTGCCGCCACACCTTGTACCTGACGGGTCTCGTCCGTACCGTTGCCGACGGTGACGACACCGGCGACTTTGTTCGCGGCGGCAGCCGAACCTGCTTTGCCTGCCACGGCTTTGTCGTTCAGGCCGCCGTAGGTGTAGGCTTCGCCTTTGGCCGCATCGGCCGTATGGATGCCTTGGGTTTGGGCGCGGTCGCCGAGGTAGACGGAGTCGTTGACCGTGGCTTTGATGTTGCTGCCCAGTGCGTAGGCGTTGTCGGCGGATACGTTGTTGTTGTTACCGATGGAGTAAGAACTGTTGCCGCTTACTACGGTCGGGTCACCGATGGCGCCGGAGTTTTTGCCGCTGACGATGTTGCCGGTACCGATGGCGATGGTGTTCTCGGCATTGGCTTTGGCGCCTTTACCGATGGCGATGGCGTTGGTGCCTTTGGAAGCGGCTTGGTAGCCGACCGCTGTGGCGTATGCGCCGCTCGCGCTGGAGTCTTCGCTGTTGCGTGCCTGTACGTCGGGTTCCACTTCGCCATCGTTGGTATGGAAGAACTTGATACCTTGTTCGTTCATACGGCCTACGGCTTCGATGACGTTGTTGGTCACGTACATGCCTTGGTCTTCGACGTTGTAGGTCACGAGGCTGTAACCGTTGGACTGGGCAATCTTGGTCTCGTTCGTGACGTTGGTCACATTCGATTGTTGCTGTTGTCCACCAGGGTAATGTTTTTGATATTACCCAAGCCTGCTTTGCCGTCTGCTTCGACTGACGGCGG
>NZ_AJMT01000118.1:0-5259 GCF_000260655.1 Neisseria sicca VK64
CATCGCCACCGCAACCCAGCAAAGCCAACTGCACACCGCCAATGAAAACATCCATCTCGTCAGCGGCAACCATACCGACATCACCGCTGGTCAAAGCCTGACCGCCCATGCGGCAGAAAGCCTCAACCTGTTTGCGCAAAGCAGCGGCATCAAGGTGCAGGCCAATCAGGGCAAAGTGGAAGTGCAGGCACAGAATGACGAGCTGCAGTTGAATGCGCTGAAGGACGCAACGTTAACCAGTAGCGCAGGAAAAATCACCATTGCGGCGAAGGAAGAGATTCTGATTACCTGCAAAGGGGCGTATATCAAGCTGAGTAACGGGGAGGTTGAGATCGGGAGTCCGAAGTTGGTGCGGGTGAAGGCGCCGATGGAGGTGACGGGGCCGAATGGTATAAATACACGAATGCCATTGCTTCCTCAGACTGGTTTGTTTAGTAGACGTTTTGATTTTAGTAGCATATTTACGCCAGATTTTTTAACTGCAGGCATTAGTTATCAAGTCATTAATAGAAGTCAAAATTCCGAGCGGATTGAAGTGCTTGATGAAAAAGGTAGAACATCAAGATTTTATGGGGATTCGAAAGATGAAATCGAAATTTCTGTGATAGGTAAGCTGACCAAAGAGCAAAAATGGGCACTAATCCCAGATAATGAGACAGAACATGAAGATCACTGTTGTGCCTGTGATGAAGAAGATCATGATTGTGAAGAAATATCTGAGACAGAAGAAGTCGTCGAGGATAATTTATTGGAAGATTACAACCAATTCGGAAATTAATATACTTAAAAATACTGTTTTAGGGAAATATTAAATTTATTATTAAGAATGCTTATTTAGGAAATTAATTATGAGAAAAAATAAGGCTGTATATGACATATCCTATCCTTCTGATAGAAAAGGTTTTATCTATGCGTTAGCCAGGCGCGAAAGTTCTGCTGATTTAAATCAGAATGATTTAGCAAACAGAGAAGCTATTCATAAAATTAATAAACGAGGATATATTGGTTTGTTCCAGTATGGAAAAAAGGCTCTAATTGATATAGGTTATAATACAGAAGAGGGGAGCTGGACAGGAAAAAATGGAGCAGTATCAGAAGAAGCATTTAGGTCATCTCGTGAAATTCAAATAGCAGCAATCAATTTAACTATCGATTTATGGTGTAAAAGATTACGAGTATGGGGGTTTAATGAGTATTATGGAAAAATTGTTAAGGGGATAGAAATTACCGAATCAGGTTGTATTGCCGGCTGCCATCTAGTTGGCTCTGGTGGTTTAGCATCTTTTTTAGATATGCCTGGAAATTACAAAATTGATAAAAAAACAGGAAAACGACACAGCGAGTTTGATGGTAACAAAACACATATCAGCGAATATCTCGATTTATTTGCTGGTTACGACTTGGAAACCTGTTGTAAACGTAAAATCCGGGTAAAACTGCAAGATGCTGATGGTCTCGTTCTAAAAGATAAGACGGTTAAAATTTTTTCTTCCTATAATGGAAAGCATTTAAATAGCAAATTTGAAGTTACCCATAAAACTGATAAAGATGGGGAGCTGCCCGTTATAGTCAGACATCCCGGCGCTGAAATCATTTTAGAAATTGATGGTCGCAAAAGTGAGACAATTTCTCAAAAAGCGGATCAGGTACAGCCATATAAGATCATAGCTTCAGATATGAAAGTTTCTGCACCATTGGCTGCAAAAGGCACTCCCGAGCCTAAAAAACAAGATGAAATGGAACAGCAGCCACAACAGCCTTCTTCAGATGCGGAAAATAATGCGTCTAAAGATGTCAACTTCCATCTCAGCCTTTTAGAAGGAGATACCAAAAAACCAATAAGTAATGTGAAATTCACTTTGGTGTACAAAGGGAAGCCCAAACAACACATTACAAATACAGAAGGAGTTAAAGAAAATATTATTGCGGAAATAGGACAAACTATTCAGGTTTGTATGGCAGGAGAAGGTAATCTCCAGCCGATCAAGTCATTTACAGTTACGGAAAGTCTACGTGATACAGTAGTGAAGGTTTCGCTTCCTGTACACACGTTTACAATTACGGTTGTAGATACCAAAGGGAAAGCTGTTTCCAATACAGAATTCAGTATATTTTATAGGCAAAGAGAAAAAAGCAAAAAAACTGATCATGAAGGCCGTTTAAAAGTAAAGGCCTTAGTCGGTTTCGTATATGGGTTTGGAAATAAAGGTAAACCACTTTTACACTTACGATGTCTGCAATCTGTCTCGATTAGGCAGATTACTGTTAATCAGAAAGCAATACAAAATGCACAGGGTGCTTTAGGAACAAATTCAATAACAGCAGTGGCAGAAATGGTAACACAGGCTGCTTCGAGTGTTGTAGAACAAGTATTGAAGCCAAAAAATAATACTGCACAAAACAAACCGCATAAGCAGCCATCCAAACAGACAGACAAACAGACAGACAAACAGGCATCCAAGCAGCCAGAAAAGCCCAGACAATCTGAACCGATCAAGCAGATGAATACTCATACTGAGAAGAACGGGAAACCGTTAACTGTGGTAGGGAATGAGAAAAAATCTGAAGCTGATAAAAAGCAAAGAGAAGGTCAATTACCAAGTGGGGTAGAATGGGTTAAAAAATTCCCAGATAATGCGAGATTTGAAGATTTAAGGGAGCCCTTTAAATCTAACGTTAAGTTATTCTTGGCGGCATTGAAAGAGGCTGGAGTTTCAGTCAGTATCAATTCGGTCATGCGTCCGCCACAGCGGTCTTATCTTATGTATTATGCTAATGCAATTTCTCTTGGTAGGGCCGATCCAATGAAAATTCCTCGTTTTAAGGACTATAAACAGGCAGCCAATGCTGAAGATGTTAATATTGATTGGACATGTGGCGGCAATATTCGACTGGCCCGTGCCAATGCACAAAAAATGAAAGCAGCTTACAGGCTAAAGAATAAGGTCGCAAAGCCCTTTAGTTCCAATCATCAGAAAGGACTGGCAATAGATATGACCCTGTCTCCTTGGTTTGGAATCGGTAAAACGGTTAAAAATGCTTCAGGTCAACCAGTAGTAATTAAATCAAAAAGAGACATGATCGAAGTAGGTAAAACCTACAAAGTTTTTCATTTTGATACCAAAGCAAGTAAACCAGGAGGGGATGATCCTCATTGGTCTGTAACGGGTCGATAATATTCCAAAGGGGTAAATTATGAGAATTAAACAAACTATATTATCTTGTTGTTTTTTATTTTGTATTGCTTGCACTCAGTCCGAACATGATGGGCAAAAGAACCGAGCGCAGGAGAAACGTACTGATACCGTTTTAGAAAACAGACAACAGATGCCTGATACTAATCTATTAATTCCAATCAATAAAGTAACAAAAAGTGAAAATATTCTTTCAGATTTTGCTCAGGATCGTATTCTAGACTTACTAAATGCTACGGATGCAGAGTGGATTGAATGTAAAGATGAAAAAGGTAAAAGAGTTAAAGATGTTACGTATCCTACAGATAGGACATCTATTCAATTCAGAAGTATATCTGATGGATATATACACGAACTGGAGTATTGGAAAGATACATACAAAGAAATTCAGCAGCTCATTAAGTCAAAAAATATGAATATTCAAGATTTGAAATCAGAATATCTAGTATTAAATGCATATTCATTAAGTAGTAAAAGTAAGAATCCTATCTCAATGAAAAAAGTTGGTGCAGTTTACGTTTCTTCTGATAATAAATTGTTTGAGATTAAATTATTAGATGGTTCTTCTGCCCATATTGAGGTATTTAAAAATATTCCAAATTACCTTTTTGAAAGCCCTAATCCAGAATATGAATTAGGTAATGCTCCAGATTATTCTCCCTATTATTTTCGTTTCTGGTTTGATGGAGATAAAGAAAAACAAACATGCCGTTTAGAATATAATAATGATGTTATTGATTAAATATCATCAGATTGTTTGAAACTCAACTTATCCTTTCCCTTTTGTTTGCAGGACTAGCAATCGTAGATTGGGTTGAAGCTGAACATCTATCAAGGTCGTCTGAAAGTTTTCAGACGACCTTTGAATACCAACGTTGGAATTGTCTCCCATATGATTTGAACCAAACACACGCTATTTCAATAAAAAAAACAATGAAGAACAAACATATATCGTCACTTTTATCTACTATATTGGTGAGTATGCCATTGCTTACCGCATGCGATGTCGGTAGGGAACTGGCAAGGTCTGCGATGGATATTGTCAGAAATCCTCAAACAGACGTGGGCAAGCAAGTTTTGGGTTCATCTTCTTACAAACATTCCAAACTCAAGAACTTAGAATTTACCTGTGTCAAAGAACAGTTTCCTTCTTTGCCACAGGAAGCAGATCAACTATATCGCTACGCCCTTTACCACGATTTTAAAAACCGTTGGCTGCCTAAACCGGGCGTACTTGACCGTTATCTGCCGTATTACCGTATTGCCGCCGCTAACGGACATTGGCAGGCAAACCTGACTTTGCAGGAAATCTTGCTGAAAAGTAAAGACATCAATATCGAAACCCGCGAACGTCGTGGTGAGGGTATTTATTGGAACGAGAAGCTAATGAAAATCCTACCCGCCAGTGCACATTATTGGTGGTCGCTTTATATTGATGTCGGTTACGGTCCTAAACATGACCCTGATGATGCAATAATTTATTTACGCAAGGCTGCAGATTTGGGGAATGCCAAGGCGCAGTACGAGGTAGGTGAATTGTTGATGAAAGTTGTGGATAAAGAAAGTAAACAGTATAGACTGAAAATTAGTGATGCTATGCATCAATGTGCAGCAGAGCAAATATATCCTGATGCAAATGCGGCCAAATCAATGACTGCGGCATTTTCTGTTCATGGGGCATATAACAAAGCGGTGTTTTATGCACATCAGGGAGCTAAGGCAGGGGAAACTTCTTCAGCGCATATAACTAGAATGGCTTTTTATAGTGATAATCTTAAAAGTCGTTATAAACAATGGGATATTCCTGAAGATAAAGAACGTTCACGCCGATATAAAATTATTCGTGAATTTCTTGTAACTCATGCACATCTCAAACCCGAACTCAACGTTCACGATCTAGACGAAATTGTCCCATTACCCCCGGCAAAACTGCCGAGTTGGGATGGTAAGATTGCCATCCAACGTTTTGTAGAAGGTCCTGCTCCGGCAAAACCATCCGATGAACTGGTGCGCAGCTTGGCACAGCAGGCAGGATTGGATCCGAATACCGGGCTGCCCAAGTAAA
>NZ_AJMT01000119.1:0-67291 GCF_000260655.1 Neisseria sicca VK64
GCTTTATGATGTTCTTCCTTTAACGGATCGAGATATTTTTTCACATCAGCCAACGTCCGAATCGGATAGGCAAATGCAATAAAACGGCTGCCTTTATCTTTAAACTCAGCCTGCGTCGGGGAAGTAATGGTTTTATAAGTCGTAATCATGCTGAAATGTTTTCAGACGACCTCATCAATAACAAGGTCGTCTGAACGTTTCACGTGAAACATCAATTTTTCAATACTTCTGTTAATTGCGGGACGATTTCAAATAAATCGCCAACCAATCCGTAATCGGCCACATTGAAAATCGGCGCATCAGCATCTTTGTTGATTGCGACAATGACTTTGCTGTCCTGCATACCGGCAACGTGTTGAATCGCACCTGAAATACCGATTGCAAAATAGAGTTGCGGCGCAACCACTTTACCGGTTTGTCCGACTTGCACGTCATTCGGCGCATATTCGGCATCAACTGCCGCACGGGATGCACCGATTGCCGCACCTAAAACATCCGCCAACGGTGTCAGCACTTCATTGAATTTTTCCGCACTACCCAACGCACGGCCACCGGAGACAATGACTTTTGCCTGAGTCAGCTCAGGACGATCGGAATGGGAAAGCTGACGGTTCACAAAACGGCTCAGGTTTTGAGCAGGGGTCGCTTCAACATTGATTGCTTCAGCGTTACCACCTTGCGCCGGTGCTGCATCAAAAGCCGTTGCACGGAAGGTCAGCACCAATTTTTCTGAATCGGCTTGTACGGTTTCAAATGCATTACCCGCATAAATGGGGCGCACAAAAGTCGTGTTATCCACAATCTCGGTCAAATCAGAAATTTGCGGTACGTCTAATAAGGCGGCTACGCGGGGCAGAAGGTTTTTACCGAATGTGGTTGCCGTTGCTGCAACATAGCGGTAATCCGCTGCCAATTTGACAACCAGCGGAGCCAGTTCTTCAGCCAAACCTTCGGCATAATGGGCAGCATCCGCAACCAAAACTTTTTCCACACCCGCTACTTGTTTCGCGGATTCTACTACGGCAGATGCACCATTTCCGGCAACCAATAAATCGACTTTACCCAGTTTTGCAGCAGCGGTAACGGCATGCAAAGTGGCAGGATTCAACTGTTTGTTGTCGTGTTCAGCAATAATCAATACACTCATTTCAGTCTCCTCAAATCACTTTGGCTTCGTTTTTCAATTTTTCAACCAATTCGGCAACACTTGCTACTTTCACGCCTGCCTGACGCGCTTTAGGTTCGGCGAATTTCACCGTTTTCAGACGAGGTGAAATATCCGCAACCAAATCGGCAGGTGCCAGTTTTTCCAAAGGTTTTTTCTTTGCCGCCATAATATTGGGGAGTTTGACAAAGCGCGGCTCGTTCAAACGCAAATCCGCACTGATAACAGCAGGCAGTTTTAGTGCGATGGTTTCTTCGCCGCCATCGATTTCGCGCACAATCTGCACTTCGTCGCCTTCAATTTGTACTTTGGACGCGAACGTACCTTGTGCCGCATTCAGCAAAGCCGCCAGCATTTGTGCCACTTGGTTGGCATCATCATCAATCGCTTGTTTGCCCAAAAAGAAAATTTGTGGATTTTCTTTGTCCGCAATGGCTTTCAGCAGCTTGGCAACTGCCAGTGGCTCCAATTTAGTATCGGTTTCAACATGAATTGCACGGTCGGCACCCATCGCCAAAGCTGTACGCAACGTTTCTTCGCATTTTTTCTCGCCCAAAGAAACCGCTACGATTTCGCTTACTTTTCCGGCTTCTTTCAAACGGACGGCTTCTTCCACAGCGATTTCGTCAAACGGATTCATCGACATTTTGACATTGCCGATATCCACATCCGAACCATCGGCTTTTACACGAACTTTGACGTTGTAGTCCACTACGCGCTTTACTGCGACCAGTGCTTTCATTGAATTCTCCTAAAAAGAACGTCGCTTTCACCATCCAGCGAAACCAAACCTTCTTCTCTATAAAATCAAATCCGTTTTTTCTTAAAAACGAATTCATTCAGAAATCTTTCAGATAATGATTGCCGATTATACCATTTTTAAAGCATTTACTCAGGCTGAAGGATATACATTCCTGTACTCAACAAACTGGAAAATGTCATGCCGCTATATCAGTTTCAGACGACCTTTGAGCCTTCATTAGCAGCCACACAATCCATCAACGTTTGATAAACCAAATCCGCAGTCGGAATCTGCCCGATATTGCCCAAATTTTTTGCAACAGCCGAAACTTGAACGCCTGTTTTAATCGGATCAGTATCGGTATAAATACCGACCACAGGTTTTTCCAAAGCATTTGCCAAATGCAGCAAACCGGTATCCACACCGATAATTCCGACCGCGTGTTTCAGCAGATACGCCGCCTGCAATAAATTCATTTTATCGCACACAATGGCAAATGGCAGTCCGTCTGCAATTTGTCCGGCACGCGTTTTTTCAGTTTCATTTCCCCATGGCAGGTAAACATTGCATTGTTGTTCTTCATTCAGCTTTTGCAGCAACGCCCGCCAGTTTTCCACAGGCCATAACTTACTGTCCCGACTGGTCGCGTGCAAAGCCGCATAATACGGCTGCTCTAAATTTTTCAGACGACCTGCTTCGGGAACGGTCAAGCCGAATACCTGCGTTTCCGGCATTGCATATCCAAATACTTGGGCGAACAGCTCACGATTGCGCCAAACAGCATTTTTCCCTTTCGGTACAGTGTATGTTTTCGCATACGCCAACGCAGCCAACCCCTCGCGCGCGCTGTTTTTATCTAAACCATAAATAGGGGATTTTGCTATTTTGGCGAAACACGCGCTTTTAATCAGACCTTGACTGTCCAATACAAAATCAAATGCTTCTTGCCGCAAAGCCTGTTTCAGACGACCTATTTCCTGCCAAGTTTCTGCTTGAAAAAGATGTTTGCGCCATTGCCGCCATTTCATCACATGGATTTTTTTCACAAACGGATGCAGGCGCGCAATATCCGCAAATCCAGCTTCACACAACCAATGCAGTTCCACATCAGGGCATTGTCGCGCCAAATCTTCGATTGCGGGCAAAGTGTGAATTAAATCGCCCATACTGGACAAGCGGACAAGCAAAATTTTCATATTTAGGAAGTGTGTTTCACGTGAAACAATTTTAACTTATTGATTATTAATATATTTTTTAATTTCTTCAGCGTTTTTTAAGATAATTGCACCGGCAGAACGCATTTCCTGCCATGCCGTTTCGATGGTATCCGGCGCAATGCCCCGACAAGCCGCTTCATTGACGATAACCTGCCAATTGCCGCCTTTGAGCAACTGCAAAACCGTTGTTTTAACACAATAATCCGTAGCCAACCCGCCGACAATGACCGTATCCGTATTTTGACAACGCAGCCATTCAATCAGCCCTGTGCTCAGTTTTTCCTCAATATCGTGAAAACACGCACCATAAGGATGCAATTCAGGATCAACGCCTTTCCAAACGCAATAATCGTATTCCTTGGCAGAAGGCAGTCCGTCCAACAATTCATAGCCGCGCGTACCGACCATCGCATGAGCCACCCAAGTCAAATCCGCATCGGGCAAACCTGTCGGCTTTAACATATCAACAGGGTTATCCACAAGCCATTTTGCTGCCGCATGATGCGCATCTTTCGTCATTACGCGCAAATCCGCCAAAGCGGCTTGGGCATTCAACTCTTCGACAATCAAATGCCCCTCGTTCACAGGCAGCTCATCAGGACACAAAGGCGTAAAAGTTTTTTGTGCATCAACATCAATGGAAACAATCATCTCATCATTTCAAAGCGATTAAAATGCCCTGTATTATAACAAATTACTGCCCAAAAGCGGTAAAACCGGCTGTGATAAGATAACGTTTTCCCGAAAAACTTGTCCGCAATCCTCATGACTTACACCATCGTCCCCATCGCTACTGCCCGCTCGCCCTACAAACAGAAATTCGGCGTCGCCCGTCAGCCCGGCTTGGTTCCCGCCGCAGAAGTCTGTATCGAGCTGAATCCCAAATTTACCGCAGACAGCGTACGCGGATTGGAACACTTCGACTATGTGTGGGTAAGTTTTATCTTTCACGGCGTATTGGATGAAGGCTGGGCACAAATGGTGCGCCCGCCACGGCTCGGCGGCAAACAAAAAATGGGCGTATTCGCCACGCGCAGCCCCCACCGTCCCAATCACCTCGGACTGTCGCTCTTAAAACTCGAACGCATCGAAACCGGCAAACCCGTCCTCCTCTATTGCAGCGGCGCAGACCTGCTGGACGGCACACCGATTGTCGACATCAAGCCCTACATCCCCTTTGTCGAATCCAAACCTGACGCCTCATCCGGCTTCGTCAGTGGCAAACCCGAAGAGCTTGAAGTCGTATGGCTGGAAAACATCGGCGCGGAAAAGTTATCTGAAGGCACCCAAAACCTGATCAGCCAAAGCATAGCCCAAGACCCGCGCCCCGCCTATCAGAATATTCCCGAACGGATTTACGTCATGAATATAGAGGATTATGAAGTCAGGTTTCAAATTGAGAAAAATCGTGCGACGGTTATCGGGATAAGCGTTGTTTAAATTTTTATAGTGGATTAACTTTAAACCATTACGGCGTTGCCTCGCCTTAGCTCAAAGAGAACGATTCTCTAAGGTGCTGAAGCACCAAGTGAATCGGTTCCGTACTATCTGTACTGTCTGCGGCTTCGTCGCCTTGTCCTGATTTAAAGTTAATCCACTATAGTATCCGCTCCCATTCAAAAATGGTCGTCTGAAAACCGAATTGCACGGCGAAATATGGTTTTCAGACGACCTCTTCAAAAAATTGGCATAAAACTTGCATGAAATTCAACCGAGAAATTTACGTTTCACCCAAAATTTGATTAAACATCAAAAGAAACAACCAGTAACGCGATTTTACCCGTGCCAAACACACGCTTGCCTGAAGACGATATACCATTGCTTTCATTTATGTCCGTATGAAATTGTTACAAAGTGACAATAAATGTCAACAGAATGAAAACGGCGGCGCACGGATAACATCGAATCTTGACCATGCAACGGCGGCCTGATTGAAATTGCCGCCACTAAAAAGGATTAACCATGAAAACGTCCCGCATCGCCAAAACCGCCCTTTACCTCGCTGCCGCAGCCGTACTGTCCGCCTGCGCCGGCAAAAGCCACGTTAAAGCCGACGGAACGACGGACAACCCCGTCTTTCCAAAACCCTACTCCGTAACCTTCAACAAAAACCAAGGCACATTCCCTACCGCCGATGAACTCGAACAGATGAAACCAGGTCTGAGCAAAGACGACATCTACAAAATCCTCGGTCGTCCGCACTACGATGAAGGTATGTTCGGCGTGCGCGAATGGAACTACCTCTTCCACTTCCGCACTCCCGGCGTTCCCGCCAATCCCGATATCGGCTCCAACGTAGAAGGCATTACCACCTGCCAATACAAAGTCTTGTTCGACAAACACAAATACGCCCGCAGCTTCCATTGGAAAGCCGTCTTCCCGGAAGATGCCGTCTGCCCGCCCGTACAAGAAGTTGCCCCACAACCCGCGCCCGAACCTCAAATCATCATCCGCGAGGTTGCGCCTGAAACACCCCACCGCATCCGCAGATAATAGGAAACCATGTTGAAAAGAATCATCCTCGGCGTATCGCTGCTGGCAGGGCTGAACAGCTTTGCAGCAGCCGATGCCGCCAAAGAATACATGCAACGCAAAAAAGTCATCGTCAACACCGCCAAAGCCGAGCTGTGCTTTGCCGACGATGGCCAGTGCCACCCCGTACTCATCGGTAAAACCACGCCAAAAGGCAAATTCGACATGCAGTTGATGAAGACTTCCAAACCCGGCTACGGCGGCGAAGTCATCGGCTTCAAGCAGGAAAAAGACTTCCTCTTCGCCCTGCACCGCGTTTGGACGCTCAAACCTTCCGAACACCGCATGAAACGCATCGCCTCCGATGTTGTCTCCGACCGCATCATGACCAACGGTTGTATCAACGTAACCGACAAAGTGTACGACAAGCTGCGCAATTACTTCGTTTTGGAAGTGATTTGACGGGCTACTCCGCATAACAAGGATGCAGAAAGGTCGTTTGAAAATCTGAAATGGTTTTCAGACGACCTTTTTATTTAATCAAAGCGAATCTTATTCAATGAACTTAGGATAAACCAAATCCGTAGCGTGGGCTTTGCCCACGAATCCTACCGTTTAACCATTCGAATGGGGTGGTTGTCCTTGCATTTTATTTCGTGGGCAAAGCCCACGCTACACGTTGCTGCAACGGCAATCTGTCCCTTTCTCCGTCAGACGGGGGAAGGTTAGGATGGGGACGGCTTTGTGGGTTTAGTCAAATCGAATTCGTACAGTTTGTAGAGCCACCCTCTCCCCAACCCTCTCCCGCCGGACGGGAGAGGGAGTAGATTGCAGGTAAAAACAAGGTCGTCTGAAAACTTTGAGATTTGAGTTTTGGAAAAACTCGTTCCCAATTTTTTCAGACGACTTCGTTTATTCAATCAATACAGTTTTATTCAATTAATTTGGGATAAACCCAACCCGTAGCGTGGGCTTTGCCCACGAAATCTATCATTCAATAATCAAAATTAGACAACAGCCGAACCTGCTTTCATCTCGTGGGAAAAACCACGCTACTCGTTACTGCAACAGCAACTTGTCCCTTCCCCCGTCCGGCGGGGGAAGGTTAGGATGGGGGTGGCTTTATGGTTTTGGGTAAAATCAAATTCATGCAACTTGTAGAACCACCTTCTCCCCCAACCCTCTCTCATCTGGTGGGAGAGGGAGTAGATTGAAGGTAAAAACAAGGTCGTCTGAAAAAATTTTCAGACGACCTTTTCTCTCACTTATCCACAGACTGGTTTACCCAATCCGAAATCTTTTAGATTTTACCTGCGAAGTATTCCAAAGTGCGGACAAGTTGGCAGGTGTAGGACATTTCATTGTCGTACCAAGCGACGGTTTTCACCAGTTGTTTGTCGCCTACGGTCATCACGCGGGTTTGGGTGGCGTCGAAGAGCGAGCCGTATTCGATGCCGACGACGTCGGAAGAAACGATTTGATCTTCGGTGTAGCCGTAAGATTCGTTGGCGGCGGCTTTCATCGCAGCGTTGATTTCTTCTTTGGTCACGGGGCGTTCGAGGACGGAAACCAATTCGGTCAGCGAGCCGGTGGCGACGGGAACGCGTTGGGCGGAGCCGTCGAGTTTGCCGTTCAATTCGGGGATAACCAAACCGATGGCTTTGGCGGCGCCGGTGCTGTTGGGCACGATGTTGAGCGCGGCGGCGCGGGCGCGGCGCAAATCGCCTTTGCGGTGCGGCGCGTCAAGGGTGTTTTGGTCGCCGGTATAGGCGTGGATGGTGGTCATCAGGCCTTCGACTACGCCGAACTCTTTTTGCAGGACTGCCGCCATCGGGGCGAGGCAGTTGGTGGTGCAGGAAGCGGCGGAAATGACGGTTTCGCTGCCGTCCAAAATGTCTTGGTTCACGCCATATACGACGGTTTTCACGTCATTGCCGCCGGGCGCGGAAATAACGACTTTGCGCGCACCGGCGCGGATGTGGGCTTCGGCTTTGGTTTTGCTGGTAAAGAAGCCGGTACATTCGAGGACGACGTCTACGCCCAATTCGCCCCAAGGCAATTCTTCAGGATTCGGATTGGCGAAGACTTTGATTTCTTTGCCGTTCACCACGATGGCATCGTCTTTCAATTCGGCAGTACCTTGGAAGCGGCCTTGGGTGCTGTCGTATTTGAAAAGGTGCAGCAGCATATCGGCAGGGGTCAGGTCGTTGACGGCGACGACTTCGATGCCTTTGGCTTTTTCAATTTGACGCAATGCCAGACGGCCGATGCGGCCGAAACCGTTAATCGCTACTTTGATGCTCATTTTGATACTCCTGTCAGTAGGGAAAGGGATAAATTTCAATAAGGGCTATTGTAGCCTGAAATAAAACTACTACCTAGAATTACACGATGCTACTTTTAAAATGTTTGATTTAAATAAAAAAACCGTGAAATAGGTCGTCTGAAAATACAGATTGGTACGGTTTGTCCCCATATTTGGGGATAAATTTTGGTTGTTTTTAAAATTAATATGTAATTATTTAAAAAAATGATGATGGTGATGAGTGTATCCCCGTTTTGTGGATAACCTTATTACTGATTGTATAATCAAATTGTTGTATTTATTTAAAGGCTGCGTTCAAGTTTTATTTTTTATGAGAACAAAGTCGGATAATCTGTAATCGTTTGAATTTTTCTGTGGATAAAATCGGATTTTTCCACTCGGATTACACGGCGTATTGTGGATAATCTTACCAGTACAAAGGGTCGTCTGAAAAATCTATGGTTCTGAAACACCTACATTAGCAAATACTATTAAAAATAATGGATTATTTTTTCCTTTTTATCGTATTATCCAAACATCAAACCAATTATTGAATAAGGAGGCGGTTTATGCTGCAACGAACTTTGGCAAAATCCATCAGCGTAACCGGCGTCGGGCTGCATTCGGGCGAACGGGTCGCGCTGACCCTGCACCCTGCGCCTGAAAACAGCGGGATTTCCTTCCGCCGTACCGATTTGGACGGCGAAATGGGCGAAACCATCAAACTTACGCCCTACCTCATCAACGATACGCGCCTGTCGTCCACCATCGTAACCGACAAAGGCGTGCGCGTCGGCACGATCGAACACATCATGTCCGCGCTGTCCGCCTACGGCATCGACAATGCGCTGATTGAGTTGAACGCGCCCGAAATCCCGATTATGGACGGCTCCAGCCTGCCGTTTATTTATCTTTTGCAAGATGCGGGCGTTGTCGATCAAAAGGCGCAAAAGCGGTTTTTGAAAATCCTCAAGCCTGTCGAAGTCAAGGAAGCGGGCAAATGGGTGCGCTTTACGCCGTATGACGGCTTTAAAGTGACGCTGACCATCGAATTCGACCATCCGGTTTTCAACCGCAGCTCGCCCACTTTTGAAATCGATTTCGCGGGCAAGTCCTACATCGACGAAATCGCGCGCGCGCGCACCTTCGGCTTTATGCACGAAGTAGAAATGATGCGCGCCCACAATCTCGGACTGGGCGGCAATTTGAACAACGCCATTGTGATTGACGAGATGGATGTTTTGAATCCGGAAGGTTTGCGTTATCCCGACGAGTTCGTCCGCCACAAAATCCTCGATGCCATCGGCGATTTGTATATCGTCGGACACCCGATTATCGGCGCATTCGAAGGCTACAAATCCGGCCACGCCATCAACAACGCTTTATTGCGTGCGGTTTTGGCGGACGAAACCGCTTATGAATGGGTGGAATTCTCTGACGATGAGAATTTGCCATCAGCCTTCCACGAGCTGCCGGCGGCTTGAGATAAGACGGTGTACAAAAAGGCTGTGGATAAACAATCATCCACAGCCTTTTTATTGAATAAAGGTCGTCTGAAATCTTGATTTTAAGTTTTCAGACGACCTTTCAAGCGAGACAACCATCTCCCGCCAATATTTCAGACATGATTATCCACATGGCTATCTAATCTATCCTTCTGAAAAATAAAAAGATTATATTTTTTCTCAAATTTTATACACACTTTATCCATAGCTTTTCTCCAACGATAAAAAAGGTCGTCTGAAAACCCAAATTCGGATTTCAGACGACCTTTTTCCACAAGCCGATCGGTGATCAATCGCCCATGACTTTGCCTTCGCGGCGCGGGTCGGCACCGCCGAGCAAACCGTCTTTGCCGATCACAATACCTTGTACGCCGGAATTCAAATCGCGGATTTGGACTTTGTAGCCCAGTTTTTCCAATGCTGCCGCTTTGTCCGCCGCTGCGGTTTTTTCCTCGATTTCATACTGGCTGCCGCGATTGAGCATATTCGGCAGAGAGATTGCCGCCTGAATGTCCATGCCCCAGTCGATATGCGCCACCAGCGTTTTGGCAACGAAACCGATAATACGGCTGCCGCCGGGCGAACCGACTGCCATATACGGCTTGCCGTCTTTCATCACAATGGTCGGCGCCATCGAAGAACGCGGCCGCTTGCCGCCCGCCACGCTGTTTGCCACCGTTTTACCGTCCGCGCCGACAGGGTTGAAAGCAAAATCGGTCAATTCATTGTTGAGCAGATAGCCGTTTGCCATCAGTCCCGAGCCGAACGCGTTTTCAATCGAAGTCGTCATCGACACGACGTTGCCGTCTTTATCCACAACCACCAAATGGCTGGTGGACGGCAGCTCTACCGCCATACCCTGCGCGTATGCCTTGCCGAACTTGCCTGCCTGAATGTTCTCCAACGCCTTGTCGGATTGGTGGATTTCTTCGGCGCGCGGTTTCAGGTAAGCCTGAGAAATCAGGGCGCGGGTCGGGACGTTGACAAACGCGGGATCGCCGACGTAATAATCACGGTCGGCAAACGCAATCCGCGACGCATCGCCTATCCAGCGCCAACTGTGGATATTTTCCGCGCCCAACGCCTTCATATCCTGATTTTGCAGGACGCCCAAAATCTCGCCCAAAGCAATCGCGCCCGAACTTGGCGCGCCCATGCCACAGACTTCGTATTCACGATACGGCGCGCAAACCGGTTCGCGCTCGATAACGCGGTAGTTTTTCAAATCCGCCATACTGATTTTGCTGGGGTTATCCACAGCGCCGGTAACGGCACGGACAATATTCTGCGCCTGCGCCCCCTGATAAAACGGCGCGCTGCCTTTTTCCGCCAACAGGCGTACGGAGCGGGCAAATTCAGGTTTTTTCAACACCGTTCCCGCTGCCAAAGGCTTGCCGTCGGGCAGGAAATACGCGGCGGTTTGCGGATAGCGTTTCAAAGGCTCCAAATTTTGCTCGATGGATTTCGCCATGCGCGGTGAAACGGTAAAGCCTTGTTCCGCCAAAGCAATCGGTTTGTCAAACAGGCTTGCCCAAGGCAATTTGCCGTAACGCTTGTGGACATCTTCCAGCAGCTTCGGAATCCCCGGCACGCCGACCGAACGGCCGCCGACCACTGCGTTCATAAAGCCCATCGGCTTGCCGTTTTCATCCAAGAAAAGCGCCGGCGTTGCCGCTTTCGGCGCCGTTTCTCGGGCATCAAACGTCGTCAGTTTTTTCGCCTTATTGTCCCAATACACCAAAAACGCACCGCCGCCCAAACCGGAAGACTGCGGCTCGGTCAGTCCCAGCGTGGTCTGCATGGCGATCATCGCATCTATCGCGCTGCCGCCGCGTTTCAAAACCTCATATCCCGCTTCGGTCGCCAACGGATTGGCAGACGCCGCCATATAATGTTTGGCGCGGATCAATTTCTGCTCAGTCAGCCCCGTCCCTTGTTCCGGCGCATGGTTATCCACAGCCGTCGGCATAGGCGCGGCATCAGGTTTCTGCATAGGCTGGTGCGCGCACGCCGCCAAAACCAAAACTGCCAACAGGTTTAAGCTAAAGGAAAATTTCATATCTGCTCCCTTTTGATGAGATATTTTTCAGACGACCTTTAATAGGACTAAAACACGCAAAAGGTCGTCTGAAACATGAAAACCGATTGGACTGTTTATCTCGTCATACAGTTCCGTTTGAGCCCAGTATAAAACCGGCAGGCTGTGTGTATAGCCGGAAAGTTATACACAAAACCAAACCGGATTTCAAAATTATCCACATCTGCAAACAAGGCAAACAGCAGTTTATCCGCATCCAAAATCTGCATTCAACTTATTGAACTGAAAAAGGAATCAAAGTTATACACAAGAAAAATCGCGACTCAATATAATCATCTATTTATTATTTAAAATCTTATTTATAGTTTGTTTCCCAACGCGCAGCCAAAGCCCGCAACGTAAAGGCATCTTTTCAAAAAATTAGATAGTTAAGGATTGTTAAACCTCTGTAAATCAGATAGAGTTACGGCTGATAAATTAAATTAATAATGGAGCTTCCATCAATGAAAGGCGATATCGGCGTCATCGGCTTGGCCGTTATGGGTCAAAATTTGATTTTGAATATGAACGATCACGGTTTCAAAGTCGTGGCGTACAACCGGACCACTGCTAAAGTAGACGATTTTCTCAACGGCGCAGCCAAAGGCACCAACATTATCGGTGCCTATTCATTGCAAGATTTAGTGGATAAACTGGAAAAACCGCGCAAAATCATGATGATGGTACGCGCAGGTTCTGTCGTGGACGACTTTATCGAGCAACTTGTCCCGCTTTTGGACCAAGGCGACATTATTATTGACGGGGGTAACGCCAACTATCCCGATTCCACCCGCCGCACGCACGAGCTGGCGGCAAAAGGCATCCGCTTTATCGGCGCGGGCGTTTCCGGCGGCGAAGAAGGCGCGCGTCACGGCCCGTCCATCATGCCCGGCGGCGACGAAGCCGCATGGCCTGCCGTCAAACCCATTTTCCAAGCGATTGCCGCCAAAACCCCGCAAGGCGAACCCTGCTGCGACTGGGTCGGCCGTGACGGCGCGGGCCATTTCGTCAAAATGGTGCACAACGGCATCGAATACGGCGATATGCAGTTGATTTGCGAAGCCTACCAATTCATGAAAGACGGCTTGGGTCTGAGCTACGACGAAATGCACCGCATTTTCAGCGAATGGAACCAAACCGAGCTGGATTCCTACCTGATTGAAATCACCGCCGCGATTTTGGGCTACAAAGACGAAAATGGCGAACCTTTGGTCGAAAAAATCCTCGATACTGCCGGACAAAAAGGCACAGGCAAATGGACCGGCATCAACGCCCTCGATTTGGGCATCCCGCTGACGCTGATTTCCGAAGCCGTATTTGCCCGCTGCGTATCCGCGTTCAAAGACCAGCGCGTTCAAACCGGCCGCTTGTTCGGCAAAACCGTTACCCCCGTTGACGGCGACAAAGCCGCATGGGTCGAAGCCCTGCGCCAAGCCCTGTTGGCATCCAAAATCATCTCCTACGCACAAGGCTTCATGCTCATCCGCGAAGCCAGCGAAAACAACGATTGGGCATTGAACTACGGCAACACCGCCCTTCTGTGGCGCGAAGGCTGCATCATCCGCAGCGCGTTCTTGGGCAACATCCGCGACGCATACGAAGCCAATCCCGATTTGGTGTTCTTGGGTTCCGACCCTTATTTCAAAGGCGTATTGGAAAACTGTCTGCCCGCATGGCGCAAAGTCGTCGCCAAAGCCATCGAATGCGGCATCCCCATGCCCTGCATGGCTTCTGCGATTACCTTCCTTGACGGCTACACCACCGAACGCCTGCCCGCCAACCTGCTGCAAGCCCAACGCGACTACTTCGGCGCGCACACCTACGAGCGCACCGACAAACCGCGCGGCGAATTCTTCCACACTAACTGGACAGGCAAAGGCGGCGATACCGCATCGACCACTTACGATATTTGATTTGTCTGAATCAGCGAAAAGGTCGTCTGAAAACCATAAGTTTTGGGTTTTCAGACGACCTTTTTATTTGAACCTTTCAATTTGCGGCGTGGCATTTGTCTTCATTCCCAACTCTTTTATGGGAATCTCAGCGACAAATTTCGGTTTTAAAAACGGATGCTTGCGGGTGCAGAAGGGCGGTTAAAACGCCTATAAAATCCACTGTTTGCGCACAACTTATCCACATTTTAATCCCAGTTTATCCCGTTGAATAAAAGCATGATTCATTATAGTGGATTAACTTTAAACCGGTACGGCGTTGCCTCGCCTTGCTCTGATTTAAATTTAATCCACTATAAACGCCGTCCCTATACAAAAAGGTCGTCTGAAAATCTTGGAACTGATTTTTCAGACGACCTTTGGTGTCTCCGTAGCTTAAAAGACAAATGATTTAAAGCGTTTAATTTTTCCGCGCAGTAACAAATTCCGCCAGCAGCCGCAGATGCAGGGCTTTTGCGCCGAAGGGTTCGAGCAACGCGACGGCTTCTGCGGTCAGGGTTTCGGCATAGGCGCGGGCGGCTTGCAGGCCCATCAGTTTGACGTAGGTCGGTTTGTCATTGTCGTTGTCTTTGCCGGCGGTTTTGCCCAGGGTGGCAGTGTCGGCTTCACAGTCCAACACGTCGTCGATGACTTGGAACGCCAAGCCGAGTTTGGCGGCGTAGTTGTCCAAGGTGAGGACGTCGTCTGAATCCAAATCGGGGCAGGCAAGCGCGCCTAAGACGACGGCGGCGCGGATGAGAGCGCCGGTTTTGAGGCTGTGCATCTGCTCCAACTGCGCCTGATTCATGGCTTTGCCGACGTTGGCAAGGTCGATGGCTTGTCCGCCTGCCATGCCGAGGCTGCCGGATGCTTTGGCGAGCGTGGACAACATGGCGATTTGGCGTTCGGCGGGTAGTCCGGTCGGGCGGCTCAATACGTCGAAGGCTTGGGTTTGCAGCGCGTCGCCGACCAAAAGGGCGGTGGCTTCGTCGTATTTCACATGGCAGGTCGGTTTGCCGCGCCGCAGGCTGTCGTTGTCCATTGCGGGCATATCATCGTGAACCAAGGAATAGACGTGCACCATTTCAATCGCCGCCATGGCTTGCTCGACGGCGTTTTGGTCGGCATCGCCCAATTCGGATGCGGCGAGCACCAAGAGCGGGCGCAGCCGTTTGCCGCCGCCAAGGGTAACGTAACGCATGGCTTCGTGCAGCGTGTGCGGCACTTGGTTTTCAGACGGCAGGAAACGCTCCAGCAGCAATTCGGTCTGCGCTTGGGCTTTTTGCTGCCAGGCTTTCAATTCATTCGCCGGGTTCAAGGTTCAGCTCCTTCAGTTCGCCCGCATCCAATACTTGCAGCTTTTGTTCGACTTCCGCCAACTTGGTTTGGCAGTATCTGACCAGCTCGTTGCCTTCCTGATAGGCTGTCAGAGCGTCTTCCAGCGGCATTTCGCTGCTTTGCATGGACTGGGTCAGGGTTTCGAGGCGGGCGAGGGCTTCTTCAAAGGATTTGGGGGCTTTTTTCATGATGATGCGGGCAAAAAATCAAAGCGGTATTGTAGCATTTTATGGGCTGCTTCTTGGCCGGGAACGGAAAAAGGTCGTCTGAAAACCTGATTTCCAAGTTTTCAGACGACCTTTTGAGCTGATGATACGGTAAAAATCATTCTTTCAGAGCGGCGGCACCAAACGTACCGTTTTTAGATTCCAGAAGATGATCGAATCGGCCGGTAAGCTCTTCTGCTTGGGGGCCGAGGAACATACCCGACATGATTTTTTGTTCTTTCTCATCCACATGGAAGAAGCGGTTGCCGACGATTTGACCTTCCAGATTCACTTCATCAAATTCACCGTTCTCGGAATAAACCGCACCGGAGAGGGATTTGCGACCGAAGTCCACCATAAAGATGGAGTTGCCGAACGTATTGGCTTGTCCGACATCGCTGTAAAGCGCATAACCGCGGTAAAAAGCCTGACCCTCTTGAGGCATCGCTGCTTCCGGAGTAATAACGCCTTGGTAGAACATATACGATGTATGGATGTCAGTATCTCCATTTTTCAAGCCATAAAAACCGTAGCGGCCGTATTTCAGATGAGTGGCGGCAACCAAGACAGATTTTTCGTTCACATTACCGAATACTTCAGCCCTTTGAGGCTCAGTTTCAGGCAACAGCGGGATTTTTTGTCCGTCCACCTCAAGAATATTGATGTCGCCGATATGGGAAATATCGTCGCCTTCCATTCCTGATTGGGAAATTTTGCTGTAATAGCCGTCGATTTGTTGGGTTGCAGCAGCAGCTTCGGCTGCTTTACGTTCAGCTTCTGCTTTAGCTTTTTCAGCTTCTTCGGCGGCTTTTCGTTCTGTTTCAGCTTTAGCTTTCTCGGCTTCCTCAGCCGCTTTGCGTTCTGCTTCTACTCTAGCTTTTTCAGCCTCTTCAGCGGCTTTACGTTCAGCCTCGCTTTGGCTTTTTCGGCTTCCTCAGCCGCTTTACGTTCTGCTTCTACTTTAGCTTTTTCAGCTTCTTCGGCAGCTTTGCGTTCAGCTTCAGCTTTAGCTTTTTCAGCTTCCTCAGCCGCTTTACGTTCAGCTTCTGCTTTAGCTTTTTCAGCAGCCTTACGTTCTGCTTCGACTTTAGTTTTCTCAGCCTCTTCAGCAGCCTTACGTTCTGCCTCAGCTTTGGCTTTTTCAGCTTCTTCAGCGGCTTTGCGTTCTGCTTCTACTCTAGCTTTTTCGGCTTCTTCAGCAGCCTTACGTTCGGCTTCAGCTTTAGCTTTTTCAGCTTCTGCTTTGGCTTTTACAGCCTCTTCAGCGGCTTTGCGCTCAGCTTCCACTCTAGCTTTTTCAGCTTCTTCCGCAGTTTTGCGCTCTGCTTCAGCTTTAGCCTTAGCTTTCTCAGCCTCTTCAACGGCTTTACGATCTGCTTCTACTTTGGCTTTCTCAGCTTCTTCAGCCGCTTTACGCTCAGCTTCAGCTTTGGCTTTCTCGGCTTCTTCGGCTGCTTTACGCTCCGTTTCAGCCTTAGCTTCTTCAGCGGCTTTACGTCCCGCTTGGCATTCGGCGTTGCATTCTATTTTGGGTTGGTTGGTATCGCTTGAGGCGGTTGAAGGCGAACCGCCACCTCCTCCGCCTCCGCAGGCGGCAAGTAAGGATAGGGCAAGGTAAGACAGGATATGTGGATAGTTTTTCATCGTAATGTACTTTTATATTTAAAATAGTTATGTGATATTCATTTTATGGGCTTTTTTATAACATGTCATTCATTTATTTGACGAACGGTACTTTTTGTTTATAAATAGTTTATTTTATTTGAATTTTTATGTTGCGAAATGGGTAAATTTTTAGATAGGCGGTTTTTTTGGTGGTCAAACGGTTGTGATTTGCTTGTGTTATAATCCGCGTTTCATACAGGTCGGACAGACAGTCGCCGCGTATCGCGTAAGGCATACGGGGAGGAAAGTCCGGGCTCCGCAGAGCAGGATGCCGGCTAACGGCCGGGCGCGGAAACGCGACGGAAAGTGGAACAGAAAGCAATACCGCCGACGGCCGCCTTCAGGCGGCACGGGTAAGGGTGAAAAGGTGCGGTAAGAGCGCACCGTGCACTTGGTAACAAGGCGCAGCAGGCTAAACCCCATCCGGAGCAAGACCAAACAGAACGCATTGACGCTGCTCGCCGAGCGTTCGGGTAGGTTGCTGGAGCGCATCAGTAATGGTGTGCCTAGAGGAATGACTGTCCGAGACAGAACCCGGCTTACCGTCCGGCCTGTATGTCCCGATTATCGAAAAGGTCGTCTGAAAACCGATTTTTGTGTTTCAGACGACCTTTTGCTTAGATAACCCGTTTTGCCCATCCTGTTCCCGCTTCACGGAATCCCCCTTTTTCAGACGACCTTTCCCCCGTCTCGTCCGCACGATTTACGGTATAATTCCCCATCTTTATCCATTGTTTTCCCAAGCATAAACCATGACACGCAAAATCCTCGTTACCTCCGCGCTGCCCTATGCCAACGGCAGCATCCACCTCGGCCACATGGTCGAACACATCCAAACCGACGTTTGGGTGCGCTTTCAAAAACTGCGCGGCCACGAGTGCCACTACTGCTGCGCCGACGACACCCACGGCACGCCCGTGATGCTGGCCGCGCAAAAACAAGGCATCGCGCCCGAAGACATGATTGCCAAAGTGCGCGAAGAGCACCTCGCCGACTTCACCGGCTTTTTCATCGGCTACGACAATTATTACAGCACCCATTCCCCTGAAAACAAACAGTTTTCCCAAGACATTTACCGCGCGCTGAAAGCCAACGGCAAGATTGAGAGCCGCGTCATCGAGCAGCTTTTCGACCCCGAAAAACAAATGTTCCTGCCCGACCGCTTCGTTAAAGGCGAATGCCCCAAATGCCACGCCCAAGACCAATACGGCGACAACTGCGAAGTCTGCGGCACGACCTATTCCCCGACCGAACTGATCAACCCGTATTCCGCCGTTTCCGGCGCCAAACCCGAATTGCGCGAATCCGAACACTTCTTCTTCAAACTGGGCGAATGCGCCGACTTCCTCAAAGCATGGACTTCCGGCAACAACCCGCACGACGGCAAGCCCCATCTGCAAGCCGAAGCCCTCAACAAAATGAAAGAATGGCTGGGCGAAGGCGAAGAAACCACCCTGTCCGACTGGGACATCTCCCGCGACGCGCCGTATTTCGGTTTCGAAATCCCCGACGCGCCGGGCAAATACTTCTACGTCTGGCTGGACGCACCCGTCGGTTACATGGCGTCGTTTAAAAACCTGTGCGACCGCATCGGCGTCGATTTTGACGAATACTTCAAAGCCGACAGCCAAACCGAGATGTACCACTTCATCGGCAAAGACATCCTCTATTTCCACGCCCTGTTCTGGCCCGCCATGCTGCATTTCTCCGGCCACCGCACCCCGACCGGCGTGTACGCACACGGCTTCCTGACCGTGGACGGACAAAAAATGTCCAAATCGCGCGGCACCTTCATCACCGCCAAATCCTATCTGGAACAAGGCCTGAATCCCGAGTGGATGCGCTACTACATCGCCGCCAAACTCAACAGCAAAATCGAAGACATCGATTTGAACCTGCAAGACTTTATCAGCCGCGTAAACAGCGACCTCGTCGGCAAATACGTCAACATCGCCGCCCGCGCGTCAGGTTTTATCGCCAAACGCTTTGAAGGTCGTCTGAAAGACGTTTCAGGCAGCGCATTGCTGGCAAAACTCGCCGCCGAAAGCGACAACATAGCCGAGCAATACGAAAACCGCGAATACGCCCGCGCCCTGCGCGACATCATGGCATTGGCAGATGCCGTGAACGAATACGTCGATGCCAACAAACCGTGGGAACTCGCCAAACAGGAAGGTCAAGACGAACGCCTGCACGAAGTATGCAGCGAACTCATCAACGCCTTCACCATGCTGACCGCCTACCTCGCCCCCGTGTTGCCGCAAACCGCCGCCAACGCCGCGCGTTTCCTCAATCTGGACGCGATTACCTGGGCGAACACGCGCGAAACCCTAGGCGAACACGCCATCAACAAATACGAACATTTAATGCAACGAGTGGAGCAAAAACAAGTGGACGATTTAATCGAAGCCAACAAACAAAGCATTCAGACGACCCCTGCGCCTGTTGAAGACAGCAAATACGAAAAAGTCGCCGAACAAGCGAGCTTCGACGACTTCATGAAAATCGACATGCGCGTCGCCAAAGTATTGAACTGCGAAGCCGTCGAAGGCAGCACCAAACTCTTAAAATTCGACCTCGATTTCGGTTTTGAAAAACGCATCATCTTCTCCGGCATCGCCGCGTCTTATCCCAACCCCGCCGAGTTGAACGGCCGCATGGTCATCGCCGTCGCCAACTTCGCCCCGCGCAAAATGGCAAAATTCGGCGTATCCGAAGGCATGATCCTCTCCGCCGCCACAGCCGAGGGCAAACTGAAGCTCCTCGATGTCGATGCGGGCGCGCAGCCCGGGGATAAAGTGGGCTAAAACGCTGAAAAAAGCTGTCTGAAACCATGCAAGATGTTCGGACAGCTTTTTTTGTATCTTCAAACCAAGGAAAAACTGATGAAAAAACTGCTTTTTATCTTATTGGGGTTGGCGAGTTTTAACGTCTATGCCAACGGTTGCCCCGGACAATTTGATCCTGTCAGCGGTATTTGCCGCTTTCAGGGGAATAACGGGGAAATGGTTCAATACAATATGGCTCCGCCCCAATCTTCCAACCTCCAAAACAATACTAAAGTTATCAACATCAACGTCCCGTCCAAATACGGCGCATGGGCGTTCAATTCTAAAACAGGTATTGCAGGTGGCGCCCTCAACATGGATTCGCGTGCCGCTGCAGAAAAAGAAGCGATTAAAACCTGCGAACAGGGCGGGCGTAATGCGCCGTGTGTAGTAGGTATTTGGGTAAGAAACGGCTGTATTGCCGTTGCCCAAGGAAAATCCGGTGGAAAAGTGAAAACCTTTTATGGATCGGAGCCTTCCCCAGGTCGTGCAGAACCGTCAGCATTAAGAAAATGTCAGGCTGCGGGTGTTGCACAATGCAAAATTGTCGCATCCGAAGGCTGTTCGATACCGCAATATTGACGGACAAAAGGTCGTCTGAAAGTTTTCAGACGACCCCTGTATATAAACTATTCATGATTTCCCCATCTGTTTTTTGAAAGTACCCATATGAAAAAAGCCTTTATATTTTCTTTGCTGTTCGCCGGCTTGTCCGCTTCTGCCGCCGCGCAAAACCAAACCGGTGCGCCATCCGATCCTGCGGCGGATAAAAAGCTTGCCGCCGAGTGCGGGCAATTGTTTAAAGACACCAATACTTTGGCGAACGGTTCGCTTTGTTATCGGGACAATAAAGAGACCGCCGAATATTTCGACCTTTTGTCTATGGTTTTGTTGTTTAACCATCCGAAAGTCGATCAGTGCCGACAATATCCGAAACTGGAGGAGGAATTCAAAAAACAAAGCTTTCACCATCTCGACGATAAGGAGTTGAAGCGCCTTTGCGCGGAAAGCCGTGAAGAACGCGACCGTTTGCGCCGTCAGGTAGAGGCGTACATGGACAGTAAGATAAAACAGTATGCGGAAGAAGAAGCGCCGCGCCGCGGTGTTCCCGTTGATGAATTGCTGCGTAAAACCGTTGCCGAAGAAACCGAACGCCGCGCCAAAGCCGATGCCTTTATCCGTCAGAAGGATGGCAGATAGGGACGGACGGGGTCGTCTGAAAACTTCGGGCATGAATGTATAGTGGATTAAATTTAAACCAGTACGGCGTTGCCTCGCCTTAGCTCAAAGAGAACGATTCTCTAAGGTGCTGAAGCACCAAGTGAATCGGTTCCGTACTATTTGTACTGTCTGCGGCTTCGTCGCCTTGTCCTGATTTAAATTTAATCCACTATAATGCGTTCCGACATTCATGCTTTATTTGAAAATATCATTCCGGTTTAAAAGGAAAAACCATGAAACAATCTGCTTTAGGCTTACTTGCTTTGATTTTATCTTTTTCAGCCGCCGCGCAAGAGCCCGCCGTCAGTTTGAATGCGGATCAGATCGAACATTGCCGGCAAATGCTGCAAGATGCGGCGCTGATTGAGGCTACGGCGAATGTATGCGGTGGCAATGAGGACATCAAAGACTATGCCGGGCATTTATACTCTTTGTACATGGCTGCCGATCCGCAAGCCTTGCAATGCGTCAATTACAGCATGGCGATGAAAAAAGCGGGGAAACCGCTGCCTCATTACGGTTATTCCCCTGAGCAAGACAGTAAGCAATATTGCGCCCAAAGCCGCAAAGAACGCCATCTTGCCCAACAACGCGCCGAGGCTTTGGTTGAAAAAGAGCTGCCGAACATTGCCCGCAAAGTTTCCGAAGAATCGAATGCGCTTTATCAAGAGCATCAAAAGCAATTGGCGCAACGACAAAATACAGAACCGGACAACTGGGAAAAACCGAAATCTTCCAAGCAAATCTTGAACGAAATGCGCGAACAACTGGCGGCAAGCCGTAAAAAAGCGGAAATTGCCCGCCGGAAAATAGAAAAACAGTAACGAAGTTTCGGACAATATGGACAGACGGTCTGCCCTGACCGGATACAAGAAACCCGCTTTTTGAAGCGGGTTTTTATTTTGGAGTCGATTAAGGTTTTCAGACGACCTTTTGGCAGAAGAAACTAATTGAAGCGGTTAATTGATTTTTGGTTTATTTTTACAAAAATAAATAGTGTTGACAATTTTTATGGTGGTAATTAATGTACTGATACTTTATTTGAAGTTTTAAACGGTCCTGCGTGCTGCTACCTACAAAAATTTAAATTTAATCAAGAGGAAACAATCTATGGAGCAACTATTTATTCCCGGCAGTATCATTGCCGATTATTTTTATCTCGGTCTTTTCCTGCTGGTTGCCGCGTCTTTGATTGCGGGCTATGTCGATGCTATTGCGGGCGGAGCCGGGCTGATTTTGATTCCCGCGTTTTTGATGGTCGGCTTGCCGCCGCAGGTCGCGTTGGCACAGGAAAAATTGGTGAGTACCATCGGTACGGTGGCTGCGATTAAAAACTTTATGAAAAGCAGTTCGATTGTATGGCGCATTGTGCCGGTCGGCATCGTTGCGGCTTTAATCGGGGCGTTCGTCGGTGCGAAAGTCATCCTGATTCTGCCTGTGGAAACCATCAATTACATCATTCTTGCGTTTTTACCCATAGGCTTGCTGGCAACTTTGTTCAAAGGCGTTTTGCTGAAAAAAGACGATGAACGCGGCGAGATAAAAAAATCTGCCGTCGCTGTCTTTTTAACTTGTCTGATTGTCGGTTTTTATGACGGTTTTTTCGGACCGGGCACGGGCAGCATTTTCATCATCGCTTTGTTTGTCATCAACAAATTGTCGTTGTTGCAGGCTTCGGCTACTTCTAAGATTTTTAATTTTGCTTCCAATATCGGGGCATTCGTCGCTTTCTTGATAGCGGGGAAAATGGCGTTCCTAATCGGAATCCCGATGATTTTGGCAAATTTGTTGGGCAACCATTTCGGCAGCCTCCATGCTATTAATTCAGACGGGGAAATCATCCGTAAGGTTTTGGTCGTAACGGTTTTGCTGATTATTGCTTCGATGGCATATAAGGCTTTTTCGGCTTGACGGATGGATGTTGATAAAAGGTCGTCTGAAAACTTGGAAATCAGGTTTTCAGACGACCTTTTAGTTTTTTAGTTTGTGGTTGGACGGACTTTTATATTTACTTTAAGCCAACTTGACGGCGAGTTCTGCCAGCCGTTTGCCTTGTGCGAAGGCGATGTCGTTTTCTTCGGCGGTCAGGACGGGTTTGCCATCGTGTCCGGCGACGTGGGATGCGCCGTAGGGGGTGCCGCCGCTTTGGGTGTTGCCGAGGGCGGCTTCGGTGTAGGGGATGCCGCTGATGATCATGCCGTGGTGCAGGAGGGGGAGCATCATGGTGAGAAGGGTGGTTTCTTGTCCGCCGTGTTGGGAGGAGGTGCTGGTGAAGACGGTGGCGGGTTTGCCGGCGAGTTCTGCACCGAGCCACAGGGGGATGGTGCCGTCGATGAAGTATTTCATGGCGGCCGCCATGTTGCCGAAGCGGGTGGGGCTGCCTAGGGCGAGGGCGGCGCAGGTTTTGAGGTCTTCGGCGGTGGCGTAGGGGGCGCCGCTGTCAGGGATGTCTTTTTCGACGGCTTCGCAGACGGTGGAGACTTTGGGGACGGTGCGCAATACGGCTTCGCAGCCTGCGACGCTTTCGATGCCGCGTGCGATTTGGCGGGCGAGGTTGAGGGTGCTGCCGTTTTGGGAGTAGTAGAGGACGAGGATTTTGAGGGAATTTGGGTTCATTTGGGTATTCCGTTACAATGGGGTTGATGGGAAATGGGTGTTTGAATTTCGCTGAGGTTGTGTTTTCAGACGACGTGGTCGTTTTCTGTTTTTTATTTTCAATTCGTTATTTTTTCGGGAAAGATTATGCCGTTTTTGAAATGGTGGCAAGGTTTGTCGGACAGTAAGGCGTTTGCTTTTGCGTGGTTTGTGGTCCGGCGTTTCGATGAGGAGCGTGTGCCGCAGGCTGCGGCGAGTATGACGTTTACGACGCTTCTGGCTTTGGTGCCGGTATTGACGGTGATGGTGGCGGTCGCTTCGATTTTTCCTGTGTTCGACCGTTGGTCGGATTCTTTTGTTTCGTTCGTCAATCAGACTATTGTGCCGCAGGGTGCGGACATGGTGTTTGATTATATCAATGCGTTCCGCAATCAGGCGGGGAAGTTGACGGCAATTGGCAGTGTGATGCTGGTGGTGACGTCGCTGATGCTGATTCGGACGATTGATAATGCGTTCAACCGGATTTGGCGGGTCAATTCGCAGCGGCCTTGGATGATGCAGTTTTTGGTGTATTGGGCGTTGCTGACGTTTGGGCCGCTGTCTTTGGGCGTGGGGATTTCTTTTATGGTCGGGTCGGTGCAGGAATCTGCGCTGGCTTCGTCCCAATGGATGGGGGTGTTGCGGACGGCGGGGACGCTGTTTTTCGTGACGCTGCTGCTGTGGGGCTTGTACCGCTTTGTGCCTAATCGTTTTGTGCCTGCGCGGCAGGCGTTCGTCGGGGCTTTGATTACGGCGTTTTGCTTGGAGACGGCGCGTTTCCTGTTTGCTTGGTATATGGGCAATTTCGACGGCTACCGCTCGATTTACGGCGCATTTGCCGCTGTGCCGTTTTTCCTGTTGTGGCTGAATTTGCTGTGGACGCTGGTGTTGGGCGGTGCGGTGCTGACTTCGTCGCTGTCTTATTGGCAGGGCGAGGCGTTCCGCAGGGGCTTCGATTCGCGCGGGCGGTTTGACGATGTGTTGAAAATCCTGCTGCTTTTGGATGCGGCGCAAAAAGAGGGCAAAGCCTTGCCTGTTCAGGAGTTCAGACGACATATCAATATGGGTTACGATGAGTTGGGCGAGCTTTTGGAAAAGCTGGCGCGGCACGGCTATATCTACAACGGCCGTCAGGGCTGGGTGTTGAAAACGGGGGCGGATTCGATTGAGTTGAGCGAACTCTTCAAGCTCTTTGTTTACCGCCCGTCGCCTGTGGAAAGGGATCATGTGAACCAAGCTGTCGATGCGGTGATGACGCCGTGTTTGCAGACTTTGAACATGACGCTGGCGGAGTTTGACGCTCAGGCGAAAAACCGAAAGCAGCCTTCTTGATTATGTTTTGAAACGGATAAAAGGTCGTCTGAAAACCGTTTTCAGACGACCTTTTGCTATAATCGGGCTTCATCGTCCCGTTCGGTTTGGAACCTTATGAAAAAGCTCGTCCTGCTGCTACTTTCCTTCTCCTCTGCCACCGCTTTTGCCGCATACGGTTTGGGTTTGGGGCAGGAGCCGAAATATCCCGCCGACTTTCGCGCCTACGAATACGTCAATCCCGACGCGCCAAAAGGCGGCGTGTTTTCCCTGCCGATGCAGGGCGGCTTTGATACGTTCAACCCGTTTACCCTCAAAGGCGACAAAGAAGCCGGCGTCCTCAATCTGACCGTGGACATGCTTACGGACAACAGTTGGGACGAACCTTTCTCCATGTACGGGCTGCTGGCGGAAGACTTCTCACTTGCCGAAGACGGGCTGTCGGCAACATTCAGGCTCAACCCGAAAGCCAAATTCCACAACGGCGATCCCGTGCTTGCCAAAGACGTAGCCGCCTCCTTCCGCCTGCTTACCCAAGACAAAGCCGCCAACCCCTTCTACCGCATATACTGGAGCGACGTAGCCAAAGTCGAAACGCCCGACGACAGGACAGTCGTTTTCCGCTTCAAACAGCGCAATGCCGAATTACACATGGCATTAGGTCAACTGCCTGTGTTTTCTCATAAAAGCTACCCCGAAGGTCTGGAAAAAGGCGCAAACAAAATGCCCATCGGCTCCGGCCCCTACCGTTTCGTCAAAGCAGATATCGGGCGCATGAGCGAATACGCGCGCGACAAAAACTACTGGGCGCAAAACCTGCCGACCCGCAAAGGCAGATATAATTTCGACACTGTCCGCTTCAAATATTTCAAAGACAACAGCGTCCGCCTCGAAGGCCTCAAAGCCGGGCAATACGACTTCGTTTACGAAAACATCGCCCGAAACTGGGCGCGGGGCTATTCCGACGAAATGCTCGCCAAACGCGGCATGGGCAAACACGAATGGATACAAAAAAGCGATGCCGGCATGCAGGGCTTCGTCATGAACCTGCGCCGCGCCCCGTTCAACAACATCCTCGTGCGGCAGGCGATGGTCGAGAGTTTCGATTTTGAAAGCATCAACGCGCGCATTTTCTATGGCGCATACCGCCGCAGCAACAGCTTCTTCACCAACAGCGAGATGGCGGCGACAGGCAAACCGCAAGGCGCGGAACTGAAATTGCTCCAGTCCCTCGGCAACACCCTCGACCCCGCCGTCCTGAACCAACCCGTCCCCGAGCCGCCCCAAACCGACCCGAAAACAGGCATACGCCCTAACCTGCTCAAAGCCCGCGCCCTCTTGGAAAAAGCAGGCTACCGCTATAAAAACGGCAAACTGACCGACAGCCAAGGCAAACCCCTGACCTTCGAGTTCCTGACCGCCTCCAAAACCTACGAACGCATTACCGCCAAATGGCAGCGCGACCTCGCCAAAATCGGCGTAACCATGAACATCCGCGTTACCGACCCCGCCTTATACCAAAGGCGGCTCAACGATTTCGACTTCGACATGACCATTACCGCCTATGCCAACAGCGAAAGCCCCGGCAACGAACAATACGATTATTTCGGCTGCGAAGCCGCCAAAATCCCCGGCAGCCGAAACCTCGCCGGCGTGTGCCGCCCCGAAGTCGAAAAGCTGCTCAAACATTTCGGCAGCTTCACCAACCGCGAAGAGCTGAAAACCACCTCCCGGGCACTAGACCGCACCATCCTCCACCAATACATCATCGTCCCCGCCTGGTACGCCGACCGCTACCGCGTCGTTTACCGCAACAACCTCGGTATCCCGCAACAACTGCCGAAATATTACGACCCGGTATTTTTTTCGCTGAGTAGCGGGTGGTGGAAATAGGAGGAGTGAGCAGATAAAAGGTCGTCTGAAAACGGATACGGCAGCAATGCGTAGCGTGGGTTCTACCCACAAAATGAACGCCAATTCGGCTGTTGTTTGATTTGGTTGTTGGATGATTGCGGTTGTCAGACGGTGGCTTTCGTGGGCAAAGCCCACGCTACTCGTTGCCGCAAGGCAACTTGTCCCTTCCCCGTCCGGCGGGGGAAATTTGCGTACGTATGCTAATATATTGCGAGAATTGTGCCTGTCAGATTTAGCCGTAATGGCAAGGCATTATTTCATTACTCAAAAATTCTCTATGAATTAGATATTTAAAATAAAATATTAAAATTTTAGGATACGCACATGCAAGATCAGGAAGAAAGTAAAAATCAGGAAATACAAGAAAAGCAGGAACAAGAAGACAAGGGTGCCATGACCAAGTTGCAAGATGTGTTCAATCTTGCGCATGACCAAGCTCATCCCGATAAGATCGATGCCACTATCCGTGCCAATACTCGGGTGTCCGGAACGAATATGTGGGTATTGATGTTTGCCATTGCTGTGGCGAGTATCGGTCTAAATGTAAACAGCACGGCGGTAGTGATCGGAGCGATGTTGATTTCCCCGTTGATGGGGCCGATCGTCGGTATGGGTTACGGTTTGGCGGTGGGCGATACTGCGCTGATCCGCCAAGCGGTGCGCAATATTATGGTATTCGTCGCCATCAGTTTGGTTACTGCTACACTGTATTTTCTATTAACCCCGCTTAAAGAGGCGCAAAGCGAGCTTTTGGCGCGTACTCAGCCGACCCTTTGGGATGTGTTGATTGCCTTCTTCGGCGGTAGTGCGGGCATTGTGGCGCTGACCCGAAAAGAAGGAGGCAATGCCATACCGGGTGTGGCGATTGCGACCGCATTGATGCCGCCCCTGTGTACTGCGGGCTACGGACTGGCACATGGCAACTGGCAATATTTTTTCGGCGCTTCATATCTTTTTGCCATCAACTGCGTGTTCATAGCTTTTTCGACCTTGTTGTTTTCCAAACTGCTCAAGCTGCCGCGCAGGGGGTTGGTAACGGAATCCAAACGCCGGTTACAAAGTATCATGATTACTGTTGTCGTGTTGGCTGTGATGATTCCGAGCGGCTATATGGCATCAGGACTGGTGCGCCAGGAACTGTTCAACACAAAAGCCAATGCCGCGATCACCGCCGCGCAGCAGCAGGAAAGTTTTTTTGTTCTTCGTAAGGTATTGAACTACAAGGAAAATAAAGTCGGTCTGATTGTCAACGGAACGGGTAATGCCGAGAAAATCATCGCCCTGTTGGAAAAAAGCCTTAATGCGTCGGGGGTAAAAGAGCCGGAGGTGAACGTGGTTTATGCGGGAGGGGATGGTGCCAAAATCGAAGAATTGCTGGCAAGCCGAAACAATCCGGTTCAGCAGCAAAATGAACTGAAAGAGCAGCAGGCCTATATCGATACCGTGCTTGCGGGCAAAACTGCCGATACCGCCGGTGCTGACGATGCAGCGGTACTCAAGGAATTAAAAGCCCAATATCCGGAAGCGGAAAAAATCGTTGTCGGACGCGGCTTGGTTTGGGAGAAAGCGCAAACAGAGCCTGTTTCCGAGCAGCCTGAAAGTGGCAAAAATACTAAATCGGAAACAGGCGAACATGACGATATTGTCGTGGTTTCGCTCGAATTTAAGGAGTCTTTGCCTGCCAAAGACCGCGAACGCTTACAGGCGTGGTTGAACCAGCGTTATGAGGGTAAGGCCGTGCGCATGTTTGTGAACACTCAAGTTTCAGATATATAACCCGTTTCACAAATACTCCGCCTGTCGGCTTTATCCGTTTTCAGGAAATAATTTTATTCTTTAACGACCAAATCCGCCTCAAACACGCCCCTCAAGGCGTTGGAGAGGCGGATTTCTTCGGTGTGTTCCAGCATGTCGCGGGTGATGTGCGTTTCGATGACTGCGTTTGCGCCCAAGTAGGTTTGCGGCTGCTGCAACACGGCTTGGCGCATGACGCCGTTGAGGATGTCCAAATCCAGAGACGGGGTGAGCCATTGCCCTTGGTATTTGACGAACACGTTGCTTCTGCCGCCTTCGAGCAGGAGGTCGTCTGAATTGAAAAACAGGCTGTCGAACGCGCCTTGTGTTTCGGCGGTTTGCCATGCTTGGTCGAAGAGGGCGCGGCGGGTGGTTTTGAAGCGGCGCAGGTAGTCGCGGCGCGGGAGGGGTTGCGGGGCGGGGATAACGCGCTGCGGGGCGGACAGCTCGGCGGTGGCGGCATGGCTGAGGATGAGGCCGTCTGAAACGAGTTCGGCTTTCAGGCGGAAGAGACCTTCGGGCAGTTTGGCGATGTATTGTCGGATTCGAGTTTCGCAGTCATCGGGCAGGGGTAGGTTGAGGGCTTGGGCGGAGGTTTTCAGACGACCTAAATGCAGGTCGAGCAGGCGGCATTGCTTGTTTTCCACGCGCATGGTTTCGAAGATGCCGAAGGCGGGGCGCAATTCGTTGAGGAAGCGGGCTTTCCAGCCGCATTCCCGATATTCGGCGGCGGGGTTGCTGTCGATGACGATGCCGGAACCGACGCCGTACACCCCTTGATATAGTGGATGAACTTGAAACCGGTACGGCGTTTTCCCGCCTTGCCGTACTGTCTGTACTGTCTGCGGCTTCGTCGCCTTGTCCTGATTTGTTAATCCACTATTTAGGTCGTCTGAAAATGGAAGGTCGTCTGAAATCGGGTCTGAAACGGGTTTGAGCGATAAGGTGCGGATGACGACGTTGAATATGCCTTCAAATCCCAGTCCACCTTCACATGGTTTCAGGTAGCCGATGCTGCCGGTGTACAGGCCGCGCGGTTCGGCTTCGAGCGATTCGATAATCTGCATGCTCATGCGTTTGGGTGCGCCGGTGATGCTGCCGCAGGGGAAGGCGGCGCGGAGGATGTCGGCGGCGGTGATGTGCGGCAGGGCTTGGGCTTGGATGGTGCTGGTCATCTGCCAGACGCTGCCGAAACGCGATACTTTAAACGGCTCTGGCACGCATACTTTGCCGGTTTGGGCGATTTTGCCGAGGTCGTTGCGCAGCAAATCGACAATCATCACGTTTTCGGCGCGGTTTTTCGGGTCGGCTTGCAACTCGGCGGCGCGGCGTTCGTCTTGCCCGTCGCCCAAAATCGGCGCGGTGCCTTTCATCGGTTCGGTGCTGATGGTGCCGTCCGCACCGATTTTGAGGAAGAGTTCGGGCGAGAAACACAGCGTCCACGCGGATTTCCCTGCCTCATCAGGCAGGTGGGACAAAACGGCATAGGGGACGGGTTGGCGCAGGCGGCGGTAGAGGCTGACGGGATTGCCGTAGGCTTGCAGGTTCAGGCGGGTGGTGTAGTTGATTTGATAGGTGTCGCCGCGCCGGATGGCTTCGTGGATTTGGCGGATGTGATCGAGGTAATCGGCTTCGGATACGGAGGATTGCGGCGTGGAAATACCGGCGGGGAGGTCGTCTGAATTTTGGGCAAGCCAGCTTTCGGCATCGATGTCGGCGCAGTCGGCAAACCAATGCAGGGCAAGATTGCCGCCGCGTTCGGAATCCATCCCCATCAGCGGCAAACCGAATTCGTAGTCTGCAAACAACACCGAATGCAGCCCTTTTTGCCAGCCCTTTTGCAGCGTATCGTCCAGCGAATCCAGTTCGTTATGATGGAAAAGGCGGCTTTCCACATGATTTTGATAGAGTTTTGCGCGGCCGCTTACGGCATCGTCAAACAGGGCGAAATAGGGCATGGCTGTGGTGCAAATAGCCTGATTATACGCTGTTTTTACACAAATTAGCAGACCGCGCCGAAAAAAATGGCGCAGTGTAATTTTATGTAGTCCGCTGAGGGGCAAAGGAGTAGAATCAAACCATACCACACCATATCATTTCAAACTTAATCAATAAGGAGACCCTATGGCAGATCATCAGTTAGAACCGTTTGAAAACGTTGAATTGGGCGAAAAGCAAGACCAGTTGCAAGTTTTCGAAAAAGCCGTTTTGGAACACGAAGGACGCGGTACGGACGAAGATTCCGGCAGCGCACCACTTCCCGCCAACTACCCCTACAAACAACGTATGCGCCGCGCCGCATACGAGAAAGAAAAACAAAAGCTGCAAATCGAATTGCTGAAAGTGCAAAGCTGGGTCAAAGACTCCGGCCAACGCATCGTCAGCCTGTTTGAAGGCCGCGACGCCGCAGGCAAGGGCGGTACCATCAAACGCTTTATGGAACATTTGAACCCGCGCGGCGCGCGCGTCGTCGCACTGGAAAAACCGACTACCACCGAACGCGGCCAATGGTATTTCCAACGCTACATCCAAAACCTGCCGACCGCAGGCGAAATGGTATTCTTCGACCGCTCATGGTACAACCGCGCCGGCGTAGAGCGCGTGATGGGCTTCTGCGAACCCAACGAATACCTGCTCTTCATGCGCCAAACCCCTGAATTGGAACGCATGCTCGTCGCCAGCGGCATCCACCTCTTCAAATTCTGGTTCTCCGTATCCCGCGAAGAACAACTGCGCCGCTTCATCTCCCGCCGCGACGATCCCCTGAAACACTGGAAACTCTCCCCCGTGGACATCCAGTCGCTCGACCGCTGGGACGACTACACCGAAGCCAAAAACGCCATGTTCTTCCACACCCACACCGGCGACGCGCCTTGGGTCATCATCCGTTCCGACGACAAAAAACGCGCCCGCCTCAACTGTATCCGCTATTTCCTGCATCAGTTGGACTACCCGGGCAAAGACGTGAAAGCCATCGGCAAAGTGGACGAAAAAATCGTCCTTGTCCCCGATACGCGCTACAAAGAGAAAACCGTCGATATCGGTCATGACTGATTGAGCGGTCAGCCGTTTGAGCAGTAAAAAGGTCGTCTGAAAACCTGAAATATAGGTTTTCAGACGACCTTTTTTTGTTTCAACCAATTTATCCCAACGCAACTCCAACAGCCATTCGGGAACGCTATTCAAATTGTGCGAAATAAGACAATACGGTTTGCGGCAGCCATTGCAGGTTCAGACGACCCCCGTCGCGGCTGACGAAGCCGACGTGTCCGCCGTGTTCGGGCTGCAAAAGCGTGACGGACGGAGACACTTCATCCGCATTCGGCAGGGCTTCGGGCGGCAGGAAGGGGTCGTTGACGGCGTTGAGCAGCAGCAAAGGAACGGCTACCGTTTTGAGCCAAGGTTTGCACGAGGCGCGGCGGTAATAGTCGAAACGGTCGGCGAAGCCGTGCAGCGGCGCGGTAAACGTATCGTCGAAGTTGCCTAGCGTTTTGCATTGTTTCAACAGGGCGGCAACATCGCGGTCGGGATGGGCATTCTGCAAATCGGCAATGTCGCGGGCTTTGGGCAGCAACGAGTTCAAAAAATAACGGGTATATAACAGGCGCGACATGCCTTTGTCGAAACGCGTACCCGCCAGCGTCGCATCGACCGGCGCGGAAACGGCGGCAGCGGCGCGGGGCAGCGCATTGCTGCCTTGTTCGCCCAAATATTTTGCCAAAGCATTGCCGCCGAGCGAAACGCCTGCCGCATAAATGACGGGATAACGAGCGGCAAGCGTGTCGAGCATAAAGGCGATTTCGGGCGTATCGCCCAAATGGTAGAACACGGGCGCGGTATTGGGGATGCCGCCGCAACTGCGGAAATGGGCGACCACGCCGTTCCAGCCTTTGTCTTGTACCGCGCGCATCAGTTCGACCGCGTAATGGCTGCGGCTGCTGCCTTCCAAGCCGTGAAACAAAACCACCAGCGGCGCGTCGGGATTGGGGCTGTCGACAAAATCGTAGGCAACTTGTGCTTTGCCGGTGCTGTCGGGCAGCAACTCGCGCCGGTAAGCGGGGGAAGGGCGTTGCAGGAATTTGGCAAAGATGGTGTCGGCATGACCGTTGCGCAGCCAAAACGGCGTATTGGGCGATAAATTATTCATAATCTGAAGATATTTGGGAGACGGCAGGGTCGTCTGAAAGATAGCGACCCCTGAACACGAAATAATAAACCAACAACGCGGTCAGCGTGCCGTTTGTCCAGCCCGCCCAAACGTCGGTCGGGTAATGCACACCCAAATAAACGCGCGAAAAACCGGTACTCAGGGCAAAGGCAATGCCGATCAGCCACGCAACACGCCGATAAGGCGTCTCACTGCACAACATAATCATCATGACGGCGATGGCGGCGGAAAAGGTGCTGTGTCCGCTGGGAAACGAAAAATTAGTCTCTTCAATCATGCGCGGCCAAAACAGCGGCCGCGGCCGCTCGAACCAATCTTTAATCAACAGCATATTCAGCGTCGGTATCAAGGCGGCGCTCACGCAAAACAACGCGCCGCGACGGTTGCCGACCCGATACAGCCACCATGCCGCGATGCCGATTAAAGGCACGGCGATGACGGTTTTGCCCAAATAATGCAAAACAGTGGCAATAGGGAAAAAGCCTTCGCCGATGTTATGGTGGATCCACATCATCAAAGGTTTTTCAAATTCAAAACCGCCGTGCGTGTGCAAACGGACGGCAATCAACACCGCCAAAGGCAAAAATACCACACCGGCTATGAGCGCCGTGCGGCGGAAACGGATATGAAAATTGTGCATAAATCAAATAAAAATAGAGATTTGGAAAAGTTTTCCTGTTAATGAGCCATGTTTGATAAAAAACATCCGAAAGTGATAGTGCTTTTTATTGATTGTTGATAATTATTGCCTTTTTCTTACTGATAAATTAGGTAAATACACAAAGTAACTATTCTGACAATGCTATTCTACCCGCCCGGCAAAGCGGTTCAATATAGTGGATTAACTTTAAATCAGAACAAGGCGAGGCAACGCCGTACCGGTTTAAAGTTAATCCACTATAAAAGGGTATCCGCGTAAAGCCGCCACTGCCTTACGGTACGCCATGATACCGAACGGCAGTATCAATAATAAACACAACAGCAAACATTTCGGAGGCTATATGTCAATTTTGTTTTTAAATTTAATCATGATCATCAGTTTGGTATCCATCGTCACACTCGCCGCAGTCTGGATGATGGAGCCTAAATTGTAATACCGATCAAAGGTTGACTGCCGAACGCAGTCGGTTTTCTAAAAAGGTCGTCTGAAAACAAGCATAGCACGGTTTAAAACCCGCTACCTTTGTTTTCAGACGACCTTTTTTGCATTGGTTCTTTATCATCAACCCGTGATAACGCGCTTTACCGCCTGCACCATATCGGCAACCGCGTTTTCAGCGGTATGCAGGTAAAGGGCGGGTTCGACGAGTTCCAATTCATTGAGCAGCAACCTGTCGCCGATCAGCGTCCCGTCTATGCGGGCGTATGCCGGTATTTCAGGCAGCATGTCCAATATCTGCCGTGCGGTTTCGACTGCTTTTTCCGGCGGCGCGGCGGGGCTGACGGCGACGCCGTAGGCGGAATTGGCGCGCCATTCGCCTTGGGGCGGCATACGCAGTACGGCATGGCTGAAACGCCCTTCCAAAAACACCAGCGAGGTTTCGCCCGCCGTTTCGATTTCGCGGATATAAGGCTGGACGATGACGCCTTGCGGATAATCCCCCGCCTTCAACGACACTTCTCCCGCCCTGATTTTCGCCACGCCGCGCCCGCTCTGCCCGATAACGGGTTTGACGACCGCTTCCCGCCAGCCCCGATTTTTTAAAATGTCTTCCAATTTTTCTTTTTCAGACGACGTCTGCACGCTCGGAATCACATCCGCCCCCCATTCTGCCAAATCGCACAAATAACGTTTGTCCATGTTCCAACGCATCAGCCCAACGGGGTTGATAAACCTTTGCCCGCACGCTTCCGCTTCGGTCAGCCACTGCCCAAACGCTTCAGGCTCCGCCGCATAATCCCATGCACACAAAGGCAGGATGAAGGCGGATTTCGGGCGGTTTTGCCAGGGCGCGAAGGCGGTGGGGATGTTGTCGCGCGTCAGTGCGTCCGCCAGGGGCAGCAGGTTGGACGGCGGCTCGGGGTAGGTGAGGCAGGTGGTAATGGTCAGCATGGCGGACTTTCAAAAAATGAAATGACAGAATATTGACTCTTTGCTTGATGTTTCAGACGACCTTTTATAGTGGATTAACTTTAAACCAGTACGGCGTTGCCTCGCCTTAGCTCAAAGAGAACGATTCTCTAAGGTGCTGAAGCACCAAGTGAATCGGTTCCGTACTATCTGTACTGTCTGCGGCTTCGTCGCCTTGTCCTGATTTAAAGTTAATCCAATATATCGGGCAAACGGCAGGCGTCGTCTGAACAATAAACACCATCACGTTTGTAATAAAAACTTCCCTGAATAACGGAACTTTTCCGTTTATTTTAAATCCATTAGGCTCGCATTAAAAATAAGAAAGATTCTTATTTATATATAAATCAGATATAACATTATTATTAAAAGGATTTTACTCTAATGAAACTGTCGCGCTTCTCCTCCCTTGCCCTCGCCGCCGCATTGGCATTCGGCACTGCCGCCGTCCATGCCAAACCGGTTCAGATTACCGATGTCAACGGCCGCAAAGTAACCGTCGACCTGCCCGCCAAACGCGTGGTTTTGGGCTTTTATTATCAAGATTACATGGCCATCGGCGGCAAGGACGCGCTGAATAATGTGGTCGGCTTCTCCAAAGCGGTTTGGGCCGACTGGGCGCCGCCGAGCTGGGCGGCATTCAGCAAAGCCGTGCCCAAGTTGAACCAGCTTGCCGACGTGGGCGAGGTGGAAGTCGGCACATTCTCCGTTGAAAAAGTCTTGGCATTGAAACCCGATTTGCTGATTCTGGCGGACTGGCAGTACAAGGCTCTGGGTTCCGACCTTGCCCGCATCAACAAAGCGGGCATTCCGATTGTGGTGTTGGACTACAACGCGCAAACGGTCGCCAAACACATCCAATCGACCAAGCTTATCGGCACGCTGACCGGCCAACAGCAAAAAGCGGACAAGCTGGCGGCGGACTACAAACGCATCGCCGATACCATCCAAGCGCGCGTGAAAAAAGCCAATCTGCCCAAGCCTAAAGTGTATGTCGAGTTCGGCAACAAAGGCCCTGCGGAACACAGCGTAACCTTCGGCAAGAGCATGTGGGGTTCGATGGCGACACTGGTCGGCGGCAACAATATCGCCGCTTCTTCGGTTGAGTTCTACGGCCCGATCAATCCTGAAAAAGTCCTCGCCGCCAAACCCGACGTCATCGTGATTACCGGCCGCGAAACCGAATTGAAGAAAAGCCCGACCGCCATGGTGATGGGCTGGGGCATTCCGAAAGCTGAAGCGGAAAAACGCTTGGCCGGTTTTGCCAAACGTGCCGGCTGGGCGAACCTGCCTGCGATTAAAAACAACCGCCTCTACGCCGCCTACCACGCCAACTCGCGCACGCTTTCCGACGGCGCATCGATTCAATTTATGGCCAAAGCGGTTTATCCGCAGTTGTTCAAAGACTTCAATCCTGAGAAAACGTATACCGACTTCTACCGCCAAAACCTGCCTGTTGTACCAAACGGTACGTTCTACCTGTATCCGAAAGGGCAATAAGGCGGGCTTATGGGTTTCAGACGACCTTTTTATGCGGAAGGTCGTCTGAAAGCAGCATGGATTTTGTACAGAACCGTAGCGTGGGCTTTGCCCACGGGTAATGTTTGCAGAAATGATGGCGAACGGTCTGAGGTTTTCCCTGTTTTCGCGGGCAAAGCACTTCCTATCGTGCCGGGCGGGGAGTGTCAGGTGGGTTTGACTGTTTTGCCCTCTCCCTAGCCCTCTCCCGCGGGGAGAGGGAACAGATAACTGAAGTCCGACCATTGTTTTGATTCTCTGCCATTTGTTTCCTCTCCTACGGGGAGTAGCATTTGCAGAAATGATGGCAAATGGTATGAGGGTTTCCTGTTTTTTGTGGGCGAAGCCCATGCTACGACTTTTCGTCGTAGCGAGCGGGGAGTGTCAGGTGGGTTTGACTGTTTTGCCCTCTCCCTAGCCCTCTCCCACGGGGAGAGGGAATCGGATGACTGAGATTCAACTATTGTTGTGATTCCCTGCAATTTGTTCTCTTTCCCACGGAGAGAGGGTAAAGTCCGACCATTGCTGTGATTCTCTGCCATTTGTTCCCTCTCCCCGCGGGAGAGGGTTAGGGAGAGGGCAAAGCCGTTTGGAACGCCGTTATCCCGATTTTCAAAAAACCACCCTTCAAAACGGATACAGACAAAAGAGATTTTCGGGCATGAATATCTGACCTTGTTCCCTAATTTCAAAGGCTTAAGAAATGAATGATTCGGTTGTCGCCGAGATTGTGAGGAACCAGCGCAGGCTAGAAGGCAAGCGTTGGTTGATTGTTTTGATGTTTTTAATCATCGCGGCGGTCAGCTTCCTATTCGACATCGCCACCGGCCCGGCGATGACGGACACGCTGCCGGTCGGCGAAGTGGTCAATGTTTTGCTGGGCAAACCCGAAACGGACGAGATGAACCGCCTGATTGTGATGGATTTGCGCTTGCCGATTGCGGTGATGGCGTTGGTGGTCGGTGCGGCTTTGGGCGTCGGCGGGGCGGAGATTCAGACGCTGTTGAACAATCCGATGGCCAGCCCTTATACGCTGGGTTTGGCGGCGGCGGCGGGTTTGGGCGCGTCGGTAGTGATTGCGTTCGGCGGTTTCGGGCTGCCTGAAACGGTCGCCGTCCCCATCGGCGCGTTTGTGATGACCATGCTGGCTTCGGGTATCTTGTTTCTGTTTGCCTCGGCGCGCCGCTTCAACTCGGCGATGTTGGTGCTGGTGGGGATTGCGCTTTTGTTCCTGTTTCAGTCGATTCTGTCGCTGATTCAGTTTATCGCCGCGCCTGAGATTTCGCAGCAGATTCTGTTTTGGCTGTTCGGCAGCCTGACCAAGGCGACTTGGGAGACGGTTGCGGTTACGGCGGCCGTTACCGCAGTGTGCGTGCTGTTGCTTTCGCGCGATGTGTGGAAGCTGACCGCGCTGCGTTTGGGCGAAGAACGCGCCGTCGGGCTGGGCATCAATCTACAACTTTTGCGCCTGAAAACGCTGGTGTTGGTGGCAGTGATGACGGCGACAGCAATCAGTTTCGTCGGCGTGATCGGCTTTATCGGACTGGTCGCGCCGCATGTGGCACGGATTCTTTTGGGCGAAGACCAGCGTTTCTTCCTGCCCGGCGCGATGCTGGCGGGCGCGGCATTTTTGTCGGTGGCCAGCGTGTTGTCCAAGGTGATTATCCCCGGCGCGCTGTTTCCGGTGGGGATTGTTACGTCGTTTGTCGGCGTGCCGTTCTTCTTCTGGATTGTGTTAACGAAACGGTAGGTCGTCTGAAATGTTGAAACTTGAAAACGTCCATATCCGGCGCGGTGATTATGTCGTTGCTGACAGTATCGATTTGACGCTGGAACAGGGCAAAGTCTATTCCGTGCTCGGCCCGAACGGTACGGGCAAATCCTCGCTGATGAAAACGATTTTTGGCGAAGTGGCGCACAAAGGCACCATCCGCTACGGCGACGAAGTGTTGAGCAAAATCCACCTGCAAAGCTGGCGCAAACGCATAGGCTATATGCCGCAGGACACCGCCGCCGAAGCCTCGCTGACCGCGTTGGAAGTCGTGTTGCTCGGTCGCATGGACGCGCTGCACATGCACGTCGGCGACGAACTGCTGCACGAAGCCGCAAGTATTATGGCGGAGCTGGGCATCGGCCACTTGGCGCACCGCGACATCATGCGGCTTTCCGGCGGACAGCGGCAGCTCGTCATGTTTGCCCAAGTCATGCTGCGCCGCCCCGAAATCCTGATGCTGGACGAACCGGTCAGCGCGCTGGATATGCACCATCAGTTGAACCTCTTGGAGCGCGTGGTGCAATACACGCACGAACACAATCTGGTTACGCTGATGGTGTTGCACGATTTGAGCCTCGCCGCGCAGTTTTCAGACGGCGTGATTCTGCTCGGCGAAGGCAAAGTACAGGCGCAGGGCGCGCCGCAGGACGTGTTGCAGGCGGATATGATAAGCAGGTTGTATAAAGTGGACATCGAACTTTTATACGACAGCAAAGGCCTGCCCGTTATCCGTCCGATGCGGCAGAGTGCGTAACTTAACCTCTCCTGCAAATGTCAGATTTGAGCATCCGACCCGCGCTCTCCCTGCAACTTATCCCCTCTCCTGCGGGAGAGGGTTAGGGAGAGGGCGGTAAGCCCAAGGCTTACCTCTTAGACTCATCAGCCCGTCCCATATTTTTTATAGTGGATTAACTTTAAACCAGTACGGCGTTGCCTCGCCTTAGCTCAAAGAGAACGATTCTCTAAGGTGCTGAAGCACCAAGTGAATCGGTTCCGTACTATTTGTACTGTCTGCGGCTTCGTCGCCTTGTCCTGATTTAAATTTAATCCACTATATCCTTAGAAAGGACTCCCTCCATGAAAAAATCCCTCTTCCTCCTCATGCTGACCGCCTCCCTCGGCGCATACGCCGCCAACCACGAAGTCAAAATGCTCGACAACGGCAAAGACGGCAGCATGGTGTTTGAACCCGGCTACGTCAACGCCAAAGTCGGCGACACCGTAACCTTCAAAGCCGCCAACAAAGGCCACTGGGTGCAAAGCAAAGCCTTGCCTGGCGGTGTTGCCGACTTCCTCTCCGAAGACGGCAAAGACTTCACCCTCAAGCTCGACAAAGAAGGCGTGTACGTCTATACCTGCCCGCCGCACCGCATGATGAACATGAGCGGCGTGATTCAGGTCGGCAAACCGGTGAACAAAGCCAAAGCGCAAGCCGTTGTGGACGAACTGGAAAACCGCGCCATGCAGAGCAAAGGCCGTCTGAAAAAATACATGCAGCAGGTCAAATAAACCGCCGCACAAACAAAAGGTCGCCTGAAACCGCTTTCCCGTTTTCAGACGACCTTTTGCCAATCTTCATCCCCAATCCTCATTCCCCTTCCGCCGAAATCTTCTCGTTCAGAAAATCGATAAAACTGCGCACCTTCGCGCTCAAAAACGCCCTGTCCACATAAACCGCGTTTAATTGCTCGGTCCGCACCCGATATTCCGGCAGCAGGCTGACCAACCTGCCTTCCTTCAAATCCTGTCTGGCAGACCACAGCGGCTGATAGGCGATGCCCGCGCCCGCCCTGACCAATTCGCGTATCATCAGCGTATTGTCGCTTTGAATCACCGGATTGAGCGTCAGAATACTTTTTTCGCCCGTTTCCCGATGGGTGATTTCCAAATTGCGCTGGTCGGTGTAGGTCGGCAGGATGGCGGGATGGCGCATGACCTCTTCGGGCGTTTGCGGTTTGCCGTGTTTCGCCAGATACTCGGGCGAGGCAAGCAGGACGAATTGGATTTGCGCCAGCGGCTTGACGATAAGCGAGGGCGACAAGGTTTTTGCCACGCGCAAGGCAAGGTCGAAGCCTTCGGCAATCAAATCGACGTGGCGGTTGTCGAGCACCAAATCGAGCGTGACTTCGGGATAGCGTTCGCGGTATTCCGCCAGCCAAGTGCCGATTAAATTGCCCGCAAACCAAAGCGGCATGGTTACGCGCAACATGCCCTGCGGCGTATCCGCCCCGCCTGCCGCCTTTTGTGCGGCGGTGTCGAGCGTGTCGAGCGCGTAGCTGCATTGGCGGTAGTATTCTTCGCCCGCTTCGGTCAGGTGGAGGTTGCGGCTGTTGCGGTGCAGCAGCTTGGCCTTAATCGTATTTTCCAGATGGCTGACGTGTTTGCTCGCCATCGCGGAGGAAATATCAAGCTGCTCGGCGGCGCGGGTGAAGCTGCCGCTTTGGACGACTTGGCGGAAAACTTTAAGGCTGAACAGGGTATCCATGTTTTCTTTTAGGGAAACGTTGTATCAATAAAAGAAGTATATATCTACCGGCAGTAATTATCTATACTGCACAGATAAGATTAGTTTTCATTTAAACCCCGCATTTTGATAAGGAGAACCCCATGTCTGCAACCTGCGCCCGTATCCAACCTATTTTATTGTCCGTTTTGCGTATCGTAACCGCCTACCTCTTCCTCTTACACGGCACGTCGAAATTCTTCGGCTTCCCGACCGCCATGGGCAGCGGCTCGCCCGAAGGCTTGATGTTGGTGGCGGGCATTTTGGAAATCGCCGGCGGCATCCTATTGATTCTCGGACTGTTCACCCGTCCCGCCGCCTTCATCCTGTCCGGTCAGATGGCGGCTGCCTATTTCATGGCACACGCCTCCCAAGGTTCGGCGCTGTTCCCGCTTGCCAACGGCGGCGAATCGGCAGTATTGTTCTGCTTCGTGTTCCTCTATCTCGCAGCAGCCGGCGGCGGCTCATTGGCATTGGACAACCTGTTCGGCAAAAACAAATCCTGATAGACCCAAAGGTCGTCTGAAAACAAGCAAAGCGGGTTTTACGAATAGATTTCCAAACCCGCCAACCGATTAAACATCAATCAAAGGAAAAACAAAATGACTTATCAAACCTTGCAGCAAGCGGCAGAAACCCGCCGTTCCATTTACGCGCTGAATAAAAATCTGCCTGTCAGCAACGAAGAAATCAGCGAAATCGTCAAACATGCCGTTTTGCACACGCCTTCTTCCTTCAACTCGCAATCCACCCGCGTCGTCGTCCTTTTCGGCGAAGAACACGGCAAAGTGTGGCAATTCGTTGAAGACGCTTTGCGCGCCATCGTGCCTGCCGAACAATTCGAGCCGACCGCGCAAAAATTAAACCTGTTCAAAGCAGGCGCGGCGACCATTTTGTTCTTCGAAGACCAAAACGTCGTCAAAGGCCTGCAAGAGCAGTTCCCTTCTTATGCCGCCAACTTCCCCGTTTGGGCGGACCATGCGAACGCGATGACGCAATACGCCATCTGGACAACGCTTGCCGCCGCCGGCGTGGGCGCGAACCTGCAACACTACAACCCGCTGCCCGACGCCGCCATCGCCAAAGAATGGAGCCTGCCCGAAAGCTGGCTTCTGCGCGCGCAAATGGTTATCGGCGGCATCGAAGCGCCTGCCGGTGAAAAAGCCTTCGAGCCGGTGGAAAACCGTTTGAAAGTGTTCGGCGCATAATTGCCCGTCAAACAGAAAAAGGTCGTCTGAAAACCAATTTCGGTTTCAGACGACCTTTTGGTCAAATGGGCAAGGCTTAGGATAAACCAATCCGCAGCGTGGGCTTTGCCTGCGATTTTCCACCGAACATCCGAATCCAATCATCTCTGTTCATTCGTGGGTAGAACCCACGCTACGGGCGGCTCGGTTTTTAATCAGCATTATGAACCGTCATTCCCGCGCAGGCGGGAATCCATTGGAAATTTTAAGAAACAGATATTTAAAAAACAGTTTCCAAAATTCAAAAGTGGATTCCCGCCTGCGCGGGAATGACGACATGAGTATTTTTGATTTGAGTTGACGCATTCGGTATGGGAAGCAGTTGAACAGTTGAGGCAACGAATCCAAAGGTCGTCTGAAAATCAAGTATTCCGGTTTTCAGACGACCTTTCCGTCAAATGGGCATAGACTTGGGACAAACCGAACCCGTAGCGTGGGCTTTGCCCACGACCTTTCGCCCACTCTCTGCAATCCTTCTATAATAGGGTTTCCACCCAACCCCATATTTCGGGAAAGTCCAGCCCCGAGAAAGGACATCTCATGACCGCCCTGCAAACCATCGCCGAACACCTGACCCAACACCGCCAAACCGTAACCTGCGCCGAATCCTGCACCGGCGGCCTGTTGGCGGGCGCGTTTACCAGCATTGCGGGCAGCTCGCAATGGTTTCATCAAAGTTTCGTCACTTACAGCAACCAAGCCAAAGAAGAGCGCCTCGGCGTCATGCCCGACACGCTGCTGCAACACGGCGCGGTCAGCCGCGAAACCGTGTACGAAATGGCGCGAGGTGCCAAAGCCGTCGCCCAAGCCGACTACGCCCTCAGTATTTCCGGCATCGCAGGCCCGGGCGGCGGCAGCGCAGCGAAACCTGTCGGCACGGTTTGGTTCGGTTTGTCCACGCCGACCGAATCGCTGGAAGAGATGCAAGTCTTCAGCGGCGATCGCGAAGCCGTCAGAACACAGGCTGTCGAGTTTGCCCTGAATCTTTTGGCAAAACATTTGGTCTGACCGTTTTTTGTCGGCTGCGAATCTGTTGGCTTTTGAAAATCTGACATATGCGGTTTTCACATACCACATAAAAAAGCAGGGATGCCATCACGCACCCCTGTTTTTTATTTTCAGACGACCTTAAAACCGCGTACCCAAGCTGATGTGCCAACGGAGTTTTTTGTCTTGGTGTCCGTATGCGACGTCGAAGGAGAACGGGGCGACGGGGCTGAACCAGCGCACGCCGAGGCCGGTACCGTGTTTCATGCTCATGCGTTTGAAGTTGCCTGCGGCGTCGCCGACATCGTGGAAGACGGCGCCGGATACGCTTTTGGTAATCGGGAATTGGTATTCGAGGCTGCCGACCAGTAACGCCCTATCGGGTAGGACGGAATTTTTCGGGCCTTCCAAACCGATGCTGTCGAGTTCGTAACCGCGGATAGAAGATGCGCCGCCGGTGCGGAACATGAGGCTGGAAGGTACGTCTTCGCCTTCGCGGGCGTAAACGTAGCCTGCCTGTCCGCGGACGATGAAGGTGCCGAGTTTTTTGTTTTCAGGCGTGTAGAAATAGCCTGCGCGGGCGGTGGCGCGCGCCATGGCGGTGGAAGAAAGGAGCTTGCCCAGCGTTACGCCGATTTTGCCGTCGAGGTAGTAGCCGTTTTCGGGACGCAGCTCGGTTTCGATGTTTTGGCGTTTCCACGAGGCGGTCAGCATGGTGGCGTGGCTGCGGCCGAGGTCGTAATTGGTATCGGGCACTTTGCGGTCTTCGGTAATAAATTCGATACCGAGGCGCGATTCGATGCCGTTGCGGTCGCGCACGCGCCAAATACCGCTGGTCAGGGCGCGTTTTTCAAGGTTTTGCGTAGTCGAGCGGTTGTAGGACGTGTTGGTCGTCCAGTATTTGCCTTCGCTGTTGCGCGGCTGGCTGATACCGGCGGCAAGGGTGGTTTCGTATTTGTCCATGTCCCAAACAACGGAGCCGATGTAGCCTTTGTTGAAGAGGTTGTAGTAGTCGTAGCCGATACGTCCGCCGAGGCCGTATTCGGAATCGTAGCGGATACCGGTTTCGAGTTTGTGGCGTTTGACTTCGGTTACGTTGACTTTGACGGGCACGCGGTCGCCTTGGAGGCGGTCGAAGTCGGCTTGGACGGATGCGCCGGAGTAATGCCCGTTTTGTTCGAGCGCTTGTTGGAAGTCGAGCAATAGGTCGAGATCGTAAGGCGCGCCGGGTTTGAAGCGTGCCAGGCCGGCAACGACGTTGTCGGGATAGCGGCGGGTACCGGTGATTTCAAAGTCGCCGAAGTAAATGGGGCGATTGCTTTCGACGATCACGTTCAGATCGGCGGTGTTGTTGTTGGGGTTGACGGTGGCTTGGGTGTTGCTGAGTTTGGCAAGCGGGTATTTTTTGCGGGTTACTGCGCTGAGGACGGAGGTTTTACTGCCGCTCCAGCCGTCTTGGTCAAAGTATTCGCCAACAGGCTGCTGCCAATTGAGCATGGCTTTTTGGTAATACTCGGCAAGGTTGTCGTCTGAAAGGATGTCGCCGAGGATGGCAACGCTGACGTTGTCGATTTTGGTGCGCGGACCGGGATTGACGGCGACGGTGTAGCTCGCACCGTTGTCTTGGACATTGACGCTGCTGTTGAAATAGCCTTTGGTTTTGAGCATGGTTTTGACGTTGTCGGGTGCTTCTTCGGCGAGGAAGCCGACCTGCTCTTTGTCCAACTCTTCGTCCTGCTGCTGGGTAATCAGCGGCAGGTATTCTTCGAGCATGGATTTGACTTCGCTGTTTTTGGTTTCGATTTTGACGGGAAACTTGGGCGTCAGTTTGCCTACTTTGTCAGCCTGCTCGGATTGCCCGCCCTGCTTGAAGCCGGGAATCGGTTCGTAGTCTTCGGCACGCGGCAGATCGGCTGCGGCTGCGTGTCCGTAGGCAAGGGCGAGTGAGGCAATCAGGATGGGCGAAGTCAGTCTGGTCATGGCAAAAAATGTTTCAACGACAGAAGAGTTTTAAATTCTACCATTATTTTCAATCGGGTTTAAAACCCGACTCAAGGCAGAGGGGTCGTCTGAAAAGGCGGATACCCCTGTCTCTGCGCGACAGAAGCCAAACACATTAACTCCTTTCAAACCGAAAAATATGGCACAAACTGCCCAATTCTACAAAAAATCAAGCATTTTTCGCCACAACATTCAATTTAATCTGTAAACCTGCACAATAATTGATATTTTCTTTTAAAATGCAACGTTTCTTAACACATAAAGTAAGAGGATGTATCATGGCAAGTGGTAATCCACTGCTGAACGCAGTCAACCGTATCGGACTCGTACCGCAAATCATCATCGGTTTAATGTTGGGCGTACTGGTCGGTACCATCTCCCCGAAAGCAGGCATGAACGTCGGGCTGCTCGGCGAATTGTTCGTCGGCGCATTGAAAGCCGTCGCCCCCGTATTGGTGTTTGTCTTAGTGACCGCCGCGCTGGTGCAATACCGCAAAGGCGGCGAAGCCAAAATCAAACCCATCATTATTCTGTATCTCTTCGGCACATTTGCCGCCGCCGCAGTCGCCGTTGCCGCCAGTATGGCATTCCCGACTACACTGGTGTTTAAAGATATCGCCTCTTCCACCCTCGCACCACCGTCCGGCATCACCCAAGTCCTTAAAGAGCTTTTGATGAAGCTCGTGTCCAACCCGATTAACGCCATCGCACAAGCCAACTACATTGGTATTCTCGCATGGGCGTTGGTTTTAGGCTCCGCATTGCGCCACCACGGCTCCGACACCACCCGCCAAGTCGTCTCCGACCTCTCCGAAGCCGTTACCACCGTTGTGCAATGGGTTATCCGCTTCGCCCCCTTGGGTATTTTCGGACTGGTTTCCCAAACCGTCGCCGAAACCGGCTTTGCCGCCTTCCTCAGCTACGGACGCCTGCTGGCCGTCCTGCTCGGCAGCATGGCATTCATCGCCCTCGTCGTGAACCCGCTCATCGTCTGGTCGCAAACCCGCAAAAACCCCTACGGACTGGTCTTCACCTGCCTGCGCGAAAGCGGACTCTACGCCTTCTTTACCCGCTCCTCCGCCGCCAACATCCCCGTCAACATGGCATTGGCAAAAAAACTCGGCTTACATGAAGACACCTACTCCGTCTCCATCCCGCTGGGCGCAACCATCAACATGGCAGGCGCGGCGATTACCATCACCGTCTTAGCCATGGCAGCCGCCTACACCAAAGGCATCGTCGTCGACTACCCAACCGCCCTGCTCCTGAGCCTCGTCGCCACCGTCGGCGCATGCGGCGCATCCGGCGTTGCCGGCGGCTCGCTGCTGCTGATCCCCGTCGCCTGCAGCCTCTTGGGCATAGACAACGACTTCGCCATGCGCGTCGTCGGCGTCGGCATGATTATCGGCGTTATCCAAGACTCCGCCGAAACCGCCCTCAACTCCTCCACCGACGTACTCTTTACCGCCGCCGCCGACCTAGGCAGCCGCCGCAAAGGTTAAAGAGCCGGTTGTTTCGCAAAAAGTCAAAAGGTCGTCTGAAATTTCAGACGACCTTTTTAATCTAAATTATGGATGAGCTTTAAGACATTGCCCCGAAGCTGCCATGTTCAGTTTCATTACTTCAGCTTTACCTTCAGCCTCCGAAACCTGCTTCACATTTGCGCCTCCGACAAAAGCACCCATTTTGATATATTGACGTACGAAATAATGTTTTCCCGCTTCTGTATGTAGCGACAGGCTATTGGTTGAGAACTCCGAAGCAGTCGTTACCACATGCTCTTTACCCCCTTCAACTTCCGTATAGAAGAACACATTTGGCGCAGACGTACCCAGGCAGTGACCATCTACCCAAAGATCTTTCTTCAAAGCACCACCAAGCACGCCTGAACGATATATGTAAAGTCCTGCCTTACCTTCAGTAGGAGTCTCAAAAGTTTTAGCTTTTGAGGAAACATCTGCATTACCCATCGGTACAGAAGTGACACAGGCAGATAGCATCAAAACGGCAGATACTGCCGCCAGCATTGAAAATTTCATTATATTTCCCTTTCTTTATACATTAATAAAATTGCTACTGGGCAAGGTAGGTCGACACTCATACTATGAATTAAGCCAACCCACCCCAAAAGCTGCAAGAGTTTAATGGATTGCTCCGCGTTCCGCGCTGAAGCTGGTGTTCAAACTTTCCAGTTGCCCGACAATTGCTTCACCTTGAAATGTTGCCTTACCTGCCACTTCTTCTGCTTTTGGCCCGTAAAACTTACCTTCATAGCGGCCTTCTACGGTACGGAACAGAATATTATCCTCACCTGCGGTTGCCCTACCCGAAAAACCGTTGCCTTTAATGTCGGTTTCTTTCAAGGAAATATCGCGACGGAATGCGCCAAGAACCCCTTTATTGATTGCCAAATCTCCACTGATTTTTTTACGTCCAAAGTCGGCATACAGGGTTGAGGTTCCGATATTCGTTACGTTACCAGAAATATTGTCATAACGGCTGGCATTACCCCTATATGTTGCAATACCTGATTTCGGCATATCAGCTGTACCGGTTTCCAAGCCAAAATAGAAAATGTCACGTTTCGGATCTTTAGATACGTTGTATGCGGCGGTTAAGGCTTTGGAAAGGGCAAGCCCTGTCAAACCACCGATTTGTCCGACATTTTCATCAATTAACTTCAATACGACACCATCAACAATTAATTGAGTAGCATCAGGTGCTTTTACCAATGCTCCGTTAAAGGTGTACCGGCGGTTGTGTCCTGATAATGTAGCAATTGTGTTCCCGTTGGTGTTTTTGATGTCCAATCCTTCCAATTCCCCTTTGTGGAAATGATTTTTGTCAATAAAGAATCCAGTATTACTTAATTTTTTTTCCGTCGGTTTATCTTGTGTTGACGGCACGATCTCACTGCCTGATGTATTTTCGCTAACTTGTTCGGTTGTTTGTGATGCTTGTTGATCGCTTTCTCTAGAATACTTATTCTCAGAGGATGAACCCGAGCTTACAGTATCAGGATTCACCGTTGGTGTCGGTGCAGCTGTCGGTGTCGTACCACCACCTCCGCCTCCTCCGCAAGCTCCTAATAGAATTGCTGTCGCACAAAGCAAGAAAGATTTTTTCATTTTATATTCCTGTGTTTGAATAGAAGATGTATTGAAAAATGTAATAGCTAGTTATTGCCGACATTTTGCTTTACTAATTAATGCATAAATTTGCAAAGATATGCCATCCAGGATAATATATTTACCGCGTATCCCTTATCAATACCAATTATTATGCTTTAAGACCGTTTATCGGAATAAATTCCCAATTTTAATTACATTCGACTACAAGGAGACTGTGAATGTCTGTCAACAACAAAATCCGTGCTTTGCGTGAGTTGAACAATTGGTCACAGGAAGATATGGCAGAACGGCTGAATATGTCGAAAAGCAGTTATTCTCGGCTTGAACGGGACGAGAGAAAATTGGATTTAGTAAAGTTGGAAAAGCTGGCAGCAATTTTTAAAATCGATATTGGTGAATTGATTGCTTCGGATGATAAAGAATTAGTTTTATTGATCGGAACGAACAACAGCAATAATCCCGATTATGGGGTAAATGGGCAGATTAAGATTGAACTCGAAAAACTAAAGCTAGGCTTGGAACACAGCCGTGAACTGCTGGCTCACAAGGATTTGCTGCTGGCGCAAAAGGATCGGGAGATTTCAGCTTTGCGGCAGTTGGTAGCGCAGCTGCAAAAGTAAGTTATTAAAGAATGAAAGGTCGTCTGAAAATCCTGTTTTCAGACGACCTTTTGCTGTATGAATTTCGTAAAATCTTAAGAACAAGCGGAACCTGCCCGTACAGCCGCGTTCCAATTACTTTCATCATTTTAGGATTCGGATGTTCAAAAAAGCCCTTGTTTTTATATTGATTTTGTTCTTTACCGCCGCGCTTTTGCCGCTGTGGATCATGTGGCGCGATTTTTGGGTGTCGCGGTTAGATGCAGATACGGTGCGTCCGGCGGATGCTGCGGTCGTGCTTTCGACCCGTTCTTATGAAGGGGGTCGTCTGAATCCTTGTTTGGTGGCGCGCGTTGAAGCGGCTGTCGAGCTGTATCGTGCCGGCAAGGTGAAAAAGCTGGTGATGTCGGGCGGACTCAGCCGCGATTTTCAGTCTGCTTCGGGCAATATGCAGGCGATTGCGGAGAAGATGGGGGTGCCGAAGGCGGACATTATCCAAGAGCGACGGGCGGAAAATACGTTTGAGAACATTGTGTTCAGCCGCGATTTTATTGAAAACAGCCCGCGCGTCGTCATTGTCAGCGCCGGTTTTCACTTGGCGCGGGCGCGGATGATGGCGGACAAGCAGTGGCAGGGACACGATATTCAGGTGTATGCCGCACCGTTTTGTTCCGAGCCTTACGGCGGCTATGGTTACACGGTATTGCGCGAGTCGGCGGCGTTTGTCAAAAACGCTTTGAAGGGAAGGTTGTAGTTTCAGACGACCCGAAGTTGCCGGGTCAAATCATGTATAATTGCAAACAATTTGACTGTTTGATTTAACCGTTTGACCGACCTACCGACAGGACTCCGACATGATCAACCCTATCGCTGCACTTTCCCCCCTAGACGGCCGCTACGCCAAATCCGTTGAAGCATTGCGTCCGATTTTCTCCGAATACGGCCTGATGAGGGCGCGCGTCAAAGTCGAATTGAGCTGGCTCAAAGCCCTCGCCGCCGAACCGAAAATCACCGAAATTCCCGCCTTCAGCGATTTCACGCTTGCCGAAATTGACAAAGTCATCGAAAACTTTTCATTGGAAGACGCAGCCGCCGTCAAAGCCATCGAAGCGACCACCAATCATGATGTCAAAGCCATCGAATACTGGCTCAAAGAACGCTTCGCCGGCGTACCCGAAGTCGCCGCCGCCAGCGAGTTTATCCACTTCGCCTGCACCAGCGAAGACATCAACAACCTGTCCCACGCCCTAATGCTGCAAGAAGCGCGCGAAACCGTCATCCTGCCGAAACTTGCCGAAATCATCGAAAAACTCACCGGCATGGCGCACGACCTTGCCGCCGTCCCCATGATGAGCCGTACCCACGGCCAACCCGCCACGCCGACCACTTTGGGCAAAGAAACCGCCAACATCGTGTACCGCCTGCAACGCCAGTTCAAAAACCTTCAGGCGCAAGAATTCCTCGGCAAAATCAACGGCGCAGTCGGCAACTACAACGCCCACATGGTCGCCTATCCCGACGTCGATTGGGAAACCCACTGCCGCAACTTCGTCGAAATCAGCCTCGGCCTGACCTTCAACCCCTACACCATCCAAATCGAACCGCATGACTACATGGCTGAATTCTTCCAAACCCTCAGCCGCATCAACACCATACTGATCGACTTCAACCGCGACGTTTGGGGTTATATTTCATTGGGTTACTTCAAACAAAAAGTCAAAGCGGGCGAAGTCGGCTCTTCCACCATGCCGCACAAAGTCAACCCCATCGACTTTGAAAACTCCGAAGGCAACCTCGGCATGGCAAACGCCGTATTGGGCTTCTTAGCCGAAAAACTGCCCGTCTCCCGCTGGCAGCGCGACCTGACCGACAGCACCGTCCTGCGCAACATGGGCGTAGGCGTAGGCTATGCCGTATTAGGTTTTGCCGCCCACCTGCGCGGCCTGAACAAGCTCGAACCCAACCCCGCCGCGCTGGCTGCCGATTTGGATGCCACTTGGGAACTGCTCGCCGAACCGATTCAAACCGTTATGCGCCGCCACGGCGTCGCCAATCCTTACGAAAAACTGAAAGACCTGACGCGCGGCAAAGGCGGCATCACGCCCGAAGTGCTGAAAGTCTTCATCGAATCGCTGGAAATCCCCGCCGAAGCCAAAGCCCAACTGCTCGCCCTGACCCCTGCGCTCTACATCGGCAAAGCGGAAGAATTGGCGAAACGGATTTGATGCAGCCTTGATGATTTGAGATTGAATCGGAACAAAAGGTCGTCTGAAAACCAAAACTGATGGTTTTCAAACGACCTTTCGTCATATTAAGAGTAGCGTGGGCTTTGCCCACGACTTTCGACCCGAACATCAGAATCCAATCATTTCTATTCATTCGTGGGCAAAGCCCACGCTACGGGTTCGGTTTATCCAAAGTGCGCGTCGATTTAAAAAAGGTCGTCTGAAAACTTTGGTTTCCCAGTTTTCAGACGACCTTTTACCGTTCAAATCGGGCTTTATTCAACCGTAACCGATTTCGCCAGGTTGCGCGGTTTGTCCACGTCCGTGCCGCGTGCGAGGGCGGCGTGGTAGGACAAGAGCTGCACGGGGATGGTGTGCACGATCGGCGAGAGTACGCCGACGTGGCGCGGGGCGCGGATGACGTGCACGCCGTCGGTGGCGTTGAAATTGCTGTCCAAATCGGCAAAGACGAAGAGTTCGCCGCCGCGTGCGCCGACTTCCTGCATATTGGCTTTGACTTTGTCCAACAAGCCGTCGTTTGGCGCGATGACGACGACGGGCATGTTTTCATCCACCAATGCCAACGGGCCGTGTTTCAATTCGCCTGCGGGATAGGCTTCGGCGTGGATGTAGGTGATTTCTTTCAGCTTCAACGCGCCTTCGAGGGCAATCGGGAAGTGGATGCCGCGGCCTAAAAACAGTGCGCTGTTTTTCTTGGCAAATTTTTGCGCCCACGCGGCGATTTGCGGCTCAAGGTTGAGAACGTGTTGGATGCTGCCGGGCAGTTGGCGCAGTTCTTCGACGTATTCGCGCGCTTTTTCGGCAGAAACCAAACCGCGCTGTTTGCCCAGCGTCACTGCCAAGCCAAACAATACAACCAGTTGCGTGGTGAACGCTTTGGTGGAAGCGACGCCGATTTCTGCACCGGCGCGGGTGTACAGCACCAATTCGCTTTCGCGCGGCAGGGCGGATTCCATGACGTTGCAGATGGACAGGCTGTGTTTGTGCCCTAAGGATTTCGCGTATTTCAGGGCTTCCATCGTGTCCAAGGTTTCGCCGGATTGGGAGATGGTGATGATCAGTTGTTTCGGATCGGCAATCACGTCGCGGTAGCGGTATTCGCTGGCGATTTCGACGTCGGTCGGGATTTTGGCGATGGATTCGAGCCAGTATTTGGCGGTCAGCGCGGCGTAGTAGGACGTGCCGCAGGCAAGGATTTTGATGCTGTGGATGTCGTCGAACACTTCGCGTGCGTTTGCGCCGAAGTTTTCGGGTTCGAAGCCGCCGTCAAGGAAGACTTCGGCGGTATCGGCGATGGCGCGCGGCTGCTCGTGGATTTCCTTTTGCATGAAGTGGCTGTATGGGCCCAACTCCAGCGAAGCGAGCGACAGTTCGGATACTTTGACTTTGCGTTGGGTTTCGGCACCGGTTTTGTCAATCAGTTTTTCAATACCGTTCGCGCTCAATACGGCGATGTCGCCGTCTTCCAAATAGGCGATGCGGCGGGTGAAGGCGATGACGGCGGATACGTCGGAGGCAATGAAGGTTTCTTGGTCGCCCAATGCCACCAAGAGTGGGCAGCCCATGCGTGCGACCACCATTTCTTCGGGTTTGTCCTGCGCCATCACGGCGATGGCATATGCGCCGTGGAAACGGGCGGTGGCAGCGCGGACGGCTTCAAACAGTTTGCCGCCGTTTTGGGTGTATTCGTGATTGACGCTGTGGGCAATGACTTCGGTGTCGGTTTGCGATTCGAAGGTGTAACCCAAGGCTTTGAGGCGTTCGCGTTCGGCTTCGAAGTTTTCGATAATGCCGTTGTGGACGACGGCAATCATACCGCCGGAGATGTGGGGGTGGGCGTTGGGTTCGGTTACGCCGCCGTGAGTCGCCCAGCGGGTATGGCCGATACCGATGTGTCCGAACACACCTTTTTCGCGCGCCGCGTCCTCCATCAGCTGCACGCGGCCGACGCGGCGCACGCGTTTGATTTTGCCGTCCATGTTCACGGCGATACCCGACGAGTCATAGCCCCGATATTCAAGGCGTTTGAGACCGTCGGTCAGAAAATCGACTACATTGTGATTGGCGCGGATGGCGCCGACGATACCGCACATATAAGTTCCTTAGTATCTAAAGTTGAAAAAAGACAAGACGCCGGCTTCCGTACGCCTTGCCCGCACATTATATCAGAGCGAAATATATCATACTGAATTTTAAAGAAATTAACAGTAAATCCAACTGATTGATTGCTTTAAAAATAGTTTCAAATATCAGGCTTCCCGCCGTTTGAGTGCCATATGGCGGATTAGTTTTATCGAACAGGTTGATATGCTGTCTGTATAAATATAACATGAATCGGCTGGCTATTTCAGACGACCTTATACATTTCTTAACCATCCAGCGTAAAAAGACGTACAAAAACCAAGCTGTCGCAATCGAATCATTTATAATTTCATGAAAATAAAAACAAGGATTTCACACCATGGCAAAAAAATTCCCCATCTTCCCCAAAGCGCCGGAGCGCATCTGCTGGGGTTGCGACAAATATTGTAAAGAAGACGATTTGCAATGCGGCAACGGCTGCGAGCGCATCCAGCACCCCATCGAATTGGACGGGCGCGAGTGGTATAAAAAAGGCGACTGGAGCAATTTGTTGAGCGAAGAGCAGCAAATCGAACTGGGCTTGAAAGAAGCGCCCAAACCCGCCAAGCCGCATATCAAACTGCCGTTGCGGAATAAAACGGCTTAAGCACCCCGCCAAGCTTAAGGGGTCGTCTGAAAACCGAAGGGGCGCAATCATGCGCCCTTATTTTTATTTCAACGATGCACCAAGAAATTGACCCCACCTGCGCCAAACTGCCGCCGCCTATCTCTCTAGCAAACATACTTAATTTTTTAAATACGGTATCTCATCAAATTCCGTCATTCCCATGCAGGCGGGAATCCATTTTTGAAATTCAGAAACTGTTTTCCAAATCAAGATTTCTAAAGTTTTACGATGGATTCCCGCCTGCGTGGGAATGACGGCAACAGAAACGACAAAGGTTCAAACCTCCCATCCCAATGTGGCTTCCCTTACCAAAGGTCGTCTGAAAACGCCAAAATATGCTTTTCAGACGACCTTTCCCATCTCTCCCGAACCCGTCCGCGAAAAATGCTAAAATAACCAATTCATAAGCAAATCCACCTTTTCAGACGACCTCGATGCTCACCGATTTAGAAAAAAACGCCATCCGCGACCATTACCAAAATATCGGCAAAAACCTGCCCGGTTTCCGTCCGCGCGCTTCGCAGCGGGAAATGATTGCGGCGGTTGCCAACGCTTTTTCGCGGACGTTGACGCGCGAAGAAGGCGGCGAACCGCCCAAGCGAGAGGGCGAGAGCATTGCCGTGATCGAAGGGCCGACCGGAGTGGGCAAATCGCTTGCCTACCTGCTGGCGGGCGGCATTATGGCGCAGACGCGCGGCAAGCGGCTGATTGTGAGCAGCGCGACGGTTGCCTTGCAGGAGCAGTTGGTTGATCGCGACCTTCCGTTTCTGGTTGAAAAAAGCGGTTTGGAACTGACCTTTGCGCTTGCCAAAGGGCGCGGCCGTTATCTCTGCCCCTACAAACTCTACCAACTCACGCAAAGCAACGCCCAGCAAAACCTGCTCGGCTTCGAAGCTCCCGCCGTCTTGTGGGACAGCAAACCCAAGCCCGAAGAATTGAGGCTGCTGCGCGACATCGCCGACGAATTTTCCGCCCGTCGGTTCAACGGCGACCGCGACACTTGGCCGGAAAAAATCGACGACACCATCTGGATGAAGGTGAACAACGACAACTACGGCTGCCTCAAAACCGCCTGCCCCAACCGCCCGGAATGCCCGTTTTACCTTGCCCGCGACACGCTGGAAACCGTCGATGTCGTCGTAACCAACCACGATTTGCTGATGGTCGACATCAGCATGGGCGGCGGCGTGATTTTGCCCGACCCTGAAAACAGCTTCTACTGCATCGACGAAGCGCACCACCTGCCCAAAAAAGCCCTCAGCCAGTTTGCCGCCGAGCATTCGTGGAACCAAGCGGTGTGGGCGTTGGAAAAACTGCCGCAGGTTACCGGCAAAATTGCCGCACTCACCGACAAAGGCGAGTTGGCGAACCTTGCCGACGAAGCCGCCGCCGCGCTGCTCGAAAGCCTGCACGAATGGCAGTTCCATCTCGCCGAAGAGCCGTCTTTGGGCTTGGGGTCGTCTGAAAACGACAGACGGACAAACAGCGAGCCGACTTGGCTGTGGGAAGACGGCAAAATCCCCGAAGGCCTCGAAACCACCGTTTCCAACACCGCCATCGCCGCCCGCAGCCTCTACAAACACATCAACAGCCTCAACGACGCATTGTCCGCCGCCCGCCGCGACAAAGACCAAAACAGCGCGCAAATCGACCGCCTGAGTACCGAATTCGGCGTATTCCGCGCACGTATCGAACAAATCACCGCCACATGGGATTTACTTTCCACCGTCCCACTCGAGGGCGAAGAACCGCTGGCAAAATGGATAACCCGCCGCGCCGACGACAAAAACGACTACATTTTCAACGCCAGCCCCATCAGCAGCGCGTCCCACCTCGCCAACAGCCTGTGGCGGCGCGCGGCAGGCGCAGTGTTGACCTCCGCCACCCTGCAATCCTTGGGCAGCTTCAACCTCATCCTGCGCCAAACCGGACTGCAATGGCTGCCCGAAACCACCACCCTCGCCCTAGAAAGCCCGTTTGATTTCGATGCGCAAGGCGAACTCTACATCCCGCCCGTACACGCCAGTCCCAAAGACCCCGCCGCGCATACCGCCGCCATCGTCGAATGGCTGCCCAAGCTCATTTCGCCCACCGAAGCCATCGGCACGCTCGTCCTGTTTTCCTCGCGCAAACAAATGCAGGATGTCGCCCTGCGCCTGCCCGAAGACTACCTGCCGCTCTTACTCGTACAAGGCGAATTGCCCAAAGCCGTCCTCCTGCAAAAACACCACCAAGCCATAGAAGACGGCAAAGCCAGCATCATCTTCGGACTCGACAGTTTCGCCGAAGGACTCGACCTGCCCGGCACCGCCTGCGTGCAAGTCATCATCGCCAAGCTCCCCTTCGCCATGCCCGACAACCCCATCGAAAAAACCCAAAACCGCTGGATAGAACAGCGCGGCGGCAACCCCTTCATCGAAATCACCGTCCCCGAAGCCGGCATCAAACTCATCCAAGCCGTCGGCCGCCTCATCCGCACCGAACAAGACTACGGCCGCGTGACCATCCTCGACAACCGCGTCAAAACGCAGCGGTACGGCCAGCAATTACTAGCCAGCCTGCCGCCGTTTAAAAGGATAGGTTGAAACCCATAAAGAGGTCGTCTGAAACCTGATTTCCAGTTTCAGACGACCTCAACACAAACACAATCAACACATACCATGAAAAAACTCACTTTCATCGCCATACTTATCCCCCTGCTGGTTTCCTGCGGTTCGGTTTCACTTTCCCAATCCGACCGCGATTACACCCAGACCCATCCCGCACCCAAAGCCTTTGACTCGAAGCGTACCGAATACACTTGCACCACTTGGACGCCACCATCCCCACCCGATGCCGAATCCCATCTTTGGTATCGTGCCGCCACTCTGATTCATGCTGAAGGTTGGCGCAAGAATACGCGGCAGGCTCAGGATATGATTACCCTATATGAAGCGGCAGCGTCGAAGGGGCATTATCAGGCAATCAACAACCTTTATTTACTTTATACCAACGGACAAGGGGCAAGCGGTACTTTGTATGCTCCTCAGCCCAGTCGCGCCCGCAAATGGCTGCACTACGGTCTGGACAAAAACTGGGCGATGGCAAACTACTGGCTGTTTGATGCGCTGTATGAAGGCAATGCGGGCTATCGCTATAACCCTAAACTCGCTCTTGCCTACCTGCAAAAGGCAGTGGATTTGGGCGTGCCACTGGCACAATATGAATTGGCACGGATTTACGATAAACGATTTAAAGATTACAACACGCGCGAACTGCTGCTTGATTGCGCAGCTAGGCAAGGGTTCTCTGCCGCCATGGATGAATTGTCTAGGATCAAGCGGATTCGTTATGGTAATTTAAAAGAATCCTTGCAATTAATGCACAATGCATTGCGCTATGGTGGTGAAGGAGGAGGAGAAGCCGCCTTAAAGCTAACAATGGTTTATGCTAAAAATAAGGCTCTTATGGATAAATTTATTGCTATCCCTGCCGATCCTGTCCGCGAAGCAGCCTATGCCGAGTTAGAAAAAGCCCTTAAAGGCACAGGCACCAAAAGCGGCAACCCCTTCTACACCTTCCCACGCCTAGACGAAGTCCTCCCTCTGCCTCCCGCCAAAACCCACTGGAAAGGCATCTACTCCGCAATGAGTAAAGAAGACGCGGCGTTCTACCAAAATCCACCCGACACCGCTGCTCTTGCTGCCGATATCCTCAAACGCGGTATCGTCAAAAAAGAAGAGGTTTACTGGTCGCCGCGCCCTCCCGAGCCTCCCGAAGATCACGGGCTGTAATTGGAATCAAGACACAACATTTAAAAAAGGTCGTCTGAAACCTGATTTCCAGTTTCAGACGACCTCAACACAAACATCATCAACACATACCATGAACAAACTCACTTTCATCGCCCTGCTTATCCCCCTGCTGGCTTCCTGCGGTTCGGTTTCACTTTCCCAATCCGACCGCGATTACACCCAGACCCATCCCGCACCCAAAGCCTTTGACTCGAAGCGCACCGAATACACCTGCGCGACTTGGACGCCGCCGTCCCCGCCCGATGCCGAATCCCATCTCTGGTATCGTGCCGCCACACTACTGGATGCCAAAGACTGGCGTATGAACAAACAGGAATTTCAGGACATGATTGTCTTGTACGAAGCCGCGGCATCAAAAGGGCATTATCAGGCAATCAACAACCTTTACCTGCTCTACACCCATGTGCAAGGTTCGACCGGCATCATGTACAACCCCTTGCACAACCGCGCCCGAAAGTGGCTGCACTACGGTCTGGACAAAAACTGGGCGATGGCAAACTATTGGCTGTTTGACGCGCTGTACGAAGGCAATGCAGGTTATCGCCGTAATCCGCAACTTGGTCTTGCCTATCTGCAAAAGGCGGTGGATTTGGGTGTGCCGCTGGCGCAGTATGAGCTATCACTGATTTACGATAAACAGTTTAAAGATATGAATACTCGTGAGTTACTCCTTGGTTGTGCTGCCAAGCAGGGTTTTTCTGCTGCCATGGAAGAATTATCTAGGATCAAACGAATCCGTTATGAAAACCTACAAGAATCTTTGCTGCTGATGCACAACGCAGTGCGCCAAGGAGGAGAAGGAGGTGGAGGAGCTGCTTTAAAGCTAAAAATGGTCTTTGCTAAGAATAAAGAACTTATGGATCAATTCTCTGACATCCATGCAGACCCCATCCGAGAAGCAGCTTATAAAGAATTGAAAGTTGCTCTGAAAGGCACAGGCACTAAAAGCGGCAACCCCTTCTACACCTTCCCGCGCCTAGACGAAGTCCTGCCCCTGCCGCCTGCCAAAACCCACTGGAAAGGCATCTACTCGGCAATGAGCAAGGAAGACGCGGCGTTCTACCAAAATCCGCCCGACACCGCCGCCCTTGCTGCCGATATCCTCAAACGCGGTATCGTCAAAAAAGAAGAAGTTTACTGGCCGCCGCGCAAAGATTAAGATAAACAGGACTCCTCACCGTTACCCGTACAAACTCAGGACAAACACGACATGACCTTAGACCAATGGCTGCGCCATTCGCAGTTGCCGAGACTCGAAGCCCGTATGCTGCTGCAACATGCAGGCGGTTATAGCCGTGTGCAGTTGGTCACGCAAGGCGCCGATCCGCTGCCGGAAGCAGTAGCAGCGCAACTGGATATCCTGCAGGCACGTCGTCTGAAAGGCGAGCCGATGGCGTATATTTTGGGCGGACGGGAGTTTTACGGACGATGGTTTGAAGTCAGTCCCGACGTGTTGATTCCCCGTCCTGAAACCGAGCATTTGGTGGAGGCGGTAATCGAACATCTCCCCGTAAACGGGCAGGTTTGGGATTTGGGAACGGGCAGCGGGGCGGTCGCCGTGACGGTGGCGTTGGAAAGAACGGATGCGGCAGTGCGCGCTTCCGATATCAGCGGCGGAGCGTTGGCGATTGCCCGTAAAAACGCGGAAACTCTGGGCGCAAGGGTCGAGTTTGCATTGGGTTCGTGGTTTGAGACGGATAAGACGTCGTCTGAAGACAAACACCGCTTCGATGTCATTGTTTCCAATCCGCCTTATATCGAAGCCGGCGACGAGCATTTGAGCCAAGGGGATTTGAGATTCGAGCCGCAAACGGCGTTGACAGATTTTGCCGACGGCTTGAGCTGTATTCGAGAGCTGGCGCAGCGCGCGCCGGAATTTTTAAAAGAGGGCGGATGGCTGCTGCTGGAACATGGTTACAACCAAGGCGCAGCAGTGCGGCAGATTTTGACGGCAAACGGCTTTGCCGAAGTCAGTACGCAACAAGATTTGGCAGGGCTGGACAGATTGACTTTAGGCATGTTCCGCCACATCGAATAATGTTTTCCAGCGGTTGAAAGTGAAGCCGCCAATCTGCCGCCTGCCGTATCGTGTCCGTTTATTGTGGTTTAATCATGCAGCGTCGCAGCATGTAAAGTATTTTCCAATAAAGTAGCAATCGTCATCGGACCGACCCCGCCGGGTACCGGGGTAATCATGCCCGCCCGTTCTTTTGCCACATCAAATTCCACATCGCCGCACAGGCTGCCATCTTCCAAACGGTTAATCCCGACATCAATCACCACTGCGCCGGGTTTAATCCATTCCCCTTTGACAAAATTGGGAATCCCGACGCCTACCACCACAATATCGGCAGCCCCGACTTCCTTGTCCAAGTTTTCCGTCGCACTGTGGCAAATCGTTACCGTGGCGCGGGCAAGCAGCAGCTCCAATGCCTGCGGGCGTCCGACAATATTCGATGCCCCGACAACCACCGCCTTCTTGCCTTTCGGATCGATACCGTAAGCCTCCAGCAGCGTCATCACACCCTTGGGCGTACAAGGGCGCATCAGCGGCATTTTTACCACCAAACGACCCACGTTATAAGGATGGAAGCCGTCCACATCTTTGTCCGGATGGATACGTTCCAAAACAGCCTGACTGTCTAAGCCCTCAGGAAGCGGAAGCTGCACCAAAATACCGTCTACTTCCGCGTTCCCGTTCAATTCATCAATCAGCTTCAGCAAATCTTCCTGAGAAGTCGACGCTGGCAGCTCATAAGACAAAGACCTGATGCCGCATTTTTGGCATGCCGATTTTTTGTTGCGGACATATACGGCACTGGCAGGATTGTCACCGACCAACACCACGGCCAAACAAGGCGCGCGCAATCCGGATTCAAGCCGCTTGGCTACCGCAGCGGATACCAGCTGCAAACGCTCCTGCGATATTTTTTTACCGTCAATCAATTGAACTGTCATGAAATTTCCATTTGGTTATCAATAAATAGCAAACGCAATTATCGCATTTTTAAAATGATTTGGCAGTCGGATAACAGCAAAAACCGAAACTGTATTTTTGAACGGCATTACACCCAGTATGAAGTAGGCGAAAAATTAAATTTTAAATAAAAATAAACAGATAATTTAGAAAAAAGAAAAATGATCTCAAATTGGATTGACAGGATTTCAGCGTATCTGTATATTCCCATTCTTCAGTCGGGGCGTAGCGCAGCCCGGTTAGCGCATCTGCTTTGGGAGCAGAGGGTCGTGAGTTCGAATCCCACCGCCCCGACCACCAAAATTCAGCACGAATCGGCATGAGCGCCCGTAGCTCAACCGGATAGAGCACCGACCTTCTAAGTCGGGGGTTACAGGTTCGATTCCTGTCGGGCGTGCCAAAAGTTAATGGTGGCTGTAGCTCAGTTGGTAGAGCCCTGGATTGTGATTCCAGTTGTCGTGGGTTCGAGCCCCATCAGCCACCCCAAATAAAAAATCCTGCATAGCAATATGCAGGATTTTTTATTGTCTATTGCATTTCAAATAGCGGTTGGACTTTTGCATCATCCGTGAGAATTGAAGTATTTGGTTTTTGAAGTGTTGTTGGATACAAGATAAACTTTTAGGTAATCTCAAGGTCGTCTGAAAAGGATCTTTGAAAGTTATCTCTAACGAAACGGACTTTTCATACGATTTTAAAAGGAAACTCATGCACATCACATTTCCTGAATGGTTTGATGATCTTACCGAATTTGAAGCCGAGAACAAAGGCTGTCTATTGGATTTTCCATTATGTATCAATGGGCAAAATTTTGTTTTTACATTCTACGATTTATGCCGCCTCAACCAAACCCGTGCCGATGAATCTGACCCAGTCGGCTTTTTGAAAAACGAAGCAGTCGTTGTGCTGCAAGCGGTAAATCGGGAAAACATCACCCGCTTTGTTCAAGCGTTTTTCCAAATAGAGTGAAAAATAAAAACATGAAAAAGCACATCGAAGACCTGCGTAACGCCCTGTATAACCATGATTTAACTGTTGCTTCTGAGGAGGACAGCCCCGCCTTCCCTGCCATGTGGACGCTGTCACATCCCTATTTCACGCTACCAATGACCATTGCTTTTTATAATGTGAACGATATCCGTATCGTACCGTTGCACGAGAGCTTCGGTTGCTATCTGATGGAGCAACCCGAAATATCGCTGTATTTCACTAAAACCAACCGCCATTCGTGGCAGCGTGATTTGGCCGTTTTTATTCAAACGCTGATGCAATACATTCATTCAATCGAAGCGGAACGCGACAAGGCTATTCGAAGGGACATTTGAACAAACAGTCTTCCGATAAACACGGTTTTCCAAACAGAAAGACGTCGTCTGAAAAACAGTAAAGGGTTTTCAGACGACGTCTTTGTTTTTACGCGGTTCTTAGAAGCGGTAGTTAACGCTCAAGCGGATATCGCGGCCAGGTTCAGGCAAGGCGTTAGCACCTGCGCGCTGGCTGTGCGGCTTGTAGTTTTTATTTAAGACATTGTTGACGGCGAAGTTGACGTTTAAGTCGTCTTTGCCCGTCGGCTTCCAGTTGGCGAATATATCGTTGACACCGTAGCCTGCACGGACGACATTCAGAGCCACATCAGAGCCGCGCGAGGTCGGGGCGTAGCCTGCATTTTGGACATAACGTCCGCGCCAGCCGATTTCCAAATTCGGATTGTCGAATTGGTACGACAGACCGGTTGTCCATGTGCGTCCCATCGGGATGGCAGTTGTCACGATGTCGGCGGTATCGCCGTTCAACTTCGGTCGGCTGTAGGCTACGCCTGCACGTGCGGTCAGACCCTTCCAGCGGTAGGCGGCGTTCAGTTCGTAACCTCTGTTTTTCAGCTTGCCGCCGTTATACCAGACATAGTGTTGCCCTGCTTGGCGGATGGCCTGTACATCTTTAATTTGTTGATGGAAATAGCTACCGGACAATGTCAGGGCGGAATTCCAGTGGTAGTTGAAGCCGATTTCTGCATTTCGCGAGCGTTCCGCTTTCAAGTCAGGCGATGCTTTAATCGATCTGATGCTCATTAAAGCTGCTTCGTACAGGCGGGGGCTGCGGGTTGCATAGTTCAGGCTGGTGTTGATGGAGAATTCGGGGGAAATGTCATAAACCAACCCGATGCTTGGATTGAAGTTGCCGTCTGAATTTTCTGTGTTACTGTTGGTTCTCATTTTCCAGCGGTCATAGCGCAAACCTGTGGTCAGTGTAACCGGTGAGAAATCCCAAATGCCTTCTACATATACGCCGGCATCGTTTTTCTTCTCGCTGTTTTCTCCTTTTGAGCTGCTTTTTTGAGTGCGCCAGTTTACTCCGTATTTCAAGGTATGGCGGTCAAATAGACGGCTGTCAAGATTCAGGTTGGCTCCGTATGTCCGCACTTCGCCATCCAATTCATAATTGGGATTGGGGACTTCGTCGCGTTTTATGTTCAAACGGTAAACGTTGGCTTTGATTGTGTCGATAAAGCCCAAGTTTCCGCCTTTGAATTCCAAGTTTGTGGTGTCTTGGGTCAGCGTGCGGTAACGCGGCGAGTTGGTGGCGACATTCGGAATACGGTTGCCGTTGGCATCCAAAATGTATTGACCCGTACGGCGGTCAGTTTGGAATACTTGCGAGAAATCGAACTCTTCGCGCAGGGCGCGTTCGCCATATTGTTTCTCTTGGCGGTGGCTCAATTCAATACGGTTGTCTTCGTTGAAACGATAGCCGATTTTGCCCAGCAAGCCGCGTGAACCCAATCCACTGTTTAAAACCTTATCGCTTCCGAGCAGATTACGGTAGCCTTTGCCTGCCGTGTATTCTTTTTCGCGTATGAAATTGCCTGAAAGCAAAGCGTCAAAACCGCCTGCCTGACCGTAAACGCTTGCACCGCGTGAATAACCTTTATTGCTGCTGATGCCGGCATTTAATTTGAAACCGACGTTTTGGCCTTCTCTCAGCAAATCCTTAGCTTCAACCGTTTCAGCAACAATTGCGCCGCTGGTTGCGCCGATACCTGCGGAGGCTGAACCCGTACCTTTTTGTACGGCAACGACTTTTACCAATGCGGGGTCAAGCATAAAGCGGCCGTTGTGGTGGAAAATCTGGCTGTCAGTGTAAGTATCGTCAACTTTATAATCTATTTGGTCTTGTCCCATGCCTCGGATGGTTACCCATTGCGACTGACCATTGCCGCCGCCGAAACTGATAGAGGGTTCGTTGAACAATACGTCTTTTAAATCAGTGGAAGTCGTTTCTTCCATGCGTTTTGTAGTTACACGGTGTGTGGCGCTTGTAGCTTGACCTTTCACAGTAACAGTATCAAGGGTAACGCTTTCTTTCGCTTCGTTTTCCGCGTGGGCAAAACCGGCGGCGAGTGCTAAGGAGAGCAGGCTGAAGCGGAACAGGGGAGAGGTCATGTAAATTTCCTTTGTTATGGGCAAGTTTCAGTTCTTTGGTTAAATTCATTATTAATAATGATTTCTATTTATTCTAAAGATGAGATACTATTTTGTAAAGGCGTGTTTATGTTTGCGCTGATAGTGTCTGGTTTTTTGTTGATTGAACCATTTGAAGTTTGCCGACTGTAAAAGGTCGTCTGAAAATGTCTGCCTGCTTGATCAGCATTGAAAGTAGGGCGGGGATAGTGCGCAACTTGTTATGCCCGTTTTCAGACGACCTTAAGCGGAAAATTTTTGCTTCTTCCCTTGAATTTATCGCGCCGAACCCTAATTTGCCGCTGTGTTCAGGCAAGTTTTTTGATGAACTTGCCGCCATCTTTTTCAAACCGCATCTGCCGGATAAAGGCAGATGATTGTTTTCAAACTATTTATCGGAGCATAAAACATGACCATCCGTCCTTTACACGACCGCGTCGTCGTCAAACGCTTGGAAGCTGAAGAAAAAACCGCATCAGGCATCGTCTTGCCGGGCGCAGCCGCTGAAAAACCCGACATGGGCGAAGTGATCGCCGTGGGTGCGGGTAAAATCGGTAAAGACGGCGCGCGCCGTCCGCTGGATGTCAAAGTCGGCGACAAAGTGATTTTCGGCAAATACAGCGGTCAAACCGTTAAAGCCGACGGCGAAGAGCTGTTGGTGATGCGCGAAGAAGATATTTTCGGTATTGTCGAATAAACATTCCGTCTATTCAGAACAACAGGTCGTCTGAAAAGACGTACAAGGTTTTCAGACGACCTCAAACAACATTAAACAATTTTGGAGAATCAAAACATGGCAGCAAAAGACGTACAGTTCGGTAACGAAGTCCGCCAAAAAATGGTCAGCGGCGTGAACACTCTGGCAAACGCCGTCCGCGTAACTTTGGGTCCTAAAGGTCGCAACGTAGTGGTTGACCGCGCATTCGGCGGCCCGCACATCACCAAAGACGGCGTTACCGTCGCTAAAGAAATCGAACTGAAAGACAAATTCGAAAACATGGGCGCGCAAATGGTGAAAGAAGTTGCGTCCAAAACCAACGACGTAGCGGGCGACGGTACCACTACCGCTACCGTATTGGCTCAAGCCATCGTAGCGGAAGGCATGAAATACGTGACCGCCGGCATGAACCCGACCGACCTGAAACGCGGTATCGACAAAGCCGTTGCCGCTTTGGTTGAAGAGCTGAAAAACATCGCCAAACCTTGCGATACTTCCAAAGAAATCGCACAAGTCGGCTCGATTTCCGCCAACTCTGACGAACAAGTCGGCGCGATTATTGCCGAAGCGATGGAAAAAGTCGGCAAAGAAGGCGTGATTACCGTTGAAGACGGCAAATCTTTGGAAAACGAATTGGATGTCGTCGAAGGTATGCAGTTCGACCGCGGCTACCTGTCCCCTTACTTCATCAACGACGCGGAAAAACAAATCGCTGCGCTGGACAATCCGTTTGTATTGCTGTTCGACAAAAAAATCAGCAACATCCGCGACCTGCTGCCTGTTTTGGAACAAGTGGCAAAAGCCAGCCGTCCGCTGTTGATTATTGCTGAAGACGTAGAAGGCGAAGCCTTGGCGACTTTGGTCGTGAACAACATCCGCGGCATCCTGAAAACCGTTGCCGTGAAAGCCCCGGGCTTCGGCGACCGCCGCAAAGCCATGTTGCAAGACATCGCCATCCTGACCGGTGGCACCGTAATCGCCGAAGAAGTCGGCCTGTCTTTGGAAAAAGCCACTTTGGAAGACTTGGGTCAAGCCAAACGCATCGAAATCGGTAAAGAAAACACCACCATCATCGACGGCTTCGGCGACGCAGCCCAAATCGAAGCGCGTGTTGCCGAAATCCGCCAACAAATCGAAACCGCAACCAGCGATTACGACAAAGAAAAACTGCAAGAGCGCGTTGCCAAATTAGCAGGCGGCGTGGCAGTGATTAAAGTCGGTGCCGCTACCGAAGTCGAAATGAAAGAGAAAAAAGACCGCGTGGAAGACGCGCTGCACGCTACCCGCGCAGCCGTTGAAGAAGGCGTGGTTGCCGGCGGCGGCGTAGCCCTGTTGCGCGCCCGTGCCGCTTTGGAAAACCTGCACACCGGCAATGCCGACCAAGACGCAGGCGTGCAAATCGTCTTGCGCGCCGTTGAGTCTCCGCTGCGCCAAATCGTTGCCAACGCAGGCGGCGAGCCTAGCGTAGTCGTGAACAAAGTGCTGGAAGGCAAAGGCAACTACGGTTACAACGCAGGCTCCGGCGAATACGGCGACATGATCGAAATGGGCGTACTCGACCCCGCCAAAGTAACCCGTTCCGCGCTGCAACACGCCGCGTCGATCGCCGGCCTGATGCTGACGACCGACTGCATGATTGCCGAAATCCCTGAAGAAAAACCAGCTATGCCTGACATGGGCGGCATGGGTGGTATGGGCGGCATGATGTAAGGTTGTCCCCCAGCCTAAGCGCAAAGAAAAAACCTGCACGGACAACCGTGCAGGTTTTTTCTTTGGAAGAAGGTCGTCTGAAAACGAGAAGGGTGGATTTTCAGACGACCCTGGCTTATCTTGCCTGCTCCATAGCAGCCGTTAACGCATTAAAATTTTGCATTAGCGTTGCTTTATCGAACCAGCCAGCCAGTGTAAACAGCTGTATAAAAATCCCTATAATCACAACCATACAGCAGAAGTACAAAAGATAGCCTTTGAATACCGTCCAAACTTTAACCTGACCCATTTGCATCAAGCCGACCGCCTGCACCCAAAACACCCAAGTCTTCCAAAACATCAGCAGCGGCGTAATCTGTGGGACATAAAACACAAGCAGCGCCGGAATCATCAGAGCCTCCGATGCCAAGATGAATCCCCATAAAGGCAGGCGCGGCGCGCCGTTTCTGCTCAAAACATGACGCATCACGCGGCTCAAAATCAGCCACTTTATAACGGTAACCAACACGCCAAAGACGGCGGTGGCAGTGCTGACACCGAGCAAGGTCGACATATCTGCCGCATTAATCATGCCCAACAGCAGCAAAATCGCCAAAATGACAGGCAGCATATAGAAATAATCAGCAGGATTTTTATAGCGCAGACGCAGAATATCCCACATATCTTTTAAAAAATCATACAACATCAAACAGATATCTTCAGAAACAAAAAAGCGATTGTATCTTAAAACGACACATAGGTCGTCTGAAATCGACAATCCTCCCCGATGGAAAAATTATGGGTGCCGACGGTCGATATCCAGTGGATTTTGTTCAAAATCATCGAAATTTAATTTAAGCTAAAACAAAAGTTTATAAAATATCTCCGCACCATTTCAAAATAAACCTTGCATGAACCCGTTGTTTTTGGTTTAATGCCCACTTCCCTGCAATGCAGATGAAGGCCAGATAGCTCAGTTGGTAGAGCAACGGATTGAAAATCCGTGTGTCGGCGGTTCGATTCCGCCTCTGGCCACCACAAAAACCGCCTAAGGCGGTTATTTTTTTATCTCATGCCATCAAGCCAATCCCTGTCGATAAGACATCCCACAATTTTTCATTTTCATTCTGTCATCTGACCCTGCCCCTTTCCGCTAATCGAAACGTCTTTTGTATTTGAAATATAGTGGATTAACTTTAAACCAGGACGGCGTTACCTCGCCTTAGCTCAAAGAGAACGATTCTCTAAGGTGCTGAAGCACCAAGTGAATCGGTTCCGTACTATCTGTACTGTCTGCGGCTTCATCGCCTTGTCCTGATTTAAATTTAATCCACTA
>NZ_AJMT01000120.1:0-3145 GCF_000260655.1 Neisseria sicca VK64
CCGAATTTTTTAGCCAAAATAGTAGTCAAAGCAGCAGTCAGGGTGGTTTTACCATGGTCAACGTGACCGATGGTGCCAACGTTTACGTGCGGTTTGCTACGTTCAAATTTTTCCTTAGCCATGAGCTAATTCCTTTACATTAAAGATCGATTAAAGAACAGAGGTCGTCTGAAAAATCATTTCAGCCTTTCAGACGACCTATTTGCCTGATTAGCCTTTACGGGCTTCAGTTACAGCAGCAGCTATGTGGGCAGGAGCTTCAGAATATTTCTTGAACTCCATAGAGTAAGTAGCGCGGCCTTGGGTTGCAGAACGCAGGTCGGTCGAATAACCGAACATTTCTGCCAGAGGTACTTCGGCACGGACTTTTTTACCGCCGATACCGTCATCATCCATACCCAATACGACGCCGCGACGACGGTTCAAGTCGCCCATTACGTCACCCATGTATTCTTCAGGGGTTTCCACTTCAACTGCCATGATTGGCTCAAGCAGAGCAGGATTGGCTTTACGCATACCTTCTTTGAAGGCTTGGGAAGCAGCCAATTCGAAGGCCAGTTGAGAAGAGTCAACGTCGTGTGAAGAACCGAAGATCAAACGTACGCGTACGTCAACTACAGGGTAGCCTGCAACGATACCGTTAGGCAGGGTATCGCGGATACCTTTATCGACAGACGGAATGAATTCGCGAGGAATCACACCACCTTTAATTTCGTCGATAAATTCGTAGCCTGCACCACCCGGCTCCATAGGTTCCATTTTGATCACAACGTGACCGTATTGACCTTTACCACCGGATTGTTTGGCGTGTTTGTATTCGGCTTCAACTTCTTTGCGGATGGTTTCGCGGTAAGCCACTTGAGGCGCACCGATATTCGCTTCCACGCCGAATTCGCGTTTCATACGGTCAACAATAATTTCCAAGTGCAGCTCACCCATACCGGAAATAATGGTTTGACCGGATTCCTCGTCTGTACGGACACGGAAAGAAGGGTCTTCCTTAGCCAGACGGTTCAGGGCGATACCCATTTTCTCTTGGTCGGCTTTGGTTTTCGGCTCAACGGCAATATGGATTACCGGCTCAGGGAATTCCATACGTTCCAAGATGATCGGCGCGCTTTCTGCACACAAGGTTTCACCGGTAGTAACGTCTTTCAGACCGATAGCGGCTGCGATGTCGCCAGCACGTACTTCCTCGATTTCAGTACGGTCTGCAGCAGTCATTTGTACCAAACGACCGATACGTTCACGAGTACCTTTTACAGAGTTCAATACGGTATCACCGGATTTCACGACACCGGAGTAAACGCGGATGAAAGTCAGCTGACCAACGTATTTGTCGTTCAACATTTTGAACGCTAATGCAGAGAATTTCTCTTCATCGCTGGCTTGGCGGCTGTCGGCTTCTTCAGTGTTAGGGTTAACACCTTGAACCGGAGGAATATCGGTAGGAGCAGGCAGCAATTCTACAACTGCGTCCAACATCCGTTGAACACCTTTGTTTTTAAATGCGGAACCACACAACATCGGCTGAATTTCGCCTGCCAAAGTACGTTGACGCAATGCGCCTACGATTTCTTCCTCGGTCAGCTCATCGCCGCCCAAGTATTTGTCCATCAATTCTTCGCTGGCTTCTGCTGCGGCTTCAATCATGTTTTGACGCCATTCTTCAGCAGTTTCAACCAATTCAGCAGGAATGTCACCATAGGTAAAGGTTGTACCTTTATCGGCTTCATTCCAGATGATGGATTTCATTTTCAGTAGATCAACAACACCGGTGAAACTGTCTTCTGCGCCTACCGGAATGACGATAGGTACTGGATTTGCGCGCAAACGGGTTTTCATTTGCTCGACAACGCGGAAGAAGTTGGCACCTTGACGGTCCATTTTATTTACAAACGCCAAACGTGGCACTTGGTATTTGTTGGCTTGACGCCATACGGTTTCAGATTGCGGTTGTACACCACCCACCGCGCAGTAAACCATTACCGCACCATCCAATACACGCATAGAACGCTCTACCTCTACGGTAAAGTCAACGTGTCCCGGGGTATCGATGATGTTGAAACGGTGTTCGGGGAATTGTTTCGCCATACCTGACCAGTAGGAAGTAACGGCAGCAGAGGTAATGGTAATACCACGTTCTTGCTCTTGTTCCATGTAGTCGGTAGTAGCCGCGCCATCATGTACCTCGCCCAATTTGTGGGTCAAACCGGTATAGAACAAAATACGTTCTGTAGTCGTGGTTTTACCCGCGTCAATATGGGCGGAAATACCGATGTTGCGGTACAGGCTGATCGGGGTCTTACGAGCCATTTTATTAGCCTTTCAAAATTAGAAACGGAAGTGAGAGAATGCTTTGTTGGCTTCAGCCATGCGGTGTACTTCTTCACGTTTTTTCAACGCACCGCCGCGACCTTCGGACGCATCAATCAACTCGCCTGCCAAACGCAGGTCCATGGATTTCTCACCACGTTTGCGGGCCGCATCGCGAACCCAGCGCATTGCAAGAGCCAGACGGCGTGAAGGACGAACCTCAACAGGAACTTGGTAGTTTGCACCACCCACACGGCGGCTTTTCACTTCCACGATAGGTTTGGCGTTTGCAATGGCTTCGTTGAATACTTCGATTGCTGCTTTGCCGGTTTTTTTCTCAATTTGCTCCAATGCACCGTAAACGATACGTTCGGCAACAGATTTTTTACCGTCAATCATCAATACGTTCATGAATTTAGTCAGCTCAACGCTGCCGAATTTAGGATCAGGCAACACATCGCGCTTGGGGACTTCTCTACGTCTTGGCATTTTAATTTCCTTTAATCTATTCAGTCGGGTCAATTCCCATGAATACCCAATAGAGTATTCACTTACTCGGCCGTTGTTCAGCTTAGGCGGCCGACGTGCCTATTTAAGTCCCTGTAATTATTTAGGACGCTTAGCACCATATTTAGAACGGGCTTGTTTACGGTCTTTAACACCTGCGGTATCCAAAGAACCGCGTACAGTGTGGTAACGCACACCTGGCAAGTCTTTTACACGACCGCCGCGAATCAGTACGACGCTGTGCTCTTGCAGGTTGTGACCTTCACCGCCGATGTATGAAATCACTTCAAAACCGTTGGTCAGGCGAACTTTACATACTTTA
>NZ_AJMT01000121.1:0-16148 GCF_000260655.1 Neisseria sicca VK64
ACAGGCTGTTCATAACTGCTCCTTAATGGGAAATGAATTCACATATGAGTAAGGTCGTCTGAAAAAGTATGATAGGAAGATGTTGATATGATTGATTTGTTTTTTGAGAATGATTATATATTGAATAAAAATTAAAGATAACACTGCAAAGTATAGAATATCCGACAATTTATGTAGCTTATGCGACAATCTGTACGATATAGTGGATTAACTTTAAACCACTATAACGCTGGAAACAAACGCCTAACGAAATTTGCAGATTATGGCAAACCAAGTAAAAAGGTCGTCTGAAAACCTGTTTCCAAGTTTTCAGACGACCTTTCAGCTTTTCAGTCAAAACGACCAAGCGTTACGCCAAGCCTTTTGCTTTCAACACTTCCAGCATGGTGCTGCCCAATTCGGCAGGGCTGCGGGTGTAGGCGATGCCGGCTTTTTCGAAAGCGGCGAATTTTTCTTCCGCAGTACCTTTGCCGCCGGAGATAATCGCACCGGCGTGGCCCATGCGTTTGCCTTTAGGAGCGGTCACACCTGCGATGTAGCCGACAACAGGTTTGGTTACGTTGGATTGGATGTATTCGGCTGCTTCTTCTTCCGCAGTACCGCCGATTTCACCAATCATGATAATGGCGTCGGTATCGGGGTCTTCTTGGAAGAGTTTCAGCGCGTCGATTTGGTTCATGCCCGGAATCGGGTCGCCGCCGATACCGATACAGGTTGATTGACCCAAGCCCAGTTTGGTGGTTTGTGCCACGGCTTCGTAAGTCAATGTACCGGAACGGGAAATGATGCCGATGCGGCCCGGAGTGTGGATGTGGCCCGGCATAATGCCGATTTTGCACTCGCCCGGAGTAATCACGCCCGGGCAGTTAGGGCCGACCAAACGGGTACCGTTGCCGTTGGTTTCCAAATAGCGTTTGGCTTTGAGCATGTCCAGAGTCGGTACGCCTTCGGTAATCACAACCACCAAGCCTACGCCGGAATCAACAGCTTCAACGATAGAATCCAACACAAACGGAGCGGGAACGTAAATTACGGATGCGTCTGCGCCGGTTTCTTTAACCGCTTCTTTCATGGTGTTGAACACGGGCAGGTTCAGGTGGGTTTGACCGCCTTTGCCCGGGGTAACGCCGCCGACGACTTTAGTGCCGTAAGCCAGAGCTTGTTCGGAGTGGAAAGTACCGTTTTTACCGGTGAAACCTTGAACCAATACTTTGGTGTCTTTATTAATCAATACGCTCATTCTTTTCTCCTTAGGCGTTTACGGCTGCGACAATTTTTTCGGCTGCGTCATTCAGGCCGTCGGCGGAAGTCAGTTTCAGACCTGATTCGTTCAGGATTTTCGCGCCGAGTTCGGCGTTGTTGCCTTCCAGACGGACAACGACAGGCACGTCAACGTTGATTTCTTTAACGGCTGCCACGATGGCTTCCGCGATCATGTCGCAACGGACGATACCGCCGAAGATGTTGATCAATACGCCTTTGACGGATTTGTCTTCGAGAATCAGTTTGAACGCTTCAACTACGCGCTCTTTGGTTGCGCCGCCGCCTACGTCCAAGAAGTTGGCAGGTTGGCCGCCTTTGAGTTTGATGATGTCCATGGTTGCCATCGCCAAACCTGCGCCGTTCACCATACAGCCGATGTTGCCTTCCAGCGCAACGTAGTTCAGGTCGAATTCGGATGCTTTCAGCTCGCGTTCGTTTTCTTGAGATTTGTCACGCAATTCAGCGATTTTCGGCAGGCGGTAGAGCGCGTTGCTGTCGATACCGATTTTGCCGTCCACGCAGGCCAGTGCGCCGTTTTCGCGGACTGCCAGCGGGTTCACTTCAAACAGGGCGAAGTCGTTGTCGACAAACGCTTTGTACGCGCCGGTCATCAGTTTGACGAACTCGTTGATTTGTTTGTCTTTCAAGCCCAGTTGGAACGCAACTTCACGCGCTTGGCAGGGTTGCAGGCCGACCAGCGGGTCAACGGTTACTTTGAAGATTTTTTCAGGGGTTTCAGCGGCAACTTTTTCGATTTCCACACCGCCTTCGGTCGAAGCCATGAATGTGATGCGACGGGTAGAACGGTCGACCACCGCGCCCAAATACAGCTCGGTTTGCACCGGATACATGTCTTCGCAAACCAAAACGCTGTTGACCGGCTGACCGTTGGCATCGGTTTGATAAGTAACCAAATTGGTGCCAATCAGGCTTTCTGCCACTTCTTTGGCTTCTTCACGGCTTTTGACGACTTTTACGCCGCCCGCTTTACCGCGTCCGCCTGCGTGGACTTGGGCTTTAACGACGGCAAATTTGCCGCCCAGTTTGTCGTAAGCGGCTGCGGCTTCTTCGCCGTTGTGCGCCAAAATACCGCCTTGCACGGGCAAGCCGTAGCTTGCCAGCAGTTCTTTAGCCTGATACTCGTGTAGATTCATGGATTTCTCCTTTAGATTAGTGGAATGCCCTGAGACTGCCCATAAATGACAACCCCGTGCGTTTCAGACGACCTTTCGGCGGTCGGAAAATCGTCGTTTCACTTGCTGAACGGCAACCACATCCGCGCAAGCAGATACATGATTGCGCCGCCGCCCCCGAGGATAAAAAAGACGATGCCTTTTTTACGCGAATTCGGGCAGAGCAGGTAAACGGCAAGGCTGAAACTGATAAACAACAATGCCACGCGCCAAACCAATTCTTTGTCTTTGAAGCGGTTGAGCGTATAAGTTTCGGTCATCATCACATACATCTGCCACAACGCGGCCATACACATGCTGATGATGCCCATCGGTATAAACAGGATACCGATTACTTCTTTATTCATAATCAAATGCTGTCTGTGAATGTGTCGCCGATTATATATAGTGGTTCAAGTTTAAACCAGTACTGCGTTGCCTCGCCTTGCCGTACTATCTGTACTGTCTGCGGCTTCGTCGCCTTGTCCTGAATTTAAACTTAACCCACTATCGTAGATTCATAGAAAATGCTTAAATCGTCATTCCGACAAGAGAACAATGGCAACTGATATGCCCTATTTTCCCTCTATACCTATCGGAACATTGCTTCCGAACATTCATCTTTCCGAAAAGGTCGTCTGAAACTTTTTCAGACGACCTTTTATGCTTTACTTGACCTCATCAGCCATGCAAAGCGCGCTTGTCGGCGGCCAGTGCGGCTTCGTGAACCACCTCGGACAAGGTCGGGTGGGCATGGATGATGCGTGCGATGTCTTCGCTGCTGGCGAAGAATTCGAGCGCAGTGACGCCTTCAGTGACCAATTCGCTGACAACCGGGCCGATCATGTGTACGCCCAAAATGCGGTCGGTTTTGGCATCTGCCAACACTTTGACCGTACCTTTTGCCTTACCCATTGCCAACGCGCGACCGTTTGCACCGAAGCCGGAAGTGCCTTTTTTGTATTCCACGCCTTCGGCTTTGAGCTGCTCTTCGGTTTTGCCGACCCAGGCGATTTCGGGGTCGGTGTAAATCACAAACGGTACGCTGTTGAAGTCGATATGCGGTTTCTGACCGGCGATGCGCTCGGCAACCGCCACGCCTTCGTCGCTGGCTTTGTGCGCCAGCATCGGGCCGCGAACCACGTCGCCGATTGCCCAGACATTAGGCAGGTTGGTGCGGCATTCGCCGTCCACTTTGATAAAGCCGCGCTCGTCTTTTTCCAAGCCGATAGCTTCGGCGTTCAAGCCTTTGGTGTTCGGAATGCGACCGATGGCGACGATGAGTTTGTCGAATACTTCGGTTTTGGCTTCGCCTGCGGCAGTTTGGTAGGCAACGGACACGCCTTTGCCTTCAGATTTGATGTCGCCGATTTTCACGCCCAGTTCGATGTTCAAGCCCTGCTCTTTGGTGAAGTATTTGAAGGCTTCTTTGGCAATTTGCTGGTCGGCGGCGACAAGGAAGGTCGGCATGGCTTCGAGGATGGTGACCTGCGAACCGACGCGGTTCCATACAGAACCCATTTCCAAACCAATCACGCCCGAACCGATGACGCCCAGTTTGGCGGGCACTTCGGTCAGGTTCAATGCGCCTTCGTTGTCCAATACGTTTACATTATCGATGGCAACCTGTGGCAACGGACGCGGTACGGAACCGGTCGCTACGATGACATGTTTGGCTTCGATAACGGTTTTTTCGCCTTTGTTATCGACTTCGATTTGGTAAGCATCACCGTTTTTGCCGGCAAATGAAGCCGTACCGAACAGGCTGGTTACTTTGTTTTTTTGGAACAGGAATTTCACGCCGCCGGTGAGCTTGGTTACGATGGCGTCTTTGCGTGCAATCATTTTCGCTGCGTCGAATTTGATGTCGCCGACGCTGATGCCGTGTTCGGCAAAATCATGCTGCGCAGCGTGGAAATGTTCGCTGGATTGCAACAGGGCTTTGGAAGGAATGCAGCCGACGTTCAGGCAGGTACCGCCCAGCGCGGGCGCGTCGCCTGCTTTGTTGACGCCCGCATCAACACAGGCGGTTTTGAAACCCAGTTGGGCGGCGCGGATGGCGGCAACATATCCGCCGGGGCCTGCGCCGATGACTACTACATCGTATTGAGACATGTGAAAAATCCTTTGTTTGACATTTTTGCCGCAGGAAAACCTTCGGCAAGAGTTCATCCACTATATTTTGCATAAGAGGTCGTCTGAAAGCGCGGCTTCAACGCAGTTAAAACTCATTCTGCCCTTTTCAGAGTACGAAGCCTGCCCGCAGGCACGACCTTTTGAAACTTCAGCCCGATTGGTTCGGACGCATCAACGGCGACAGGAATGCGGGCTGTATTCCCTGACTTCCTGTCCAGTGAAATTGTTGTAAACGCGGACGGTAGCGTGCGGATAGCGTTTGCACAAAACGCTGCGGGCAACGGGAATGCCTGCTTTGTTGCTGTCCATTTCAAAACGCTTGTTCAACATTCTGCCGCGCGCATCATAAGCGTTGACGGAATATTCCTTGCCTTCGAATGCGGCACACGAGCCAAGCAGGGAAACGACAGCCAAAAGCGGAAACAGGGAAATGGGTTTCATGGATATACTCCTATGGATTTTCATACCGTTTGCTTCTGCACGGAAAATGGCAGCAACAAACCATATTCTCCCTTAGATTTCAAACATCCCGCTGTTTTCAGACGACCTTTTTTTGTTTCAAGGTCGTCTGAAAGCCAGTAAGCAGCCCGATTTCAAACTGCTTTGTTTTTATCCGCTTTATATCCCTTTGGCGGCGTTTACAGATCCAACAACAGGCGGGCCGGATCTTCCAGCGCGTCTTTGATGGCAACCAAAGTCAGCACGGCTTCGCGGCCGTCGATGATGCGGTGGTCGTAAGAGAGCGCCAGATACATCATCGGACGGACGACGACTTGACCGTTTTCCACGACTGCGCGCTCTTTGGTCGCGTGCATACCCAAAATGGCGGATTGCGGTGGGTTGATAATCGGGGTGGACATCATAGAGCCGAATGTACCGCCGTTGGTAATGCTGAACGTACCGCCGGTCAAATCTTCCAGCGCGATTTTGCCGTCTTTGGCTTTTTTGGCGTAATCAACGATGGCTTGTTCGATGTCGGCAATGCTCATTTGGTCGGCATCACGCAGAATCGGAACGACCAGACCGCGCGGGCTGCCGATGGCGATACCGATGTCGAAGTAACCGTGATAAACAATGTCGTTGCCGTCAACGGAAGCATTGACCACCGGATATTTTTTCAGCGCGGCAACGGCTGCTTTGACGAAGAAAGACATGAAGCCGAGTTTGGTACCGTGTTCTTTCTCGAATTTTTCTTTGTATTTCGCGCGCAAGTCCATGATGGGTTTCATGTTGACTTCGTTGAACGTAGTCAGAATCGCGTTTTCCTGTTGCGAAGCCAAGAGACGCTCGGCAACACGGGCGCGCAGGCGGCTCATCGGAACGCGTTGCTCCGGACGCGCACCCGCGGGAACAGGCGCAGGCGCGGCAGCTGGCGCAGCGGCTGGTTTGGCGGCGGCGTTTTGCACGTCTTCTTTCAAGACGCGACCGTCGCGGCCGGAACCTTGCAGCGCGTTCACATCCACGCCGGTTTCCGCTGCCAGTTTGGCGGCGGCAGGCATGGCGGCATTGGTTTGCGCAGCAGCGGGAGCAGCTTCAGGCGCAGGCGCGGCGGCTGGGGTTTCAGCAGAAGCGGAAGCGGTTGCTGCGGTATCGATGCGTGCCAATACTTGTTCGGCGGCAACGGTTTCGCCGTTTTGGGCGATGATTTCAACCAATACGCCGGCTTGTGGGGAAGGTACTTCCAAAACCACTTTGTCGGTTTCGATGTCAATCAGGATTTCGTCGCGCGCTACGGCTTCGCCGACTTTTTTCTTCCATTCCAAGAGCGTGCCTTCGGATACGCTTTCGGACAGCATGGGTACTTTTACATCAATAATCATTTTGTGTCTCCGGATGGTCGTTGGTTTTCAGACGACCTGTTGTGTGTTATCTCTTTTGTTTGGCGGGCGTTCCGTCTGAGTGTTTCATTCGGAACGCCGCACCGTATTGCGTTACAGCGTCATTGCGTCTTCAACCAGTTGTTTCAGCTGGGCGACGTGTTTGCTCATATAGCCGACGGCTGGCGATGCGCTGCTCGGACGGCCGGCATAAGACAGTTTTTGACTTTCGCCGATAACGTCTTCCAAGCGGTGGCGGATTTGGTAGAACGCGCCCTGGTTTTTCGGCTCTTCTTGCGCCCAAACCACGGATTTCGCGTTCGGATATTTCGCCAACTCTGCGCGCACCTCGTCGTATGGGAACGGATAAAGCTGCTCGACGCGGACGATGGCGACATCGTTTTCCAGTTTGCGCTCGGCGCGGCCTGCTTCCAAATCGTAGTAAACCTGTCCGGCGCAAAGAATCACGCGTTTCACGCTTTCATTGTTGCCACGCTCGGCGGTATCGCCGATAACGGGACGGAAGCGCGAACCTTCGGTAAAGTTTTCCAGCGGGCTCATCGCACCTTTGAAGCGCAACAGGCGTTTGGACATGAAAATCACCAGCGGTTTGCGGTACGAACCCAAGACTTGGCGTTGCAGCAGGTGGAACATTTGCGACGCTTCAGACGGCATGATGATTTGCATATTGTGTTCGGAGCACAGTTGCAACCAACGTTCTACGCGGCCGGATGAGTGTTCCGGACCCTGACCGTCGTAGCCGTGCGGCAGGATGGTGGTCAGACCGCAGAGACGGCCCCATTTGGTTTCGCCGGACGACAGGAATTGGTCGATGGTCACTTGCGCGCCGTTGGCAAAGTCGCCGAACTGCGCTTCCCAAATGGTCAGTTTGTCGGGCGCGGAGCAGGCAAAACCGTATTCGAACGCCATGACCGCTTCTTCATTCAAGATGGAGTCAATGACGAGGAATTCGCCTGCGCCTTCGCCCATATTGCGCAGCGGTACATAAGTGCCGTCATCCCATTTTTCGCGTTTTTGGTCGTGCAATACGGCATGGCGGTGTGAGAACGTACCGCGTCCGGAGTCTTCGCCGGAAATGCGCACGCCGTGGCCTTTGGTGACCAGGCTGGCGTATGCGAGGGTTTCCGCCATACCCCAGTCAATCGGCTGACTGCCCGCAGCCATGCCTTTGCGCGCTTCGAGCACGCGTTTGGCAGTCGGATGCAGTGCAAAGCCTTCGGGAACGGCGGTAAATTTCTCGGCAAGACGCTCGATGTCGGCAGCGGGCAGGCCGGTTTCCACATCTTCGCGCCAGTCTTTACCTTGGTATTTGCTCCAGTCGATTTGCGTGCGTTGGAAGTTGCTCAACGTCGTTTGCTCGACATGTTCGCCTTTGTCCAAAGCATCGCGGTAGGCTTGGATATAGCCGTCGGCTTCTGCCTGCGTTACCACGCCTTCTGCAATCAGTTGCTCAGTGTACAAAGCACGCGCACCGGGGTGTTGCGATACTTTTTTGTACATCATCGGCTGGGTCAGGGTCGGATCGTCGCCCTCGTTGTGGCCCCATTTGCGGTAGCAGACGACATCGATCACGATGTCTTTGTTGAATTTCTTACGGTAGTCCAAAGCGGCTTGGATGGCGAAGCAAACGCGTTCCGGATCGTCGCCGTTGACATGGATGACCGGAGCGGAAACCATTTTCGCCACGTCGGTACAATGCACGGTCGAACGGGTGTCGCGGGTATCGGAGGTGGTAAAGCCGATTTGGTTGTTGATGACGATGTGGACCGTACCGCCGGTGGTGTAGCCGCGCGTTTTGGACAGATTGAACGTCGCTTGGTTGACGCCCAAGCCGACAAATGCAGAGTCGCCATGAATCAATACGGGCAATACTTTGTCGCGACCGTTTTCGCCCAGGCGTTTTTGTTTGGCGCGTGCAGAACCTTCAACAACAGGATTCACGATTTCCAAGTGAGACGGGTTGAACGCCAAAGAAACGTGCATCGGACCGTTCGGCGTAGCGATGTCGGAGCTGAACCCCATGTGGTATTTCACGTCGCCGCTGGGCAGTTTGATTTCGGCACGGCCTTCAAATTCGGCAAACAAATCGCCCGGTTTCTTGCCCAAAATGTTGACCAAGACATTCAGACGACCTCGGTGTGCCATACCAATTATGACTTCTTCGACGCCGTCTTTACCTGCGTTTTGAATGAGGTAATTCAGACCGGCAATCACGCTCTCGCCACCTTCTACGCCAAAGCGTTTCTGACCGACATATTTGGTATGCAGATAACGCTCCAAAGTCTCGGCAGCGGTCATTTCTTTCAGGATGCGGCGTTTCTGTTCGGCACTGTAACTCGGGGTGGACAGCACATCCTCAAAATAATTGCGCAACCAGCGGCGCTCTTCGGTATTGGGAATGTAGATGTATTCCAATGCGAGGTGGCCGCAGTAGGTTTGCTTGAGGTTGCTGATGATTTGGGACAGGGGCAGTTTGCTTTGGCCGGAAAAATCGCCCTCGCCCATATTGAACTGAACCGCCATATCGGCATCATTCAGTCCGTGGAATTTGGGATCGAGGGCTTCAATGTTGCGTGGCGGGATACGTTTGAGCGGGTCAAGCTGAGCAGCGCCCACACCTTGAATACGGTAAGCAGAAATCAACCGCAGTACGCCGACCTGTTTCTTCATCATGGCTTCATCCATACCGCCGGCAATAGCCGCTGTCGATTTGGTTTTTGCCAAATTGGCGAAGGATTCACGGATCGGAGCATGGGCGATATCAACATCCGCCGCACCGGGCTGCTTGCTTAAGTCGGTGAAATACTGCTTCCATTTTTCATCGACCGAATTGGGGTTTTCCAGGAAATTCTCATACAACTCCTCGATGTAGGGAGCATTTGAACCGAACAGATAAGAAAAATTGAGTTTTTCATCCATCATGACGCGAGCTCTTTTCTTTAAAATATAAACAAAGGGTAGAATTCCATGTGTTTCAACGGAATCCATGCCGTTTGAAATGACACTTCATTCTACCCTATTTCCAGCCAAATTACTTGTATCTGTTTCGTTTGCTGCAGACAAACTTATTTAAAAAAACTATTCGGCTTTCTCAAATGAAGTTCTGACAACATATTAATATACCGATTTTCAGCGTTTATCCGCCGGCACATAATCGCGGCGTTCCGCACCGGTATAAAGTTGGCGCGGACGGCCGATTTTCAGCGAAGGATCGCCGATCATTTCATGCCAGTGCGAAATCCAGCCCACGCTGCGTGACAGGGCAAAGATGACGGTAAACATTTCGGTCGGAATGCCCAGCGCGGACAGGACAATACCGGAGTAGAAGTCGACGTTGGGGTACAGCTTGCGCTCTACGAAGAACGGGTCTTTCAGAGCAATTTGTTCCAATTCCATTGCCAGCTTGAATTTCGGACTGTCTTCCAAGCCCAATTCTTTCAGTACTTCATAACAGGTTTCACGCATGATGCTGGCGCGCGGATCCATATTGCGGTACACACGGTGTCCGAAGCCCATCAGGCGGTATTTACGCTGTTTCACGCCTTCCATATATTCGGCAACACGGGACACATCGCCGATTTCGTCCAACATTTTCAAGACAGCTTCGTTCGCGCCGCCGTGGGACGCACCCCACAGACAGGCAATACCGGCAGCGATACAGGCAAACGGGTTCGCACCTGAAGAACCTGCCAGACGGACGGTCGAAGTCGATGCGTTTTGCTCGTGGTCGGCATGAAGGATAAAGATGCGGTCGAGCGCGCGTGCCAATACAGGATTGGGTTTGTAGTCTTCACATGGTGTGGCAAACATCATGTGCATGAAATTTTCGGAATAAGAGAGGTTGTTTCTCGGATAATTGAACGGCAGACCGTTGGAATAGCGGTAGCACATTGCTGCAATCGTCGGAATTTTGGAAATCAGGCGGTAAATCGCGATTTTTCGGTGTTCGGGGTTCGTAATGTCCAGACTGTCTTGATAGAACGCAGACAATGCACCGACCACGCCGACCATCATCGCCATCGGATGCGCATCGCGACGGAAGCCACGGAAGAACCAAGTCAGCTGTTCATGCACCATCGTATGACGGCGGACGGTATTGTCAAATTCTGCCTTTTGCTCAAGCGTCGGCAGTTCGCCGTAAATCAGCAGGTAGCAGACTTCCAAATAATCGGATTTTTCGGCAAGTTGTTCGATGGGATAACCACGGTAATACAGCAGACCTTTGTCGCCGTCGATATAAGTGATTTTGGATTCGCAGCTTGCTGTTGAAACGAACCCGGGGTCGAATGAGAATAAGCCTGTGTTTTTCGTCAGTGCGCGGATATCGACCACGTCATGACCGATGCTCGCTTCCAATACGGGCAGTTCTAAATCCTCTTGATTGGGTACGTTGAGTTTAATTGATTTGGACATATTTATCGCTCCTTTGTAGGTTGGGGCTTTCGTTGCTGCCTATGCAGCACGGTCTTTATTTTCAGACGACCTCCGTATCCTAGAAATCCGCCGAAAGGCAGGCGGATTTCCAATACGTCAAGCTTGTCTGATTTTTTCAAGCATGGGGATAAGGTGTTCCTTGTCTGTCGCCGAATGTCCGTTGATCAGAGCAAGAAGTTCTTGATCTTGAAACTCAAGGATTTCGGAAAACTCGGACAGCTCTTTATCGCTCAAATGCTCGAATTCTTTTTCCATAAACCTGCCGAAAATCAAATCTAACTCCAATAATCCCCGGCGGGTTTGAAAACGGATTTTCCGTTTGGCAATATCGTCAAAAACCATCATTTCTTAAACGGCTCGTTTCAACATAATTTCTTTAATCTTACCGATGGCACGGGTCGGATTCAAGTGTTTAGGACAGACGTCCACGCAGTTCATGATGGTATGGCAGCGGAACAGGCGATACGGGTCGTTCAAATTATCCAAACGCTCGTTGGTAATGGTATCGCGGCTGTCGGCAATGAAGCGGTAGGCATTCAGCAAACCGGACGGACCGACGAATTTGTCGGGATTCCACCAGAACGACGGACAGGCAGTCGAGCAGCAGGCGCACAAAATACATTCGTACAAGCCGTCCAGCTCTTTACGCTCTTCCTGAGTTTGCAGACGCTCTTTGTCGGCATCGATCGGATTGTCGTTAACGACGTAAGGCTTGATGGAATGGTATTGTTTGAAGAACTGGGTCATGTCCACAATCAGGTCGCGGATGACGGGCAGACCGGGCAGTGGACGGATTTTGACTGGTTGTTTCAGGCTGCGTAAATCGGTCAGACACGCCAAGCCGTTTTTGCCGTTGATGTTCATACCGTCCGAACCGCAAATACCTTCGCGGCAGGAACGGCGGAAAGACAGGGTATCGTCTTGCGCTTTCAGGCGCACCAGCGCGTCCAAAAGTTTCACGTCGGTAGGTTCCAGTTCCAACTCGTAACGTTGCATATATGGTTTGGCATCAACGTCCGGATTGTAACGGTAAATTTCAAAACTCATTTTTTCCATGAGAAGTGTTCCTTTTCTCATAAACCGCCTGATGGTTTTATGTTATGGGTTCAGGCTGTTCAGTGTGGTGGTGTATTTGATTTTCAGACGACCCCTTGTGATACAGAGGTCGTCTGAAAACGCATCAGTAAACGCGCTTGGCCGGTTTGATGTATTCCACGCTCAAAGGCTGGGTGTGCACCGGTTTGTAGGACAAGGTATTGGTATCTGAATGATACAGCGTGTGTTTCATCCAGTTTTCGTCATCGCGCTCAGGATGGTCGTCTGAAGCGTGCGCGCCGCGTGATTCTTTACGTGCTTCGGCAGACACCAAAGTCGCTTTTGCCACTTCAATCAGATTATCCAATTCCAAAGCTTCGATACGCGCGGTATTCCACACTTTGCTCTTGTCTTTGATTTCAGTACGCTTCACACGCTCGGCAATCGCCATAATTTCTCGAACGCCTTTGCTGAGAATCTCATCGGTACGGAACACGCCGGCATGCAGTTGGACGGAACGTTGCAGTTCGCGGCGCAGCGCATCAACGTTTTCGCCACCGGTTTGGTTATCCAAGCGTTCGATACGTTGGCGGGTCAGCTCGCCGGCATCGGCAGGCAGCGGTTTCCAATCGCTTTGCTCTTTGATGAATTTAATCATGCTGTCGCCGGCAGCTTTACCGAACACCACCAAGTCCAACAGAGAGTTGGTACCTAAACGGTTCGCACCGTGCACAGAAGCACAAGCGCACTCGCCCGCTGCGTACAGACCTTTCACCGGCACTTCATATTCGTCGCCTTGCGGAACAACGACTTCGCCGTGGTAGTTGGTCGGAATACCGCCCATCATGTAGTGGGTAGTCGGCACAACGGGAATCGGATCTTTAATCGGGTCGATACCGGCAAACTGAATGGAAATCTCGCGGATGCCCGGCAGTTTTTCCATAATTTTTTCGGCACCAATATGGTCGATTTTCAGCAATACATGGTCTTTGTTTTTGCCACAGCCTCGACCTTCGTAGATTTCCATCGCCATCGCGCGAGAAACTACGTCGCGCGAAGCCAAGTCTTTTACGGTCGGCGCATAGCGTTCCATAAAGCGTTCGCCGTCAGCATTCAACAGAATACCGCCCTCACCGCGTACGCCTTCGGTAATCAACACGCCTGCACCTGCCACGCCGGTCGGGTGGAATTGCCAGAACTCCATATCTTCCAACGGAATGCCTGCACGGGCGCAAATACCCAAACCGTCGCCGGTGTTCATATAGGCATTGGTGGAAGACGCATAAATACGGCCGCCGCCGCCGGTAGCAAACATCACGGCTTTAGCGTGGAAAATATAAACTTCGCCGGTTTCCATTTCCATGGCAGTCACACCGACGACATCGCCGTTTTCATCACGAATCAAATCTTGCGCCGTCCATTCCACAAAGAATTGCGTATTGGCACGGACGTTTTGTTGATACAGGGTATGCAGCATCGCATGACCGGTACGGTCGGCAACCGCGCAAGCACGTTCTACCGCGCGTTTACCGTGTTCGGCAGTATGACCGCCAAAAGGACGCTGATAAATTTTGCCGCTTTCCACGCGGTCAAAAGGCATACCCATGTGTTCCAACTCAATCACAGCTTCAGGCGCGGCGCGACACATAAACTCAATCGCATCTTGGTCGCCCAGCCAGTCGGAACCTTTCACAGTATCGTACATGTGCCAGTCCCAACGGTCCTCCTGCACATTGCCCAAAGAGGCAGAAATACCGCCCTGCGCCGCTACGGTATGCGAACGGGTCGGGAACACTTTAGACAAAACGGCTCAATTCAGACCGGATTTGGATAATTGGAGGGCTGCGCGTAAACCTGCACCACCACCGCCGACAATCACGGCATCAAACTTGCGAACAGGAAAACCCATACTTACCCCCAAATTACTTTAACTGAATACACCAAGCAGCCGACCAACCAAACGATGGTGGCAACCTGCAAAAACAAACGCACGCCGAAGGGTTTGATATAGTCCATCCACAAATCGCGGATACCCACCCAAGCGTGCAAAAATACAGCGATAAAGCTGACTTGAGTGAACACTTTCACCCAAACTTGATCGAAAAATGCCTGCCATGCCGAATATTCTTTAGGCAGGGTAAACAGAATCACTAAAAGTGCAACGGTATAGATCAACATGATAACCGCAGTCGCACGCTGCATCGCCCAATCGCGCAAACCGTAATGCGCACCGGTCAATTTACGCTCTACCATAACAACGCTCCCAAAACGACGGTCAACACCAGCGCGGCAGCAAACACCAATTTGGCGGTATTGCGCGCAGTATTCAGCTCAAGGCCTTTGTGTGCATCTAAAAATAAAAAACGGATACCGGCGAGAAAATGGTGCAGATAAGCCCATAACACGCCGATTAAAATCAACTTGACCAAAGGATTGGAAACGATGGCACGGTAAGTTTCAAACGCCGACTCGCGGCTCAACGTACCGGACAGGAGATACAGCAAAACGGGAAGCATTATAAATAACCCTACCCCGCTGATGCGGTGCAAGATGGAGACAATTCCCGGTATAGGCAACCGTATATTGGGAATCTCCAAAAAGACAGGACGCGGTTTGACGGACATAGCCAGTTCCTCTGTATTTTTTTATCAGCTCAAAACCAATAACTCAAATTACATCGAGTTACATAAACTATAATTTACCTGTTTTATCCGATTTTGAACAGTCTAATTTATAAACAATCTAATAAATTTTACCAAAAAACATCATAAACTGTACCAATAACAAAACACTATCCATTAATAATTGAACCAATACCGCTTCAACTGCCATTCGGCAACCTCCATATGGCTTTCATGCCCTGAAATACCATCTTAATATCTTTGTTTTTATAATATATAAATAGAAATAAATATTATTTTTATAATCCAATAACCACAAAATTCGAATATAAATCGAACTGCAAAAACATTACATTCAACGCCTGCAATCGGTATGTTTCAGACGACCTCTTCAGCGCCTATCACAAAACTGCACTATACTGACATTTCTTTGCCTTACTCCGTTTTATACTTTGCCCGCATTACGACAAACCCTTCCCACTCAATTACTGTGAGGCTTGTTATGAAACATTCCGAAGAAAAACAATACACCCATTCTTCCGATCCGGAAAACTTTATCCCCAAATTCAGAAGGCGCAATTTGGATAAAACGGGTTTTCTCAATAAACTCGCCCGTTTTGCAGGTCGGTTGGGCGAACCCATCGTACGCCAGTTGTATGCGCTGTATTATCTTTGGGACTCCCCTCACACCCCCAGACGCGCCAAAATGATTATCGTCGGCGCATTGGTTTACTTCCTCAGCCCTATCGACAGCATTCCCGATTTGCTGGGTCCTTTGGGATTCAGCGACGACATTGCCGTCATTACTTTGGTGTACAGCCAGATGAAAACTTACCTGACGGAAGACATCAAAGAGCGGGCAAGACTGGCAACCGAGAAGCTGCTGCGTAAAACATCATAAATATCGACATCCACAAAACAAAAGGTCGTCTGAAAATTTTCAGACGACCTTTTGTTTGAAATGAGAAACTTATTTCAACGGAGTCATATTCATGACTTCCATCAGGAAGTTGGTAAATGCCGGATTAGAAGGTTTGTTACCCATATTTTTCCAGCGTTGCTGCCATCCGCGCAAGGCGTTTTGGATATACAGCTTGGATTGTTCGGTATTGATTTCGCCTCGTTGGCTGTCAACGGCAGAACGCAGATAAACCTCATATACGCTGTCATCCACGACATTACGGCCAACAAGTTGAATGCGGAACTTGTTCAGATATTGGGCAGCTTGAACTTTGGTCATTTTTCCTTGGCTGACCTGATAGCTCAAACGCGTTGCCTCATCGCGGATTTTTGAAACATCACTCCAATGCGAAGAAGCCAAACTGAACGCCGCAGATTTTTCACCCTTAGTCGTTTTAACATTAGGCTTAACATTAGTCGGACGGACAGGCACTTCTTGCAAGCTTGGGACATAAATGGTCTCACAACCGGCAAGTGCTGCCAACGCAAATAAGATGGGGATATATTTTTTCATGTCTACCATTATAATCAGGATTATCCAGATAACCAAATTCTATATCAATCTGACTTTTTCTGTTGACTGAATTACAACAACTTTCGCCTTACATTCCAATCTTTACACGATATGGTGGTTTATAGTGGATTAACTTTAAACCAGTACGGCGTTGCCTCGCCTTGCCGTACTATCT
>NZ_AJMT01000122.1:0-1795 GCF_000260655.1 Neisseria sicca VK64
GGTGGCCGCTGCCGTAATACAGGTAGTTGATCTGTCTGCCGTCGGGCAGGACGGTGGCGGTGCGGTTGCCGTGGAAATCGTAGTGGTAACGGACGGTTTCGGTAACGGGCAGGTACAGCATGTCGTACTGCGCATCGCGCCAGTCGGTTTCGGGCAAACCGTTTCGGGCGTTCTCTTCTTTGGACGACACCTTCCATTGGTGCTGGGCGATAAGTTGGCCGTTTTCGTTGTAGCCAGGGTAGGTAAGGATGACACATAAGGAAAGGTCGTCTGAAAATTTTCACACGACCTTATTAGGCTGTTGGGTCTTGACCCAACCTACAGTCACTGACACTTTATGCAAATATAGCTTGCATTTTAAAGTTCATCCAACACTCGGATGCTATCCGTGTCCTTAGTAGTTAGTTTTTTTATATCGACTTCAAAAAAACTAAGTTTCTTATTTTTGATTGTATAGTCATACATTTTTTTGTGGGTTTTGTCAAAAACATATCCTGTATATGAGTTGGCAATCTTCTGATTTTCAATAAAATCTGTGATAAATAAATTATCTTTTGATACATTTAACTCTGTCAAAAGTTGTCTAAACACATCAGGAAAATCTATTGAAAAACTCTCTGTTAACTCTTTTATATCCTGAATAAAAATATCATTTGGCATTTCATCCAATTCCATCGGCTTCATATTGGACTCCTTTAATTTTAAATAAATTTAAAAATATTAAATACTAACAGTGTCTACTCTTAATTGGGGTTATGATACGCCTCAGTATCCCTGCTCTTCTCGCTCCTTTCTCGCATCTGCCACACATTGGTTTTGTAGCTCCAAGAGATTTAATTTTAGCTCCTCTTTTTTTCGCTTCTCGTATAAGTTGACGTTCAGCATCATTTAAGTGGTTGCCATCTTTCCCGCTTCTTCCTGCTGGATGTAAATTTTGTATTATTTCATCTGCACCCGCAAGACTTTGTTGCCTTCTAGAAGGCTTTGATGACAGAGAAGAGCCTGCTTGAGCAATCCATATTTGAGAGGTTCCATCAGCAAGTGTTACCCTTGCCAAGGCTAACGTAGTGAAACCATCTCTATTTTTTTCTGTCAAATTATCAGACAATTTATCAATTCTTCTTGCAAGATCCTCATCATTTTTTCTGTTTGGATTGGGTATACATGCTAACCCTAAAGGATCAATCCAAATCTGAATATTAGACGAAAACCGATAAAGATTATCTCCACCATATAACCCAATCGGGTCCTGATTTACAAACCGACCCGCATCAGGCTCGTAATACCTGAAGAAGTTGTAATGTAGTCCTGTCTCACGGTCGGCATACTGGTTTTGCAGGCGGAAGGGTTGGTATGCGCTATCCGTTACCTTGGTTTCTTCTTTCAGACGACCCCAGCCGGTGTAGTTGCCGAACCATAAAAGGTTGCCGTCCCTATCGGTCATCTCTCTTGGGATGCCGATTTGGTCGCAGTGGAAGTAGTTTGTTTCTTGGCGGTTTTCTCTTTCTTCGGTTGTCCAATCGCGGACTTGCGCCAGCGGTTCGTAGGAATCCGGGTCGGTGTAGATATAGGTATATCTGCCGTCCGGGTGGATTTCCTGCAGTAAATGGCTGCCTTCCCAAACGAAGCGGGTTTGGTTGCTGAGGTCGTCTGAAACTTCCTGACTGTTTTTCAGACGACCTTTGCCTATCCTTCTGCCCAGTGCGTCGTAGGTGTAGGACCAAGTTTCTTTCGTGCCGTCTTTTTTGAAGATTTCGGCTTTAACCAGTTGGTCGTGCAGGTCGTAGAAATAGTT
>NZ_AJMT01000123.1:0-5263 GCF_000260655.1 Neisseria sicca VK64
ATGCAAACCCGGTGATGAAAAGGCCGTCCGAATCCAGTCCGGAGTCGGACGGCCTTCGTGTCGGGCGGGTAAGGCTGCCATGCCTGTCCCGCTTCATTCAGCCGTCAGATCAGGATGTATGGGGAGACCTATGTGGAAAGGTCGGCGGATTCGCATTTGAAGTGCAACTTTCCATAACAGAAAAAGGCCAGTATGCGGTAGCATACGGCCTTTCCTGCAAGAAAGATTGCCATGAGCTACACACAACTGACCCAAGACGAACGATACCATATCCAATACCTGTCCCGCCACTGCACCATCGCCGAAATCGCCAAACAACTTAACCGCCACAAAAGCACCATCAGCCGAGAAATCAAGCGGTACTGCATCCAAGGACAGCAATACAGCGCCGAAAAAGCACAGAAGCAAAGCCGGCTGACCAAACAGCATAAGCGAAAACCCTATAAGCTCGATTCGCGGCTGGTTCAACACATCGACACCCTTATCCGCCGCAAACTCAGTCCCGAACAGGTATGCGCCTACCTGCGCAAACACCACGGGATCACACTCCATCACAGCACCGTTTACCGCTACCTCCGCCAAGACAAAAGCAACGGCGGCACGTTGTGGCAACACCTCAGAATATGCAGCAAACCCGCCTGCGCGGGAATGATGGTTCATAATACTGATTAAAAACCAAGCCGCACGTAGCGTGGGTTCTATCCACGAATAAACAGAGATGATTGGATTCGGATGTTTGGGGAGAAGGTCGTGGGCGAAGCCTACGCTACGGGTTCGGTTTGTCCCAAGTCTGTGCCTATTTGACGGAAAGGTCGTCTGAAAACCGGAATACTTAGTTTTCAGACGACCTTTTTGCAGAGAGAGCTTTACGGATAAGACCTCTGCGCCGTCAGAATGAACAGGGATAATTGGATTCGGATGTTCGGTGAAAGGTCGTGGGCGAAGCCCACGCTACGGGTTGGTTTATCCTAAATCTGTGTTCACGCGCTGAGCAGGCTTTGGGCGAGGAAGCCGCCTTTTTCTACACCGGGGAGGATGAAGAAATAGCCGCCGCCGAAGGGGCTGATGTATTCTTCCAGCGGTTCGCCGTTGAGCAGGTTTTGGACGAAGATGAAGCCGTCGGCGAGGTTGGCTTGGTAGCAGATGAAAATCAGGCCGACGTCGAGCTGGCCGTTGGCGGCGAGGCCGCGGGAGTAGTTGAAGGCGCGGCGGTAGAGCAGGTGTTTTTTCATGAACTCGGGGTCGCGCGGGTTGGCGAGCCTCATGTGGCTGTCTTTGGGGGTGGTTTTGCCGTCGGGGTCTTTGGCGAAGTCGGCGGTGTCGCTCTCTTTTTTGCCGTCCATGGGGGCGCCGCTGTATTTGCGGCGGCCGAAGATTTCGGTTTGTTCCTGCAAGGGGGTTCTGTCCCAGAATTCGACGAAGTGGCGGATGAGGCGGACGGCTTGGTAGCTGCCGTTTTTCGCCCAGGCGGGTTCGTCTTGGCTGTTGGCGGCGATGCCTGTCCAGAGGACTTGGTCGGCAATTTTGGGATCGGATACGTCGGGGTTGCCGGAACCGTCGCGGAAGCCTAGGAGGTTGCGGGCGGCGATGGCGCCGGGTTCGGCTTTGGGCAGCCAGCCGTCTATGCTCCAGCGGATGACGGCGGTTTGGGCGGTGTTTTTGATGATGTCGCGCAGGGCGGCTTGGCAGGTTTCGGGGGTGAAGGCACAGATTTGGAGGCTGAGGTCGCCGTCACACCATGATTTTTGGAGGCGGTCGTTGGGGAAGTCGCGCATTTCTTGGAGGTGGCGGGGTTTTTTGTCTTTGAGTCCGAAACGGTCATCAAAGAGGCTGCTGCCGACGCCGACGGTGATGGTGAGGCCGTCGGGGCGGAATGTTTTGCCGAGCAGGCCGCTGCCTGCGGGAGGGAGTTTTTCGTCGCCGTCTTGGTATTCGCCGCCTTGGGTGAGGAATTCGATGCGGGCGGTAAGGGTGCGGAAGAGGTTTTCGAGTTGTTTGGGGTCTTTGGCGGTTACGTCGAAGGCGCACATGATGCCGAAGAGTTGGTGCGGGGTGGTGATGCCGGCCTGGTGGGTGCCGTAGCAGGGGTAGGCTTGCGGGGAGTGTTCGTTGAGACGGGTCTCGGCGGCGGTTTCGCCTTGTTGTTTGCCGGCGAACCAGCCTGCCGCGCCGGCTGCGCCTGCGGCAAGGACGGTTTTGAACAGGGTGCGTTTGGTCGGTTGGGTGGGTTGTGAATTGTCTTGGCTCATGGTTTGTCCTGAATGTAGGTCGGATTCTTGAATCCGACGTTTGGCATGACGGCAAGGTGTGTCGCGGTTTGTACTTTGTCGGATACAAGTATCCGACCAACAGGGCTGACGGTAGGGTTAGGTTGGGTGGTTAAACCTGACAAAACGTTGGAATGAAGAGGTTTTGTTGGGTCTCGACCCAACCTACGATTGCTTTGTCGGATACAAGTATCCGACCTACACGGCTTTGGGGGTTCGTGGGCAAAGCCCACGCTACGTCTGCGATTGCCGCGCGGGCATAACTGCTGTCAGCGATAAGTTTTCAGACGACCCCTTGTATCTCAAAAGGTCGTCTGAAACGGGCGGGTAAAAAGTTTATTTGAGACCCAGTGTGCCGCGCAGTTGGCTCAGGTCTTCGGCAAGGGCGTTAATCGGTGCCTGAAGGGTTTTGCGGTCTGCGTCGCTGAGTTTGTCGTAGGTTTCAAAACCGTCTTTAGTTTTGTATTTGGCGAGGATGTCGGTTACTTGTTTGAAGTTGGCATCGACTTTTTCGAGCAGGGCTTTGTTTTTCTCGGCAATCATCGGACGGAAGAGTTCGACGATTTTTTGCGCGCCTTCGATGTTGGCTTGGAAGTCGCTCAAGTCGGTGTGGCTGTAACGGTCTTCTTCGCCGCTGATTTTGCTGCCGGCAACTTCTTCAATCAACACTGCCGCGCCGCCGACGACTTTGTTCGGCGGGAAGGAGAGGGCGTCGATTTCTTTTTGCAGGGCTTCAACGTCTTTCATGAGTTTGTCGGCAATGTCTTTCACGCCGGATACGTCTTTTTTGACCCACAGGGCGTGTTCGATGCGGTGGAAGCCGGTGAAGGCCGCGTCTTCGGTTTTGTCTTTGAAGTCGTCTTCACGCGCGTCGATGGCGGGGTCGAGTTCGTTGAAGAGTTCGGCAATCGGCTCGATGCGTTCGTAGTGGGTGCGGGCGGCGGCAAACAGGGATTTGGCTTTTTCGATGTCGCCCGCTTTGACGGCGTCGGTGAAGGCTTTGGTTTTGGCAACCAGCTCTTTGGCTTCGCCTTGGACGTAAACTTTATAGTCGGCAAGCGGTTTGGCAAGTTTTTCCAAATCGGCTTCGTTGCCGGTTTCTTTAAAGCCGCTGTCGGTTACTACCAATTTGCCGCGCGGGTTGGTCAAGAGGCCGCAGGTCATTTCGTATTCGCCCGGCAGCAGGGTAACGGTCATTTTGTCGGAAAGTCCGGGGGCGATGTTTTCGCGCTCGTCGACCACCATTACGCCTTTGAGGATTTCCCATTCGAGCTTTCGGCCGCTGTTGTTTTTGATGTTGAACACGACTTGTCCGCTCGGTACGGTCAGTTCCATCGGTTCGCAGGCGGTGTCGTTCACGCCGACGTTGACGGTGCCGCCGGCATTTGCGCTTGATGCACCTGATGCGGCAGGCGCGGATTTTTCCGCTTCGGGCGGCTGACACGCGGTCAGACCCAAAGCCAGCATCACGGATAAAGCAGTTATATTGAGTTTTTTCATTTCAAACCTCTTTGGCATGTTGATAAGAATGGGATACGGAATTTTTAAGCGCCACTAATGGCTTTCAGACGACTTCTGCACGGCAGCAGGCTTGCTGCCGTGCAGAAACCAAATCATGACCGGAACCAAATACAGCAGCCACGCCAGCACCTCGCCCTGCGTCGGGTGGTCGGTATAGCCGAAGAAGCCGCCGAGCAGCACGCCCAGCGGGCTGTCTTCATGCAGGTATTTGGAAGAATCAAACACCACTTCTTGCAGGTGGTTCCACACGCCCGCCTCATGCAGCGCGCGCAGCGAACCGGCCACCAAACCGGCGGCCACCACAATCAAAAACGCGCCCGTCCAGCGGAAAAACTTCGCCAGATTCAGACGCATACCGCCCTGATAAATCAGCGCGCCGATGACCACTGCGGCCAGCAGCCCCAATACCGCGCCGACGGGCATAGACCAAGTCGGACTCTGCTGAAACACCGCCAAGAGGAAAAACACACTCTCCAGCCCCTCGCGCGCCACAGCCAGAAAAGCCATGCCGACCAAAGCCCAGCCTTGGCCGTTGCCGCGGTTTAAGGCCGTCTGAACCGAATCCTGAAGCTGCTGCTTCATCGAACGGGCGGCTTTTTTCATCCATAAAATCATATAAGTCAGCATCGCCACCGCCACCAAACCGATAACGCCGACCACAAATTCCTGCTCCTTCTGCGGAATCTCGCCCGTTGCCGAATGGATGCCGTATCCGATGCCCAAACACATCAGCGCAGCCAAAGCCACACCCAGCCACACCTTAGGCATCAGCCGCGAATGTCCCGACTGTTTCAAAAAACCGGCGACGATACCGACGATCAAAGCCGCCTCGATACCCTCGCGCAACATAATCAAAAAAGCAATCAACATATATAAAACAAACCTTAAAACTTAATATCCATATGAGGGCCAAAACCAGCCCATTTTGCCTTCACCGCATTCGAATTTACATACAGCAAATATTCATGAAGCCTATCGAAACCTTCATGGCCGAACCACAGGCTTCCCCTCGGACAACGCGATAAACAAACACGCCCCGCGTTCCGCAATACAAAAGCTTGCGGCTGAAAAACTTGTTACGGCTAAAACAAATGATTGTGTCACCGTCCAACGCCCTAAAGAAGAAAGAGAAGAAAAGGGCTATCGGTATCAGCATGACGGACATGACAAACCTCTCTAAAAAATTCAGACGGCCCCAGTTAGACAGGGCAGTAGAAATTTTGTTTGAAAATATCGGGTTTGAAATACTGTCTGATACGCCAAAAATATCTATCGGATATCTGATTCCGCCGTCTCTTTATCTCAAGTCTGACAAAGTACCGCCATCTGCCTGTCTTAAAAGTAAGAGTTTATAAACGGAGTCGCACAAATGCAAATAATTTTTATTATTTCATCAGTAAACCATTATTTAAACAAGCCAAAAGGCAGCGTCAGAATTTACCGCAAAACAAAGCGAATCAACGTCATACGCTTTC
>NZ_AJMT01000124.1:0-4900 GCF_000260655.1 Neisseria sicca VK64
GGCGAACTGTTGGGACAATGCGCCGATGGAAAGCTTCTTTGCGGTGTTAAAGACGGAGTGTTTCTATAACGCAGGTGAATTGACGGTAGATGAATTGATGAAGCAGATAGATGACTATATGGATTACTACAACCGGGAGCGTTGCAGTTTGAAATTGAAAAAGCTGAGTCCTGTCGCATACAGAACCCAGCTTGCACAGAGTGCCTGAATAGGCTTTTATGAGTGTCCAAGATTTGGGGGCCAGTTCAAACTTTTCAGACGACCTTTTTTCATCACATCAACCTTACCATCAAGCCGCGTTGTTGAAGCCGCTGTGGCGCAGCAGTGCGTCTATGCTCGGTTCGCGTCCGCGGAAGGCTTTGAAGGATTCCGCCGCGCTGCGGGAGCCGCCGACGGCGAGGATTTCCTGCCAGAAGCGTTTGCCTGTGGCGGCGACGTCGTCGCTTTCTTCAAAGGCGGCGTAGGCGTCGGCGCTGAGGACTTCGGCCCATGCGTAGCTGTAATAGCCTGCGGAGTAGCCGCCGGCGAAGATGTGGCCGAAGCTGTTGGCGAAGCGGTTGTATTCGGGCGGTTGGATGACGGCAACTTCTTTGCGCACGCTGTCTAAAACCTGTTGCCAGTTTTTCAGACGACCTTCGTTGTCTTCGCTGTAAATGGTCATGTCGAAGAGGGCGAATTCCATTTGGCGGACGAGGAACATGCCGCGTTGGAAGTTTTTGGCGGCGAGCATTTTGTCGAAGAGTTCTTTCGGCAGGGGCTCGCCGGTTTCTTCGTGGGCGGACATTTGTGCCAAGACGTCGTATTCCCAGACGAAGTTTTCCATAAACTGGCTGGGCAGCTCGACTGCGTCCCATTCGACGCCGTTGATGCCGGATACGCCCAGTTCGTCCACTTGGGTGAGCAGGTGGTGCAGGCCGTGGCCGGTTTCGTGGAAGAGGGTGAGGATTTCGTCATGGCTCAAGCGGGCTTCTTTGCCGCCGACGGGCGGGGTGAAGTTGCAGACGAGGTAGGCGGTAGGCAGTTGCAGCGTGCCGTCGGCGAAGCGGCGGCGGCCTTTGTAGTCGTTCATCCACGCGCCGCCGCGTTTGCCTTCGCGGGCGTAGAGGTCCATATAGACGCCGCCTATGGTTTTGCCGTTTTGCTCCAGCTCGAAGTAGCGCACGTCTTTGTGCCAGACGGGAACGGTTTTTTCGGCGAACCCGATGCCGTAGAGTTTTTTGATTTGGGCGAACAGGCCTGCCAGGACTTTGCTGACGGGGAAGTATTTTTTGACTTCGGTTTCGCTGAATGCGTATTTGGCTTCGCGCAGTTTTTCGCTGGCGTAGCTCAAATCCCACGGCTGCGGGTCGGCGAGGTTCAGGCGTTCGCGGGCGAAGGCTTTGACTTCGGCGAGGTCTTTTTCGGCGTAGGGTTTGGCGCGGCGGGCGAGGTCGTGCAGGAAGGTGAGGACTTGTTCGGGCGTGTCCGCCATTTTGGTTGCCAATGATAGCTCGGCGTAGTTTTTGAAGCCGAGCAATTTGGCAGTTTGCAGGGCGTTTTCGAGCGTGCGGTTGATGTTGGCGGTGTTGTCGAATTTGCCGTCGTCTGAAAGTTCGCTGGCGCGGGTAACGTAGGCGCGGTAGATTTGTTCGCGCAGTTCGCGGTTGTCGGCGTATTGGATGACGGCGAGGTAGTGCGGAATCTGCAAACCGATTTTGTAGCCTGTTTTGCCTTCGCTTTGCGCGGCGGCGGCAAACATGGCGAGCGAGTCTTCGGGGATGCCGGCAAGCGGTGCGGCGTCGTCAAAGTAGAGGGCGAAGGAGTCGGTTGCGTCTAAGACGTTTTGCGAGAATTTGGCGGAGAGTTGCGCGCCTTCGGTTTGCAGTTTTGCCAGCTCTGCCTGCTGTTCGGGCGGCAATTCCGCACCGCTGAGGACGAAATCGCGCAGGTCGTGGTTGAGCTTGGTTTTTTGTGCAGGGGAGAGGGTGGCGAATTCGGGGGAGTTTTTGATGGTTTTGAAGCGGTTGTACAGCTCGATGTCTTGTCCGATTTCGGTGAAGAAGACGGTGATTTCGGGCATCAGTTCGTTATAGACGGCGCGCAGTTCGGGCGTATCGACGACTGAGTTGAGGTGCGACACCACGCCCCAAATCCTGCCGACGCGTTCGGTAATGTCGGTCAGACGCTCGACGGTGTTTGCCCAGTCGGTGTGCGTTTGGGCTTTGACTTCGGCAATCTGCGCGCGCGCTTCGGCGATGGCGGTTTGCAGGGCGGGTTTGATGTCGGCGGTTTGGATGGCGTCAAAACGGGGTTCTTCGCCCAAATGGAGCAGTACGTTGTTGGTCATGGATGGGATTCCTTTGTGTGGGTGGCGGGTTCGGACGGAGGTCGTCTGAAAAATGGCTGCCGCCTGAGTCAATGGGAAAATGGGGATAATGTGTGTCTGGGTTTTAGGTTTGCCGTTCGGGCGAACCGATTGTGTTTTCAGACGACCTGTTTGCATTCGGGGTCGTCTGAAAACGATGGGGCAAACGATAGGGGAGATATAGTGCCATCTTGTCGGGCTTAAAGCGTCTTTCCCTGTTTTTACGCTATTCTGCGCCGCGCGGGTTGGATTTGAGCGGGGCGGCGAGGTCGAGGCTCATCGGTGTGCCGGCGGGGGCGAATACGGCTTGTGCGACATTGGTTTGCAACGAATCGGCAAACGCGCCGCGGTAGATTTTCGCGCCTTGGTGGGTCAGGTTGGATTGGACGTCGACATAAACTTCGCCGCCGATTTGCTGCCACAGGCGGCAGAACGTATAGTCTTCGGAAAGGTAGCGTTTGCTTTCGGGATCGACCATGCAGTCGAAGAAGCGGTAGTGCAGCCCTTTGTCTTCGCGCTTGTAGTCGCTGTCGGAGATGTAGTTCAGCTCGGGGTAGGCTGCCATCATTTTTTCAAACACGCTGCGTTTGATGACCATGAATCCGGTCGGCGCGTCATCGACTTTCATAAAACCTTCTTCATCGACGCGCAGGACGATTTCGCCGTTTTCGTTTTTATCGCCTGTGTTGACGGTGTAGGCGGTGTACATCCGCTCGAAGTCCGCTTGGGTCGTGCCGGCGGGAACGCCTTCGTCAGGCCAGTTTTCGCGTTTCAGCGGATAAATGCCAGCTACCACGTCTTTATCCGCCAAAAGCAGGCGGTAGAACGCTTCGGCGGAGAAGCCAATGTCGGAGTCTATCCAAAAGAGGTGCGTCCATTCTTGGTTTTCCAAAAAGGTCGCCACGCAATTATTGCGCGCGCGGGTAATCAGGCTCTCGCCACGCTGCATCATCACTTGCAGCGGCCAGCCGTTTTGCGCGCTGGTGTTGACGATGTTGAGCAGCGAAAGGACGTAATTGTGGAAATATTTCCCGTCGTGGCTGGGGGTCATGATGACGGGGTACATTTGCGTAAGGGCGGATTCGGGCAACATAGTATTTTCCTGATTATTAATAGATTATGGGGTTAAGCTTGAGGGTTTAGCAGGCGGTATTGTACGCGCAAAAACTCATCCAACACCGCCTGCTGGATTTCTAAACGCTTCGCCACGGGCGAGGCATAGCGCACGATGATAAGGTACACCTTGTCGTCATGCGGCACGCGGGTTACGCGCGGCTGGGCGGCAGGGGTAATGAACAGCTTCTCCGCCTGCACGTTTTCCAAATGCCGCTGGATGGCGGGTACATAAGGTTGGCACAAAGGCTCCAATACGGCTTTCAGACGACCTACAATCACATCCGAATCCAAATGAATCGGCACGGGAATCTCCACCGTATGGATCACATAATCGCCCAAGATATTGTCGCGGCGGACGGAATGGTTCAAAAGCAGGCTGTTGGGAAACGATAGCGTTTTACCCGAAAGCTGCCCGACCAGCGGGTTCGGGCCGATCTGCATCATCAACGTGTTCAAAAGATTAATATCGACCACACGCCCGCGCAGGCCGTTCACTTCAATATAGTCGCCGACCGAATATTGTTTCGTTACCGAGCGCAAGATGCTGCCCGACAAACACATAATCAGTTCCTTCGTCGCCACCACAATCGCCGCCGCTACGGCAAACATCGACAGCGCCAGCGTCTGGATTTGAGTCGCCCAAATTACCGCCAGCCCGAAAATCGTTAAAATCAGCGTCAGATTGCGGCTGAGTACCAAGGAGCGGCGTTTTTCCTCGATGCTGTAATGCGGGTGGCGGCGCAGATACAGGTTCAGCAAAACGCCCCGCAAAACCAGCAGCGCCATGACCATCAGCACCGATTCCACCACTTCCTCGCGTACTGGCAGAGTATGCAGCCATTGCCGTACTGTGTCCCACATAGTGTAAAAATCCTATATTTATCTTGATATTGTTTTCAGACGACCTATACGCATTATCGGAACGGACTGCCGAGCCGCCTAAAAAATGACATTATAAATGATAACGAATGGGGAGGTCGTCTGAAACATCCGCAAGAGTCATAATATCGAAATGGCGCGTTCAGACGACCGTTAAAGCCTATGATGATATACCGTAACACTATGTTAATAAAGAGGAAATTGTTTACTAGGTTGCCAAAAAAGGATAACATAGAGTCCGTAACCTAAAGGGTTTGAATTAACCACCGATAACGAGGAATCAAAATGACTTGCAAAATCCACGATCATCACGACCATACCCATGGCGCCGGTTGCGGCCATACCGCCATCAAACACGGCGACCACACCGACTATCTGCACGACGGTCATCTGCACCACGAACACAACGGCCATTACGACGAACACAGCTTAAGCGTCAATGAAACCAATCCCGACGGCTGCCATCCCGTCGATACCTGCAAAGGCCACGTTCACGGCGAAGGTTGCGGCCATGAAGCCGTACCGCACGGCGATCACACCGACTACATCGTCAACGGCCGC
>NZ_AJMT01000125.1:0-9586 GCF_000260655.1 Neisseria sicca VK64
GAATATAGTGGATTAACTTTAAATCAGGACAAGGCGACGAAGCCGCAGGCAGTACAGATAGTACGGAACCGATTCACTTGGTGCTTCAGCACCTTAGAGAATCGTTCTCTTTGAGCTAAGGCGAGGCAGCGCCGTACTGGTTTAAAGTTAATCCACTATAAAAATGCAAGGCAGGAACTTGGCGCTTTATCTCCATCCACTCAAAACAAAAGAGAGAATTTATGGACACAACCAAACCTACTCCCCATCCCGACCAACAAGCCAACCGCCGCTATCTGACCGTGTGGCGGTGGCATTTTTATTTCGGGCTATTGGTCGCGCCCTTTCTGACCCTGCTTGCCGTAACGGGTCTGGGCATGCTTCTATTCGCCAACATCACCGGCAAAGAGGGCGAGCGCATACACGTTACCCCGCAGGCGCAGGTGCAGCCTTTGTCGGCGCAGGCGGAAGCGGCGCGGCAGTCTGTGAACCCTGAAACCGCTTCGGTGGTGCAATATATCGCGCCGCGCGCCGACGATATGGTTGCCGTGTTCCGCGTGAACAACGACGACAAAGCGACCATGGTCGCCGTCGATCCTTACACGGCGAAAGTCGTCAGTCCCATGCCGCGCAATGAGGGCTGGTATCACACGATGGATGGAATCCACGGCGATATGATGCTCGGCACGGCGGGCGATTACCTGATAGAAACCGCCGCGTCGCTGACTATCTTGATGATGATTACAGGGATTTATTTGTGGTGGGCGAAACAGCGCAGCCTGAAAGCCATGCTTGCGCCGCAAACGGGCAAAGGACGCTCGTGGTGGCGCAGCATGCACGGCGCATTCGGCACTTGGGTTTCTTTGATTTTATTGTTGTTCTGCCTGTCTGGTGTTGCTTGGGCGGGCATTTGGGGCGGTAAGTTCGTTCAGTCTTGGAGCCAGTTCCCCGCCGGCAAATGGGGCGTCGAACCGAACCCCGTATCCGTCGTGCCGACCCACGGCGATGTGCTGAACGACGGCAAAACCAAAGAAGTACCGTGGATTCTGGAACTCACGCCCATGCCTGTTTCCGGTACGACGAAGGGCGAAAACGGCATCAATCCGAGCGAACCGATGACTTTGGAAACGGTTGACCGCTTCGCCCGCGAAATCGGTTTCAAAGGCCGCTACCAGCTCAACCTGCCCAAAGGCGAAACGGGCGTGTGGACGCTGTCGCAAGATTCGATGAGCTACGACATGGTCAGCCCGACCGCCGACCGCACGGTGCACATCGACCAATACAGCGGCAAAATCCTGGCCGACATCCGTTTCGACGATTACAACTTCTTCGGCAAATTTATGGCGGCCAGCATCGCGCTGCACATGGGGACGCTGGGCTGGTGGAGCGTGCTGGCGAATGTCTTGTTCTGCCTGGCGGTTATCTTCATCTGCGTCAGCGGCTGCGTGATGTGGTGGAAACGCCGCCCGTCCAAAGCGGGCGGACTGGTACCTCCGGCGCAGAAAATCGAGCTGCCGGTATGGTGGGCAATGGCTGTGCCGCTTTTGATCGTGGCGGTATTGTTCCCGACCGCCATCGCCGCCATCGTCGTGATTTGGCTCTTGGATACGGTGTTGCTGTCGCGGATTCCGGTGCTGTCGAGGTGGTTCAAATAAACGCTTACGGCGTGTGGCAGACGATAAACCGTCAGGCTTGATTTGCCAAAGCTAAAAGGTCGTCTGAAAACCAAATTAGGTTTTCAGACGACCTTTTTTGACGATTAACTGCAAATATAGTGGATTAAATTTAAATCAGGACAAGGCGACGAAGCCGCAGACAGTACAGATAGTACGGAACCGATTCACTTGGTGCTTCAGCACCTTAGAGAATCGTTCTCTTTGAGCTAAGGCGAGGCAACGCCGTACTGGTTTAAAGTTAATCCACTATACTTGAATCGGTCAGAAGCTAAGGGGAGATAATCTACACCGGTTCCTTAATTATTTTTTAGGTTGTATGAAATGCTCCGCTTCCTTCAAGATTTCAGGTTTCACAATTCCCTGTAAATCCTTAGTGGGGATAGTAAACTCAGGTCTGCCTAAAACATATGCCCCGATTTCGTAACTTTGATACAGGAAAGTCAAGCCGTTTTTATCGAAACGCCAGTTTTCCGTAGCGGAAAATTTGTCACTATTGTATCCACTAATGTAATCACGTGCTTCTTCTTCGGTGTCACCACTATTTTCCTTCAGGTATTTGACATAGGCTTCTTCAAGCAGGTGTGTCAGTTTTCCTTCTTGATTGGGTAACAGGATGTCGTTCAATTTAAGCGGCTTCGGATTGGCAATGCCGCGCTTCAATACCGTCAGCGTGTGCACGCCGTATCCGTGCGGGCCACAATTGTATTCCCAGTCTTCTTGTCCGAAAACAGCATAATTGGGCGTATAGCCTTCCAGTTCCAACGTATCTATATAGTCCAAAGCACAAGGATACTCACCGGCTTTGCGGAGTTTTTGGTTTTCCTTATTGGTCTCCTTTACGTCTTTGTCGCGTATCAAGGTCGTCTGAACCGATTTCTGTGTAGGCAGTTTGCCGCCCATTTCTTTCCTGACCCAGTCATCCAAATGTTTATCGCCGGTAATCGGATAGCTGACGGTAAGTTGATGGCAAAGGGGTTTGCCTTCACTGTTTTTTCCGTCACAGGATTTGGCTTCCAAGGTTTTGGATTGAAACGATAAAGGGGCAGCCTGAACATTTGCAGAGAAAATGAGGGACAATGCGGCGGCGGCAAGCGTTTTGTGGAACATATCAACACCTATTAGGATTTTGATTTAATTAAAGGAAAGCCCAATGCTTCGCGGCTTTCGACGTATTTCTGCGCTACGGTGCGGCTCAGCGCGCGGATGCGGCCGATGTAAGTGGCGCGTTCGGTAACGGAAATGGCGCCGCGTGCGTCTAAGAGGTTGAAAGTGTGTCCGGCTTTGAGGACAAGCTCGTAGGCGGGCAGGGAGAGGCTGGCGTTTTCTTCGGCGAGCAGGCGTTTGGCTTGCGCTTCGTAGTCGTTGAATTGGCGCAGCAGCCAGTCGGCATCGCTGTATTCGAAGTTGTAGGTGGATTGTTCGACTTCGTTTTGGTGATACACGTCGCCGTAGGTGACGGTGTTGCCGTCGAGCGTTTTTGCCCAAACGAGGTCATAGACGTTTTCTACGCCTTGCAGATACATCGCCAAGCGTTCGATGCCGTAGGTGATTTCGCCGAGTACGGGGGTGCAGTCGATGCCGCCGACTTGTTGGAAGTAGGTGAATTGGGTCACTTCCATGCCGTTGAGCCAGACTTCCCAGCCCAAGCCCCATGCGCCGAGGGTGGGGTTTTCCCAGTCGTCTTCAACGAAACGGATGTCGTGGACTTTGGGGTCGATGCCCAATTCGCGCAGGGAATCGAGATAGAGGTCTTGGATATTGGCGGGCGCGGGTTTGAGGGCGACTTGGAATTGGTAATAGTGTTGCAGGCGGTTGGGATTGTCGCCGTAGCGGCCGTCTTTGGGGCGGCGGCTGGGTTGGACGTAGGCGGCAAACCAAGGCTCTGGGCCGAGCGCGCGCAGGCAGGTGGCGGGGTGGGAAGTACCGGCGCCGACTTCCATGTCGAAAGGTTGGATGACGGTGCAGCCTTTGTCTGCCCAGAATGTTTGCAGTTTGAAGATGATTTGTTGGAAGGTGAGCATGGCTTATGGTTCGAATTGGGATAAAAGGGGGATTTTACTGTTTTGACGGTGTTTTGGGTAGGTGTACAGGCAGATGGAATGGCGGGTCGGCGGTGTGATTTGACTGTCAATAAATGCGGAAACATGCCACAATGCCGTTATCCTGTTGTCTGTTTTAATCTGTTTTGATTGAATTTGAGGAGTCGCCCATGACCCCGATTTTGGCTTTCGATATTGAAACCGTGCCTGATGTGAATGGCATCCGCCTGTTGTACGACCTGCCTGCCTCTTTGCCGGATGAAGAGGTGGTTTTGTTCGCCCAGCAGAAACGCCGCGCCCAAAACGGCTCTGATTTTATGCAGCACCACTTGCACCAAGTAGTCGCCATTTCCTGCTGTATGCGTTGGGGGCAGGACAAAATACACGTCGGCACCATAGGCGAAATGCACGACAGCGAAGAGGAAATGATCGCCAAGTTTTTCGACCTTATCGAAAGCCATACGCCGCAATTGGTCAGTTGGAACGGCGGCGGCTTCGACCTGCCCGTCCTGCATTACCGCGCGCTGATACACGGCATTGCAGCGGCGCGTTATTGGGATATGGGCGAGGGCGATTTTGGCGACAGCCGCGATTTCAAGTGGAACAACTACATCAGCCGCTACCACAACCGCCATTGCGACCTGATGGATCTGCTCGCTCTGTACCAACCGCGTGCTAATGTACCGCTGGACGATATGGCGAAACTTTGCGGCTTTCCTGGCAAACTGGGCATGGACGGCAGTAAAGTTTGGGAGGCGTTCCACGCAGGTCGTCTGAAAGACATCCGCGATTATTGCGAAACCGATGCGGCAAACACTTATTTAATGTTCCTACGCTTCCGCCTGATGAACGGCGCTTTGGACGCGGATGAGTATGAAGTGGAAGTCAAACGGCTGAAGCATTACCTGACCGGACAGGCTCAGGACAAGCAGCATTGGAATGAGTTTGTCGCCGCGTGGCGTTAATAACGCGGTGATTTCCTAAAGCCCTGACGATGGGCGGAAAGCCGCTAATTTATAGTGGATTAACTGTAAACCAGTACGGTGTTGCCTCGCCTTAGCTCAAAGAGAACGATTCTCTAAGGTGTTGAAACACCAAGTGAATCGGTTCCGTACTATCTGTACTGTCTGCGGCTTCGTCGCCTTGTCCTGATTTAAATTTAATCCACTATACAATAGCGGTGTATCGGGCTGGATTGTTTTCCTGATACTGAAAAGCAGTTGGCATTCAGTTTGGTAAAGCGGTTATTGGAAAAAAAGGGAGCGCGGGCAGTTTGATTGTAAGGATGTGAACGATATTGGATGAAAAAGGTCGTCTGAAATTTGTCGGCTCCTATATTGTTAGGGAGCTGAATTTCAGACGACCTTTGCACTCGGAAAATTCCTTTGCTTTTAGAACAGCACTCCTGTCGGCTCGCTGCCTTCCGGAATGTCATATTTCGGATAGCTCGGCGTACTGGCCGGGGCATTGTACAGTTTTGCCGGATTTGCTTCAGGACGAACGCTTTGGTTTGGTGCGGAAGCGGGTGTATCGTCAGCTTCGACTTCGATTTCAGTACCTTTAGGCAGAACCACATCTTTGACCGGAGCAGGCTTAGGCGCAATTTTAGGTTTGCTGAAAGCGCTGGAGCCGCTCGTCCAGGCGAGTGATTTCAACGGGGTTTTGAGTTTGACGCCTTTGGCACAGGTCAGACAGTTGGCAGCACCGGTGCGGTTTTTTAAAATAGCGTCTACTTTAGCCGGATTAATGGTTTTACCGTGTGCTTTTGCCCAAGCGGCAATACTTTTCTTCAAGACGGCAGTATCCAGATTTTTTTTGCCGTATGGGTCGTGGTATGCAGCCAGCCAAAGGTTTTGGTTGGCATCTTCGTTGAGGCTGGCCATTTGGTAGATGACGGAGGCGGGAGCGCCGGAGGCGATTGTTTTGGCAAATTCCAGTGCATCCGGAGACTTCATGCGGACGCAGCCGTGACTGCGGACGCCCGGTACGCTGGCTGGGGCATTAGTGCCATGAATGCCTAAACCGAGTTTGGGATCGCCCAGACGGACAAAAACAGGACCGAGCGGATTGTTAGGGCCTGCTGGTACGCTTTTGACGCCGTCGCCACGTTCTTTTTGGATGGATTTAGGGATGTGCCAAGTCGGATTGAAGGCTTTTGCGCCGATTTTGTGTTCGCCCAATGTGGTTTGGGTCATGGCCTTGCCGACGGCGACAGGGTAGATTTTGGTCAGTTTGCCGTCTGTATATAAGAATAAGCGTTGTTGCGGAATATTGATGACGACGTGCTGACCTTCGGAAACGGGAGAGACGTCCGGGATGGGTGTGTTGGCTGAGGCGGCGGTAACGAAGAAGGCAGCGGTCAGGCCGAAAATGGTTTTTTTCATGTGTCGTAATACTTGTAATAAATGAAAAGAAGATTTTGGGAAATCATACCTGAATCTGTATTTTTTTGTGCGAAAATATGCCCTTTCGGTTGCTTGCCGGTTTGAGCGGCAGGCATGGATTGGGGTCGTCTGAAAAGATAAACCGGGTGTCGAGTGGATAAGTGATGGCTGATACGAAATGTTTTGACGGCGTGGCTGATGTTTTTTCTTTGGATTATGAGGGGCGCGGCGTTGCCAGAGTACATGGCAAAACTGTCTTTATTAAAGGTGCGCTGCCTACTGAGAAAGTGTCGTTTCGGGTGCTGAGGGAGAAGAAACAGTTCAGCGAAGCAGAGACAGTAGAAGTATTAAAAGAGTCGGTTGAACGGGTCCGGCCTGCGTGTGGTTATTATGAGACATGTGGCGGTTGCTCGTTGCAACATGTGTCTCCAACCGCTCAAGTTGCATTGAAGCAACGTATTCTGGAAGAACAGCTCGAACGTATCGGCAGAGTCAAACCGGAACAGATTCTTCCGCCTATTTATGGTTCGGCTTGGCATTATCGGGATAGGGCGCGGTTGAGTGTCTCAGTCGGTAAGAAGGGTCGTCTGAAAATGGGTTTTCAGGCGAAAAAAACGAATGAAGTGGTCGATATTGAAACATGTCAGGTGTTGCCTAAACATATTTCAGATGTTTTACCTATGGTGAAATTGTTGTTGCAAACACTGTCTGATGGCGGGGAGTCAGTCCGATTTGTAGAGTTTTTTAATAGCCGTGCATTGGTTGTTTTGAACATTTGTTTCATAAAAAAACCGTCTGGCTACTCTTTGAAGCAAATTGAGGCATGGTTTGATAAGATATCAGGTGGGGTAAAGCAAGTTTGGCAGATTTGGTTTCAATATGGGCGCGAGCCGTCAACTGCACTGTACCCTAAAGATTTGCCCGAATTGAAATACGGTTTGCCTGAATTTTCTGTGGAAATGCCTTATCAGCCGGGTGATTTTACGCAGATTAATGCGGACTTGAATGCCGTAATGATCAGCAGGGCTTTGCGCTTGTTGGATATACAGCCTAATGACAGGGTGGCAGATTTGTTTTGCGGGTTGGGCAATTTCAGCCTTCCTATGGCAAAGAGCGGTGCGTCAGTAACGGGTATTGAAGGATTGGATTCCCTTGTTTTGCGTGCCAAGCAAAACGCTCTTCGAAACAGTTGTGTAAAATATGTGTCGTTTGAGGTGGCAGATTTGTTTGAGACAGATGAGCAGACGGTAGCCTCATGGGGGGTATTCGACAAAATGTTGCTCGATCCGCCCAGGAGTGGTGCTTATGCTGTTGTCAAATCGCTACATACGCCATACCTGCCGAAAAAAATCGTATATGTTTCATGTAATCCTTCAACCTTTGCACGCGACGCGGAAGTATTGGTAAATAAGGGTTACAACTTCAAATCTGCAGGCATTATGAATATGTTTGCACAAACTTCTCATGTCGAATCCATCGGCGTGTTTGAGTTGTAAATCCGATAGTGGGAGTGTCTGACAAATGGTTTTTAATGTAATTATTGGTTGAATCATGTTATCATAATTCAATTGGGGAATAGATGATTCGGCTGTTTCCATAAATGCCGGACATCGAATATATGTAGTTTTATTTGCCGCACCACAGTATCGGGAGGTGTTCTTGAAAAATCCACTTTTAATCATATTGCTAGTGCTTTTGTTTATGGTGCTGCTGTTTATTTTTTATAAACAGAACGGCACAGCTAAAACTAAAAAGACGACAAAAGCAGCTAAAGCATCATCCAAAAAAAACCATCACCCAAATCAAGAAAGTATTGAAGGGGGAAGTCCAGATTGGGTTGATCAGGTCAATCAATCCGTTTCCGATCCGGATCAACAAGATTGGGAATGGGGAGGCAGTAGTTCTGCCGGTTCAACTACGTCTGTGTCTGCACAAGAAGTCGACCCGCTGACGGAATATCAAGTATATAAGCAATTTGGTTATGAGAGTAAGGCTGCCGAATCTTTGGCGGGCTATTTGAATGGCCTAAACGATGGAGCTCCTGAAAAATTAGTACATGAGCTTGTCGGGCTGAGTCTGCGCGTTGGTAATATCGATATGCTGACAGACGCCTTGGAGCGTCATGGCTCCGTCTTGTCTGAAGAAAGTCTGGCTGAGTACGTTAAAGCCGGCTTGATGTCCGATCAGACGCATTTGCCGTTACGCGTATTGGCAGAAAACCGTTTGGGATGGAGCATGCAGGAAATCGAGCGCCAAATCGGAGAGCAACCTGATTTGGAAGAGGCTTCGACATCCGCTCCTGCGATGACTAATGACAATGCAGGCGCTAATCACGCCCCTGGCGTTTCCAAACGCGCTGCTATCGTATTGGGCAAGAAAGAGTTTACCGATATTACTCCGGAAGAAATGGGAGCCGTTATCGGATTTGTTAAACCTGAACAAAGTGCCAAAATCTTGAAAGACAAAGTAGGTTATGAAACTGCTGTTCAACAATATAACCGTGCCATTCAAAGCTCTTCTAAGCCGGCAAGCCTTATCATCGATGCATTAAAACTTGACTATCAGCATGAAGAAATCAGTCAGTTTGCTAAACACTTGTGGAAGTTGTACCACTCATTGGGTCAGTATGGCCGCCAAGTGAAAGAACGCATGCTGGGTTGGGGATATAGCCTTGGTTATCATGAAGTATTTGATGATTTGGAGAAAGGACCTAACGAAAATAAAATCAGAGAAATTGGTTTGGAAAGGGGTTATATCCGACCTACTTCTCTTCAAATGAAAGCTAAATATCGCGAACTGGTACAAAAAGATTCTTCTATCATTAGCGTCAACGCCTCTCCTGCAGATGAAGCACTGAAAGAAGTTGAATCTTTACTAATGTACGGTCAGTTGGATTTGGCCATAGGTACTTTGGAACAAGCTGTTTTACAGTACCCGCAAGAATCTCAATTGTATGTGATGCTGTTCGATCTTTACGAAAGAGTAGAGGACTGGGCACGTCTGGAACAATTCTTGCGCTTATTGCGTGAACGCGTTGTCAGCCTTCCGGAAGAAGTGGTATTGGCAATGAGCCGTTTGCTGCAACATGTAAATCAACATTCAAAAAAATAAAATAATTAGAGAGTACCATGATGGATAATCTGTTACCTAAAATCAAAACCATACGGATTATGCTGCGCGATATGAGCGAGCAGCAAGAAGCCGTTTTCCGTATGGCCTTTAAAATGCACAATACGACGAACTATCAGATTCTTGACTCAGATTCAGATGAAATACCAGATTTAGTATTGGTAGATACTGATACTGCTGAGGGTGTTGAAACGTGGAAAACGCTCAAAATCAAATACCCTGATATTCCTGTTGCGATGTTTTGTTCGCAAGAGCCATCTGTTACAACGCCGTATTTGGCTAAGCCGGTTAAATTCGATACCTTATTCCCGATTTTAAGAAGTTTGGCGCAGGGCGGGAATATTTTTGATGCTTCGGCTCAAAAGGCAGAAGTACAAGA
>NZ_AJMT01000126.1:0-16536 GCF_000260655.1 Neisseria sicca VK64
TGTTTGAACCTGTTGAAAGCAGCTAACAGGCTAAGTGTGCCTGTTTGCGCCTAAAAGGCGGTCCGGATGCCTTATTATCAGGTATCCGGGGAGGATTAAGGGGGTATTTGGGTAAAATTAGGAGTGATTGGGGGAGAAAACAGCCGAAAACCTGTTTTTGGGTTTCGGTTGTTGGAGGAAAAGAAATTTTGCAAAGGTCTCTTCCCGTCAGCCGCCGCCAATTGGCAACCCTGCGCAAAATTCTGAAAAAACAAATCTGATGGCGGATTTGCCCCATCATCAACAAAGCCCTGCCTTTTGGCAGGGCTTTTGTTTTTCAGACGACCCCTTGTCGTGAACCGACACGGTAGTCGTAACAAGGCGGCAGAGTAGCGGATAGATATAGTGGATTAACTTTAAACCAGTACGGCGTTGCCTCGCCTTAGCTCAAAGAGAACGATTCTCTAAGGTGCTGAAGCACCAAGTGAATCGGTTCCGTACTATCTGTACTGTCTGCGGCTTCGTCGCCTTGTCCTGATTTAAATTTAATCCACTATAAGATTAGGATAAGGCGGGGCAACAGGTTATCCCGTTTTCCGAACCTTATCGCGATGCGCCGTCATTCGCCGTTTTATCGTGATCTCGCACGATTTTGTCGTACACGGCCTCGGGCAGGTAGCGGCGTATCATATCGCGCCAGCCGTCGGGGCCGACCAAGCCTTTGACCATGGTGGAAGATACTTCGGCGATTTCGCGCGGCGGCATCAGAAAGACCGTCGAAATTTCGGGCGCAAGGTCGCTGTTGATATAGCGCATGGAGCGTTCGTATTCGTAGTCGGCGGCAGAACGGATGCCGCGAACGATAAATCCCGCGCCGATTTCGCGCGCGTAGCGGACAAGGAAGCGGTTTTCAAATACGCAGATGCGGACGTTGGGAAAGTCGCCCGTAATCGCTTCGAGCATGGCGCGGCGTTCGTCTATGGTGTAGGTGTTGCGTTTTTCAGGGTTGATGCCGATGGCGACGACGAGTTCGTCAAAAAGCGCCTGCGCTTCTTTTATCATCCAAAGATGACCGAGCGTCGGCGGATCGAAACTGCCTGCGTAAACAGCGCGGCGCGGGGGAATCGTTTTCATGGAAAGTAGAGTGAGTGATGGCAGCCGTCAGCATAGCGGGCGGGGGCGGGAATGTCAAAAAGGTCGTCTGAAATACACAATCAGTCCGTATTGGGGCGAAACCGGGTTTTCAGACGACCCATTCATTAAAACATGATTGATATGAAATCAAGCGCATGAAGATTTGCTTCAGGCGGTTTAAAGCAATAACGCGGCGACACCGGATAGCCTTCCTTTACTTCGAAATCCTTTAATAGCATAATAAATAGAAATTATTATCAAAATTTATCCGTCTTAGACAAATGGGCGAAAGTGCATTTGTATAGTGGATTAAATTTAAATCAGAACAAGGCGACGAAGCTGCAGACAGTACAGATAGTACTGCAAGGCGAGGCAACGCCGTACTGGTTTAAAGTTAATCCGCCATATTTCAGACGGATTCGATATGGAGATTGGAAAATGGAACTGAAAAGACGTGATTTCTTAAAAATGACCGCCGCTCTGGCTGCGGCAGGCGTTTCGCCTTCGCTGTTGGCGGCGGGGAAAGAGCAATTTACCATTTACGGCGCGCCGGCGTTGCCCAGCGTCACCATTGCCGTAGCGGCGTTGCAAGGCAAGCTGGCGAAACAGGCGGACGTGTCGCTCAAGGTTTGGCGTTCGCCCGACCAACTGCGCGCAGGCGTGGCAAGCGGGCAATTTAAAGTGATGATGAGTCCGAGCAATGTCGGCGTAAACCTGCGCAACCAAGGGCAGAAAGTCGGCATGGTCAATATTTTGACCAACGGCATCACGCAGTTGGTCTGCAAAGGCAGCGCGATTGCCTCGCCGCAGGATTTGGTTGGCAAAAAAATCCTTGTGCCGTTTAAAAACGACATGCCCGACATCGTGCTGCAAGCCTTGTTGAAAAAACTGAAAATCGACGCGCACAAAGTCGGCATCACTTACACTGCCACGCCGCCCGAAGCAGTAGGGCTGTTTTTGAGCAAGGACTACCACGCCGCCATCCTGCCCGAACCGATGGCAAGCGCAAGCATACTCAAAGGCAAAACCATGGGCGTGAACGTCGTGCGCGGCTTTGATTTGGTGAAGGCATGGGGGCAGGCGTTTGACACCAAACCGCTGATTCCGATGGCGGGCATCATCGCCAACGAAGAATATTTCCACGCACACAAGGTGCAGTTCGACATCTTCCATCAGGATTTGAAAAACTCGCTCAACTGGATACTGGCCAACCGTCAAAGCGCGGCGAAAATCGGCAAAAACTACCTTCCCGCCCCCGAACCCGCCCTAGTCATGGGTTTGGACGGCGCGCGGCTGACAGTAACCAAAGGCAGCGAAGTGAAGAACGAGATTTTGAAGTTTTACGAAATCCTGATGCAGTTCAACCCGAAACTTTTGGGCGGCAAGCTGCCGGATAACGGATTCTTTTTGGCTTAAAGGGGGAGAGGTCGTCTGAAAAGGGTAGGGTGGTCGTGAATACCTGATTTATCATTTTTCAGACGACCTGTCAGATAATAGTCAGAACAGTACACAAAGAGCCGTCATTCCCGCGTAGGCGGGAATCCAGTCCTCGATATTGCAGGAATGTTTTAAAGTTATAGCGACGTCAAACCTCTGGATTCGCGGGAATGACAGTATCTACCAACTATAAAATTCAATATAGGAATCAATATGAAAGTATTACAAAGATATTTAACTTGGCAGAAATTTATACTTTTATGTGAAGACCAAGGATTTTTTTTAGCTCCCCTTACGGTGCAATCGGATACTGAGGAGGGTATTTACAATTCTGCGGTTTCAGAGCAATTTGTAAAAGAAATAGCAACAGGATTTCCTTCATTGAAGTTGGATTCAGAAAGCCTTAAGGATATAAAAATAAAAGTAGATGATTGGCAAAATAGAATGATGATAAATAATAGAGATCATACATTTATAAGCTCATGGTTTATAGGTCAAGAAGAATCACAAGAAATGTGGGAACAATATTCGGATGATAATGGTGTTGTAATATTTAGCAGGGATGATTTACTTGTTAGTGAATTACCACGATGTTTAAACGTATTGGATTCTTTTGTATTTCGTGATGTAACCTATGATGATAAGCAAAAAAATCAAATTCAGCATCAACCTGCAGGTTTTAAAAAAGAGGCTTTTAAAAAGGAGCAAGAGCATAGAATAATCTTCGATTTAACTACTTTTAAACTGCTTACTGGACAGCATGAGCTTGAAGTATTTATAGGAGATGAACCGGCTAATCAGTATTTAGAAAAAAGTGGGGCTATTTCTAAAACAGACCTGGATATATGCAAGCAGTTTTTAATTGAGAAAGGAAACGGGTTTGTTGTGAAATATGATCTGAGTAAAACCATTACAGAAGTTAGAGTTAATGTAAAAGCATCGCCAAAGGCTAAACAAGAAATTAAACGATTATGTGAATCAAAAAATCTAAATTATAGAATAAGTAAGCAAGTGTAGATTAGAGTTAGCTGCAGGCATAACCCAACTAAATGCCCAATCTACTTTTCAGACGACCTACCGTCCCTAAACCATCCTACCAACCAACACTCAAACCATGATTAAAACCGACAAAATCCGCAAACCGCAGCCTGCGGTGTTTTACATCATCGACTACCTTTGGAGCGGCTTTGCCGGTCTGAGCGTGGCGATGGTGGTGGTGGCGTTGTGGGCGTGGGGCAGTGCTGTGTTCGGTGAGTTTATGCTGCCTGCGCCGGTGGAGGTGTTTCAAAAGTCTTTGGATTTATTGAAACATTTTCAGGAAAATGAAATCGGGGTTTCGCTGTGGCGGTCGGTGGTGGGCATTTCGGTTGCGCTGGTAGCGGGATTGGCGGCGGGGCTGGTGGCGGGCAGTTTTAAGACGGCGATGGCGTTGCTCAAGCCTGTGATTACGGTTTTGTTGGCGATGCCGCCGATTATTTGGGTGGTGATGGCGTTGTTTTGGTTCGGTTTCGGCAATCCGAGCGTGTTGTTTACCATCATTGTGTTGGTTGCGCCGCTGACGTTTGCGAGTGCGGCGGTCGGGATGGCGAGCGTGAACAAGCAGCATGAGGAATTGTTTGACGCTTATAAATTAGGCCGTCTGAAAAAAATCCGTTATCTGTATATCCCGCATCTGACGGGCTATGTGATTTCCAGCATCGGCGTGGCGGTGGCGATGGGGGTGAAGGTGGTGATTATGGCGGAACTCTTGGGCGCGAGCGAAGGCGTGGGCGCGCGGATTGCAGACGCGAGGGCGATGCTGGAGACTTCGACGGTGATGGCTTATGTGGTGCTGGTTATCGTGTTTGTATCGCTGTTTGAATACCTGATTACCAAGCCTTTGGAAATTTTGTTTATGCCGTGGAGGAGATGATGCTCTGTCTTGAAAACGTGCGTTTTGAAATTCTCCGCGACCCCATCGTGCGCGATTTCAGTTTGAACCTGCAACATGGCGAAGTGAAGGCTTTGTTCGGGCCGAGCGGCTGCGGCAAGACGACGGTTTTGCGCTTGATTGCGGGCTTGGAAACGCCGAAATCGGGCACGATACGCAATACTTTCCGCAAAACGGGTTTTCTGTTTCAGGAAAACCGCCTGCCTGAAAACCTGACTGCGATGCAGAATATCGCCATTTTTATGGATAAACCCGATGAAGGCGAAATCATCACGCTGGCGGCGAAAGTCGGGCTGACTGCGGGCGATTTGAACAAATATCCGACCGAGTTGTCCGGCGGCATGGCGAAACGGGTAGCGTTTTTGCGCCTGCTGCTGTGCGGCTGTGACCTTGCTTTGCTGGATGAGCCGTTTGTCGGTTTGGACCGCGATTTGCGCGATATTTTGGTCGCCATGTTGGTGGAAAAAATCGAGCGGCAGGGCATGGCGTGTATGCTGGTAACGCACGACCGCTTCGAAGCCGCGCGCCTGAGCCATGAAATCATGTTGCTTTCCATTAAGGGCATGAACGTGCAAAACGTAATTACCCTGCCCACGCCGCTGTCCGAACGCGATTCGGCTTTTGAAGAAGCCGTGGTGGCAAGGGAGTTTCAGGGGATTCATTATTATGAATGATGAGGGGATCTGAGTGTCTGACGAACCTTGCGGTTCGTTGCCCTCTCCCTAACCCTCTCCCACGGGGAGAGGGAAACAGGTTGCTGAAAATCAGAGGGCGAAGGATTGGGAATCAGATGGCAGGTAAACCCGAAAATGTTAGGGTTTGGCAGCCCGATTCCCTCTCCCCGTGGGAGAGGGCTAGGGAGAGGGTAAGCAAGCCGCAGGCTTGCCTCTTCGGTGAAAGGTACGAATCTGTTGTCCGAACGCGATTCGGCTTTTGAAGAAGCCGTGGTGGCAAGGGAGTTTCAGGGGATTCATTATTATGAGTGATACGGGCATTTGAGTGTCTGACGAACCTTGCGGTTCGTTGCCCTCTTCCTAACCCTCTCCTACGGGGAAAGGGGATCAGGTTTCTCAAAATCAGAGAGCCGTAGAATTGGGAATCAGATGTCAGGTAAACCTGAAAATGTTCAGGCTCGACAGCCCGATTCCCTCTCCCCGTGGGAGAGGGCTAGGGAGAGGGTGAGCAAGCCGCAGGCTTGCCTCTTTAGCGAAAGATACGAATCTGTTATCCGAACGCGATTCGGTTTTTGAAAAAGCCGTGGTGCCAAGGGGGTAGGGGATTCATTATGAGGTGCTTTATGTTTTCGACTGTGATTACTGCTGCTGTTTTATATATTGCTACAGCAGTAGATTTGTTGGTAATACTATTAATATTTTTTGCTAGAGCAAATACTAGAAAAGAATATCGAGATATTTATATCGGACAATATTTAGGTTCTGTAATTTTAATATTAGTTAGTTTATTTCTAGCTTTTGTTTTGAATTATGTTCCGGAAAAATGGGTGTTGGGTTTATTAGGTTTAATACCGATTTACTTAGGTATTAAAGTTGCTATTTACGACGATTGTGAGGGCGAAAAAAGAGCTAAAAAAGAATTGGATGAAAAAGGGTTGTCAAAATTAGTCGGTATTGTTGCTTTGGTTACAGTTGCTAGTTGTGGTGCAGATAATATTGGACTTTTTGTTCCTTACTTTGTGACTTTAGATCTTGTCGACTTATTAGTTACTCTTCTTGTATTTTTAATATTGATTTTTGTTTTAGTATATACAGCACAAAGATTGGCTAATATTTCAGGTGTTGGTGAAATTGTAGAGAAGTTTAGTCGTTGGATAATGGCTGTTATTTATATTGGTTTAGGATTATTTATTATTATTGAAAATAATACAATTCAAACAATAATATCAATAATATGAATGATACGGGTATTTGAGTATCTGACGAACCTTGTGGTTCGTTGCCCTCTCCCTAACCCTCTCCCACGGGAGAGGGAATCAGGTTGCTTAAAATCAGAGGGTGTAGGATTGGGAATCAGGTGGTAGGAAAACCTGAAAATGTTCGGACTCTACAGCTTAATCCCCTCTCCCCGTGGGAGAGGGCTAGGGAGAGGGAAAGCAAGCCGCGGGCTTGCCTCTTTGGCGAAAGATACGGCCCTGTCCGCCCAATAAATCCATATCCGAAAGCATCTTCATGCAAAATCAAGCCAAGCCATGAATAAATTTTTCACCCACCCCATGCGGCCGTTTTTCGTCGGCGCGGCGGTGCTTGCCATACTCGGCGCGTTGGTGTTTTTCATCAGCCCCACCGCCATCGTCCTGCACCGCCAAATCTTCTTGGAACTCATGCTGCCTGCGGCATACGGCGGTTTTCTGACTGCCGCCATGCTCGAATGGACGGGCTATAAAGGTCGTCTGAAACCCGTTGCCACCGTCTTGGCGGCGCTGTTGCTTGCCGCAACCGTCTTGCTGCCGTTTTCGCCGCAAACCGCTTCGTTTTTCGTCGCTGCTTATTGGCTGGTGCTACTGCTTTTCTGCGCTTGGCTGATTTGGCTCGACCGCAACACCGACAACTTTGCCCTGTTGATGCTGCTTGCCGCGTTCACCGTTTTTCAGACGGCCTATGCCGTCAGCGGCGACTTGAACCTGCTGCGCGCGCAAGTGCATCTGAACATGGCGGCGGTCATGTTCGTATCCGTCCGCGTCAGCGTCCTTCTGGGCGCGGAATCCCTTAAAGAATGCCGTCTGAAAGATCCCGTATTCATCCCCAACGTCGTCTATAAAAATATCGCCATCACCTTCCTGCTGCTGCACGCCGCCGCCGAGCTTTGGCTGCCCGCGCAAACCGCCGGTTTTACCGCGCTCGCCGTCGGCTTCATCCTGCTCGCCAAGCTGCGCGAACTGCACCATCACGAACTCCTGCGCAAACACTACGTCCGCACCTATTACCTGCTCCAGCTTTTTGCCGCCACAGGCTATTTGTGGACAGGTGCGGCGAAACTGCAAAATATGCCCGCCTCCGCCCCCCTGCACCTGATTACCCTCGGCGGCATGATGGGCGGCGTGATGATGGTGTGGCTGACCGCCGGACTGTGGCACAGCGGCTTTACCAAACTCGACTACCCCAAACTCTGCCGCGTCGCCGTCCCCATTCTCTTCGCCGCCGCCGTCTCGCGCGCCTTTTTAATGAACGTGAACCCGATATTCTTCATCACCGTTCCCGCGATTCTGACCGCCGCCGTGTTCGTGCTTTATCTGTTGACGTTTGTACCAATATTTCGGGCGAATGCGTTTACGGACGATCCGGAGTGAGCGTTTCTGTTTCATCCCGTCAGTCAATGGCAAGCCCTGTATCGCCTTAAGTCAAAAGGTCGTCTGAAAACCAGTTTCAGACGACCTTTTGTATTGCCGCGCTTTATCTGCCGTACATTTCCCACAAACTTTCTTGCAGGCTGAATGCGGGTTCGCCGTTTTCGGGTTGGGCGCGGATGTAGCTGCCGTCGGGCTGCATCAGCCAGGCGCGGGTGTTGTCTTGCAGCGCCATTTCGATGCCTTCGTGGATGACGCGGGCTTTGAGTTCGGGTGTGAAAATCGGGGTGGCGACTTCGATGCGGCGGAAGAAGTTGCGCCCCATCCAGTCGGCGCTGGAGATGAAGGTGTCGTCCGCGCCGTTGTTGTGGAAGCAGTACACGCGCGAGTGTTCGAGCTGTCTGCCGATGATGGAGCGGATGCGGATGTTTTCAGACAGGCCTTTCACGCCGGGGCGCAGGGTACACATGCCGCGCACGATGAGGTCGATTTGCACGCCTGCGCTGCTGGCGCGGTAGAGGGCGTCGATGACGCTCGGCTCGATCAGCGAATTCATTTTGGCGCGGATGCGGGCGGGTTTGCCTGCTTTGGCGTGTTGGATTTCGCGCTCGATGCGGTCGATGACCATTTTGTGCAGGGTAAACGGGCTTTGGTAGAGCTTGTTCAGACGACCCGGTTTGCCCAAGCCTGTGATTTCCATAAAGATGGTGTTCACGTCGGCGGTGATTTGGTCGTCGGCGGTGATGATGCCGAAGTCGGTGTAAATGCGCGATGTGCCTTGGTGGTAGTTGCCGGTGCCGAGGTGGGCGTAGCGTTTGAGCGCGCCGTTTTCGCGGCGGATGACGAGTGCCATTTTGGCGTGGATTTTGTAGCCGAATACGCCGTAAACGACGTGCGCGCCTGCGTTTTCAAGCTGTTGCGCCCAGTTGACGTTGTTGGCTTCGTCAAAACGTGCCATGAGTTCGACGACGACGGTCACTTGTTTGCCGGCAAGGGCAGCTTTCATCAGGGCGCGGACGAGTTCGGAATTGCTGCCGGTGCGGTAGATGGTCATTTTGACGGCGAGGACGGCGGGGTCGGCGGCGGCTTCGCGTATCATGTGGACGACGGGGTCGAAGGACTGATACGGATGGTGCAGCAGGATGGGCGACTGTTTCGCCAGTTTGAAAATGGAGCCGTTTTTGCGCAATGCTTTCAGACGACCTGCCCCGCGTGCGGGAAACTTGAGGTCGGGACGGTCAACCAAATCGGGCACGGCATTGAGGCGCACGAGGTTGACCGGGCCTTTGACTTGGTAAAGCTCGGCGGAGGTGAGTTTGAACTGGGCGAGCAGGAAGTCGTGGATGTGGGGCGGGCAGGTGTCGGCGACTTCGAGGCGCACGCCGTCGCCGTATTCGCGGTCGTGCAATTCGTTTTGAATGGCGGCACGCAGGTTTTTGAGGTCTTCTTCATCGACGGTCAGGTCGCTGTCGCGGGTGAGGCGGAACTGGTGGCAGCCTTTGACCGTCATGCCAGGGAAGAGTTTGCTGACGTGGGCGTGCAGGATGGAGGAAAGGAAGACGAAGCCGCTGCCGCCTTCGCACAATTCGGCGGGCAGGGGGACGACGCGCGGCAGGATGCGCGGGGCTTGCACAATCGCCATGCCGGAGGGGCGGCCGAACGCGTCCGTACCTTCAAGCTCGACGGCGAAGTTGAGCGATTTGTTCAACGGGCGCGGGAAGGGGTGCGACGGGTCGAGTCCGATGGGGGTAAGGATGGGCAGCAGTTCGGCATCGAAATACTGCTCGATCCATTTCTGCTGCCCTGCCGTCCAGTTGCGGCGGCGGTAGAAATGGATGCCTTGTTTGCCTAGTTCGGGCTGCAAGACTTCGTTGAACAGGCGGTATTGCTCCTGTATCAGCGCGTGTGCTTCGGCAGCGACGGCGGCGATGGTTTCGGACGGCGTGGTGCCGTTGTCCAAACGCTCGTGCGGATTCATTTTTTGCGCACGTTTAAGCCATGCCATGCGTACCTCGAAAAATTCGTCGAGGTTGGAAGAGACGATGCACAAAAACCGCAAACGTTCCAAAAGCGGTACGTTTTCATCCTGCGCCTGCGCCAAAACGCGGCGATTGAAAGCGAGCAGGCTCAGTTCGCGGCAGAGGATGCGGTTTTGTTCGGGCATGGTGTTCTCCTGAAGCGGGTGGATCGGACAGTCAATTGGGAAGTATAACGCGTTTCGGACGGGCGGGGCAGTGGTGCGGGATGGGCGGGCGGTTGGTAGGGCGGGAGGTCGTCTGAAAAGGCTGTCGGGGTGTTTTTGTATGGGGCAAGTGTTTTCAGACGAGGTGTATAAGAATGGTTATTATTTGTGCAAATATTGTTTATTTTTATAGTAAATGGTATCGTTAGCACGATTTTTTAGGGCGAAAGCCGGTCTGAATTTTGCCCGAACTGCCCCTGTCTGTTTTCAGACGACCTTGTTGTAGTGGATTAACTTTAAATCAGGACAAGGCGACGAAGCCGCAGACAGTACAGATAGTACGGAACCGATTCACTTGGTGCTTCAGCACCTTAGAGAATCGTTCTCTTTGAGCTAAGGCGAGGCAATGCCGTACCGGTTTAAAGTTAATCCACTATATCGTCTTTATGGCGTTTGTTTTTCCATCTGAATTATTTTTCCCTTATGTCCGTCAAACCTTTATCTTTAAATTTAATCAACTGCTTTGTGCTGGTGGTGCTGTTTGTCGTCAGCCTGTCGGTGGGCGTCGGCAATTTCCGCTGGGCGGATGTGTTTCACTGGACATTGTCTGACAGCACGGAATTGATGCTGGTCAGCCGCCTGCCGCGCACGTTTGCGATTGTGCTGGCGGGAGCGTCGATGGCGGTGGCGGGGATGATTATGCAGATTTTGATGCGCAACCGTTTTGTCGAGCCGTCTATGGTGGGGGCGAGTCAGAGCGCGGCGTTGGGCATGTTGGCGATGAGGTTGATGTTTTCGAACGTCGACATAAGGGTAAATATGGCATTTGCTGCCGTGGCGGCGTTGGCGGGCATGCTGGTGTTTATGATGCTGATACGCCGTTTGCCGCCGACGGCGCAGTTGATGGTGCCGCTGGTGGGGATTATTTTTGGCGGCGTTATCGAGGCGGTGACGACGTTTATCGCGTATGAGTTTGAGATGATGCAGTTGTTGAGCGTGTGGCAGCAGGGCGATTTTTCGGGCGTGCTGTTGGGGCGTTACGAATTGCTGTGGCTGACGGGCGGCTTGGCGTTGGCGGCGTATTTAATTGCCGACCAACTGACGATTTTGGGCTTGGGCGAGACGGTGAGCGTGAATCTGGGTCTGAACCGGACGGCGGTGTTGTGGGTCGGCTTGGTGATTGTCGCGCTGATTACGTCGCTGGTGTTGGTCACGGTCGGCAATATTCCGTTTATCGGGCTGGTCGTGCCGAACATCATCAGCCGCCTGATGGGCGACAAGCTGCGCCAAAGCCTGCCTGCGGTGGCTTTGCTCGGCGCGTCGTTGGTGCTTTTGTGCGATATTTTGGGACGCGTGATTGTGTTCCCGTTTGAGATTCCGGTTTCAACCGTGTTCGGTGTGTTGGGTACGGTGTTGTTTTTGTGGATTTTGTTGAGGAAGCCTGCCCATGTCGTCTGAAAACAAGCGTAGCGCGCTTCGCCCGAACAAGGTTGCGTTTATGCAGGGTTCTTCCCGTCCACTGTGGGCGGCGTTTATCTTGCTGCTCGCTTGTTGCACCTTGTTCCTGACTTTGAACATCCAAGGCGATTGGGATTTTGTGTTGCAGCTGCGGCTGACCAAGCTGGCGGCTTTGCTGCTGGTGGCGTATGCGGTCGGGGTTTCGACCCAGCTTTTCCAAACGTTGACGAACAACCCGATCCTTACGCCTTCGATTTTGGGCTTCGATTCGCTGTATGTGTTTTTGCAAACGCTTTTGCTGTTTGCCTTGGGCGGGGTGGGCTATACGTCGCTGCCGCTGACGGGTAAGTTCGGCTTTGAGCTGGTGATGATGATGGGCGGCTCGCTGCTTTTGTTTTACACGCTCATCCGGCAGGGCGGACGCGATTTGTCGCGCATGATTTTGATCGGCGTGATTTTCGGGATTTTGTTCCGCAGCCTCTCTTCGCTGCTGACGCGCATGATTGATCCGGAGGAATTTACGGCGGCGCAGGCGAATATGTTTGCGAACTTCAATACGGTCCACAGCGAGCTTTTGGGCGTGGGCGCGCTGATTCTACTGGCGAGCGCAGTGGTGGTTTGGCGCGAGCGGCACCGTCTGGACGTCCATCTTTTGGGACGCGACCAAACGATTAATTTGGGCATAAACTACACGCGCAATACTTTGTGGCTGTTGCTTTGGATTGCCGCGCTCGTGGCGACGGCGACGGCGGTGGTCGGGCCGGTCAGCTTCTTCGGTCTGCTGGCTGCCGCGCTTGCCAACCATTTTGCCCCGAGCGTGCGTCATAGTGTGCGGCTGCCGATGACGGTTTGCGTCGGCGGCATCCTGCTGGTCGGCGGGCAAACCGTGTTCGAACACCTGCTCGGCATGAAGGCGGTGTTGAGCGTGGTGGTTGAATTTGCCGGCGGGCTGGTGTTTTTATATTTGGTGCTGAAACGCAAGCGGTAGGTCGTCTGAAAACTTTCCCAGCCTGAATTCGAATGGCGTAAACCACTACTTCCAAACGGGATATTTCGTTTTGCACGTCCTTAGATTTGACGGCGTGAATGAAACTAAATATCGGGTTCTTACTCATATTAAGCATCACTATCAAGGTGCGTGCTATGAGTAAAGTGTTGAAATACCGTCCTGATTTGGACGGGATACGGGCATTGGCCGTTTTATCCGTCATCATATTTCATATCGATCCCCAATGGCTGCCGGGTGGTTTTTTGGGCGTGGATATGTTTTTCGTGTTGTCGGGATATTTGATCACGACCATTATCAGCCGCGAGATTCGCGACGGCAGTTTTTCGTTTCTCGAGTTTTACAAACGCCGCGCCAAACGCATCTTGCCTGTCTTTGCCTGTGTATTGCTTTGCACGACGGTCGTTGCCGCCATTTTCTTTTTGTCTTTCGATTTGCGCCAATACGTCAAATCTGCCGTCTATGCCTTGCTGTTTGCCGCCAACCTGTTCTTTGCCCGCCGCGGCGGCTATTTTGATGCGGATGCGACGGAAAAGCCGTTGCAGCACATCTGGTCGCTGTCGTTGGAAGAACAGTTTTACTTTATTTTCCCCGCGTTGCTGATTTTGTTTTTCCGTATCAGCAAACGGCGCAATGTGCGGACGTTTATCCTTTTGCTGATTGTCATCAGCCTGTTTTCCGCGCTGTTGCCGACTTTGGGCATGGAGGCGTATTTCCTGCCGCATGTGCGCGCTTATGAGCTGTTGGTCGGTTCGCTTTTTTCCTTTATTCCGCCTGCCGAACAAAACGACAAAGCCAGTACGCCGCTATTTGGATGGCTGATGATGGCGGTCATCGCCGCCACGCTGGTGTTGCCCTACGGCGTCCTGCCCGGCGCGGGAAACATCGAACGACTGCTTTGCTGTCTGGCGGTCGGCGGTTTGATTTATTCGGGCAAATCATTGCAGATGCAGGAAGGTTTCAATACGTCCAAACTGTTGAGCCTCAAGCCGGTGGTGTTTGTCGGGTTGATTTCGTATTCGCTGTATTTGTGGCACTGGGTGGTGTTGGCGCTCATGCGCTACATCTATATGGACGCCCAGCTTCCGCTTGCCGCATCGGCATTGGCTGTCATCATCATGCTGCTGTTGTCGGTGTTGTCTTATTATTTTGTGGAAACACCGGCGCGGAAGGCGAAGAATTTTACGACGGCGAAATTCAAATGGAGCATGGCGGCTTATTTCGCGCTGCTGATTCCTGCGGCAACCTACCTGATGACCGCCAAACCCGCCGCGTTTGAAAGCAGTTTGTACAAGGCTGATGAAAGCAAAATTTGCGCGGACACGCTGACCAAAACCGACTGCGCCGTCGGCGCGGCAAACCAAAAACCTGAAGTTTTGGTCATCGGCGATTCGCATGCCGCCCATTTGAGCCCGTTCCTCGACATCGTCGGCAAAAAAGAAGGCTGGTCGGCAGACGTTATCACGTCCAACAGCTGCGCCACCGCGTTCGGATTCGTCCTGCCCGACAGCGACCGCCGCGCCGACCGCTGCAATCCGTACAACAGGTTTATCGAACAAAAAACCAAAGACTATCCTGTCATCATCATTTCGCAACGCTGGTTCCTCCATACCGCCAAACCGGAATTTTTGGAACGGTTCAACACAATGCTGGAGGATTTGGTGAAGGCGGGCAAAAAAGTGTACGTTTTGGCCGATACGCCCATGGACGGGCAGCTGCCGTTGCGGCGTTATTACCTGAGACAAAAGCTCGGCATCGACATCAATTATGTTTCAGAGGATAAAAAGGCAGAAATCCGCGATTCCGCCAAGTCGGAAGACGAAGTCGAAAAAATCGTGAAGCAGCACCGCGGCGTGCAGTGGGTGGACTTTATGCAGTACATCCCCGCGGACAAACTCATAGACGGGCTGCCGGTGTATTTCGATACCAACCACCTCAACCCGTTCGGTTCAAGTAAAATTGCCGAAATGTTTATCAACGATAAACGCACCCTGTTGAAATAAGCACAAAGGTCGTCTGAAAACAGATTCAGACGACCTCTTTAAAGCAAAAGGATACCGTATGACTCAAGAACACTTTCCCGAATTTTTCGAGCAAGCCCCGACGCTGACCGTCCAAGACGCGCTCGCCGAATTTCTCGGCGCGGCAGAGGAGGGCATCATGCAGTATCGCTACGCTGATGCCGTCCGCCTGTGCGGACACTCCTGCCCCACCGTTGCAGGCGCGTACCTCATGATGCTTAAAGGCCTGAAAGCACTTTACGGCAGCGACCTGCCGCAGCGCGGCGGAATCGAAGCCGCCATGCAGGGCGCGCGCGACGAAGGCACGGTCGGCGTTACCGCATCCGTCGTCCAACTCTTAACCGGCGCCGCTCCCGAAACCGGCTTCGGCGGCGTCGGCCCGCAAGGACGCTTCGCCCGCCGCAACCTGTTGAGTTTCGATGCCGACATCGAAGGCATGCTGACCCTGCGCCGCAAAGACAACGGCAAAACCGTCGCCGTCAGCCTCAACGCCGCCATGCAGCCCTTCGCCCCCGAAATGCGCGACATCATGCCCAAAGCCGTCAGCGGTATCGCCACCGCAGAAGAACTCAAACGCTTTGGCGAACTCTGGCAGGCGCGTGTCAAAGCCTTCTTGATTGATTTGGCAGACAATCCCCAATTCGTCATCGTTCGCGAAATCTGAAGCCCATCCTTTTCAGACGACCTCTCATGTTCGGAGGTCGTCTGAAAACAAATCCACACATCACACCCATCATGATTACCATCCGCAACGTCAGCTTCCACATCGGCGGCAACCCCATCCTCAACAACGTCAGCCTCGACATCCCCGAAGGCGGCATCACCGCGCTCATCGGTCCCAACGGCGCAGGCAAATCCACGCTCCTCTCCTTCATGGCGCGCCTCCGCCCGCTGGAACAGGGCAGCATCAGCTACGCCGGCAAAGATGTTTCGACCACGCCCACTGCCGAGCTGGCAAAAACGCTCTCCATCCTGACCCAAGAAAACAGCGTCATGAGCCGCATTACCGTGCGCGACCTGCTCATGTTCGGGCGTTATCCCTACCACCAAGGCAGGCCGACCCCCAAAGATCTTGCTATCGTCGAAAACGCACTTTCCGAGTTTAAACTGGACAGCTTTGCCAACCGCTACCTGACCGAACTCTCCGGCGGACAACGCCAACGCGCCATGATTGCCATGGTCTTCTGCCAAAGCACCGATTACGTCCTTTTGGACGAACCGCTCAACAACCTCGATATGTACCACGCCCGCGCCCTCATGCAGCTGCTCCAGCGGCTGACCCGCGAACACAACCGCACCACCGTCGTCGTCCTGCACGACATCAACCAAGCCGCCGCCTACGCCGACCACGTCGTCGCCATGAAAAACGGACAAGTCGCCATGACCGGTGCGCCGAATGACATCTTTACTGCTGAAAATATTAAAGATTTGTTTGATATGGATGTGGACGTATTGGACTATCAGGGCAAGAAGCTGGTCATTCATCACGTTTGAGGTGTGGATATGGAAAAGGTCGTCTGAAAAGTTTGAACTGCACCCCAAAAGTTGGACATCCCCTCCAACTCACAAGGTGCAGTTTTTTTATGAGCAAATATACATTACACTTCAAATACCAAGCCGTACTCCACTACCTGCACATACGCAGCCAACAGCGTACCGCAGACCACTACGGCATTTCCCGAACCCACCTGAGACGATGGATACGCGCCTATCAAGAAGGCGGTATCGCGCACTCGAACATCCCCAATCCAAAACCATGCCCAACACGCAAAAACCCCTTCATCTCAGATAAACCCGACCAAGAAAAAACGCAGGCAGAGCTTATGAAGAGTTGTGCTATATGCGCGCAAAGGTTGCCTATTTAAAGGAGTTAAAAGCCCTCAGCCAAAAACAGACCGAAAAGGACAAAGCCAAACCGTCCAAACACTGAGGGCGCAACACCCGCTCAAATACCTGCTGCACATCGCAAACCTGCCCAAAAGCAGCTTTTACTACCACCACCAAGACCGACCCGACCCCGACGCAGCCGACAAAGCCCTCCTCGTCGAAACCTACCGGCGGCATAAAGGACGCTACGGACAAAGGCGC
>NZ_AJMT01000127.1:0-1955 GCF_000260655.1 Neisseria sicca VK64
ACCCAATACTATCAAAAACAGTCTTTTCATAAATTTATCCTTTTCCCAGCTCATCTTTAACTTGGTTTAGAAGAGGTCGTCTGAAAATAGTTTTCAGACGACCTCTTAAATAAAATCTGATTATTGCAATTGGGGCAGGGAGCAGCCTTCGGGCATGATGATTTCGCATTCTGTTGCCCCTCTGTTTCTGCATTTTTGCAAAGCCTCCTGTTCGACAGCTCCTTGCGGACCTGCTGCATCGGCTAAAATAAACAGGTTGTTTTTCACTTTTCCTTTTGCAGCTGCGAGACAGCCGTTTCTTACCCATGTGATGGCTTTGCAAGGCGTATTGCGACTGCCTTGCTGGCAATGTTTGACTGCTTCTCTTTTTGCTTCGGCTAAAGAGTTCTGATTCAACGAACCAGCAATATGCCCGGTTTTTTGACTGTATGCCAAAGCCCCAAATTTAGAAGGTACCAAGACGTCATGGTAAATGATTTTTTTAGGAGGCGGGGTACTGCGGCTTGGCTGTGGCGGTGCGATATTGTAATGAATCCACTCGCCATTGTTACCCTGAAATCGGCAGATACCTGTGGCAGCATCAAATTGACCGGGACAGCCATTGGCGTAAACATTAAAACTTACCAAGCCCAATGCGATTAAAAACAGCTTCTTCATAAACTTATCCTTTCTCCCAGCTCATCTTTAACTTGGCTTAGAAAAGGTCGTCTGAAAATAGTTCTCAGACGACCTTTTAAATAAAATTGATTATTGCAATTGAGGCAGGGAACAGCCTTCGGGAAGAGAAATCTCACAATTCGTTACCTTCGGATCCGCCCTACATTGCGCTAACGCTTCCGCCTCCGCCAATCCTTTTTCTTTTCCTACATAAAAAGACTTCCATTTTCCAGGATTATTGATTTCTTTACCTTTTGCAGAAGCAATGCAGCCGTTGCGTACCCAAGAAACCACTTTACACGGAGCATTTTTATTACCCTGCTTGCATTGCTCCAGTGCTTCCTTTTTTGCCTCCGACAGCGAATTTTTATTCAGCACACCTGCCCCATAGCCAGTTTGCATGTTCATAGCTACCGCACCGAATTTAGAAGGGACTTTCACGTCGTAGTAGATAATTTTTTTAGGAGGCGGGGTGCTGTTGCCTGATTGGGGAGGCGGCACATTGTAGTTGACAACCTCCCCGTTATGTCCTTGTATCTGACAGATGCCCGTATCAGGAAAATACCTGCCGGGGCAGTTGGCATAAACATTAAAACTTACCAAACCCAATGCTATTAAAAACAGTTTTTTCATAAGGGCATCCTTTTTCGGATTAATACGATATCGGAGGTCGTCTGAAAAAGTTTTCAGACGACCCTTTAATCAAAAAATAACAATTAAGGGAAAGAACAACCTTCAGGAATGGTGATTTCACAGTTTTTCAATCCCGCTTTATTACATTGTTTCAATGCTGCGGGTTCTGCCTGCCCTGGCTTTTCCCTAGCTGTATAAAATACTCTGAATTTCTTGCCTTCTTTGCCCGTTGCCGCTGCTAAACAGGCATTACCTGCCCAAATGGCAACTTTACACGGAGCATTTCTCCCACCCTGCTCACACGCTTTAATTGCTTCATTTTTAGCCTCATCAATAGAATCTTTATTCAAAGCCCCGCTCGAAATACCTGTTTTTTCGTTAGTGGCTACTGCACCGTATTTAGAAACATAGACTATTTTTTTCGAAGGCGGTGTGCTGTTACCTGATTGGGGAGGCGGCACATTGTATAAAATTTGCCGACCGCTTCCGTCTATGATACGGCAGGTTCCCGTGGCAGCTTGGTATTCTCCGCCACAGCCATTGGCATAAACATTAAAACTTACCAAACCCAATACTATCAAAAACAGTCTTTTCATAAATTTATCCTTTTCCCAGCTCATCTTTAACTTGGTTTAGAAGAGGTCGTCTGAAAATAGTTTTCAGAC
>NZ_AJMT01000128.1:0-4557 GCF_000260655.1 Neisseria sicca VK64
GGCCGCCGATACGTTGACGGCGGTCTGTCGCAGCCTGTTCCCGTCAGCGCGGCTAAAAAACAAGGCGCCAATTTCATTATCGCCGTCGATATTTCCGCCCGTCCGGTGAAAAACGTCAACCAAGGCTTTTTCTCTTACCTCGACCAAACGTTCAACGTCATGAGCATTCCGCTGCTCCAACATGAATTGGGTCAGGCAAACGTCGTGATCAAACCGCAAGTGTTGGAGATGGGTTCTATCGGCGGTTTCGACCAAAAACGACGCGCCATCCAGCTGGGTGAAGAAGCCGCCCGCGCCGCCCTGCCCGAAATCAAGCGCAAACTCGCCGCCTATCAATATTAACCAACCGCCTACCGCAGCAAAAAGGTCGTCTGAAAACAGTTTTTCCGTTTTCAGACGACCTCTAATATAGTGGATTAAATTTAAATCAGGACAAGGCGACGAAGCCGCAGACAGTACAGATAGTACGGAACCGATTCACTTGGTGCTTCAGCACCTTAGAGAATCGTTCTCTTTGAGCTAAGGCGAGGCAACGCCGTACTGGTTTAAAGTTAATCCGCTATACATCGCGGGACGGCATCAAAGGATGTTTATGAACAACAAACTCATCGCCTTGATATTAATGGGCGTTTCGCTGAATGCAGCGGCAGACAGCGCGGAAGACAATCTGATGAACGCGCGTTCCGCCTACCGCACCGCCCTGAAACAGCAAACCGGCAACGACAGCAAAATCATCTCGCTGCAAAGCGACCTTGAAGATGCGCAATACCGCCTGCAAAAAGCCCAAGCCGACATCGTCCGCTTGCAGGGCGAGCTTCAGGCGGCGATGAATGTGAAAAGCCAACAGGCGGAAACATTGAGGCAGGCAGGGCAGCAGCTCGATGCCGCTTGGGGCGCCGTGTACGGTCCGGGCGGAACCAAAGCAGGGCGGTAAACGGTCTCAGGCTAAGTGCGCCTGTTGCCGCCTAAAAGGTGGCCCGGATACCTGATTATTAGGTATCTGGGGAGGATTAAGGGCGCATTTGGGTAGAATCAGGAGTGATTGGGGGCGGAAATAGACGAAAACCTGTGTTTGGGTGTCGGCTGTCGAGGGAAGGGCTTTTTTGCAAAGGTCTCGCTTTGTCCATTCTTTCTATTCACACAAAAAGGTCGTCTGAAACTCGGTTTCCCGTTTTCAGACGACCTTTTCCCAAGCATAACGTTTAAGCGTTCAACAAACTTTCATCCAGCGTCAGCTCTTCGTTTTTGTTCACCGCCACTTTGCGCGTCAGGACGTTTTGCGCGATTTCCTGCGCTTCGGCAAGAGAGTGCATCAGATAAGTGCCGCATTGGTATTCGTTCAACTCGGGGATTTTGCTTTGGTCTTTGACGTTGACCACATCCTGCATCGAAGCGAGCCATGCGTCGGCGACCTGCTGCTCGTCGGGCGTGCCGATGAGGCTCATGTAGAAACCGGTGCGGCAGCCCATCGGGGAAATGTCGATGATTTCGACGCCGTTGCCGTTCAAGTGGTCGCGCATAAAGCCTGCGAACAAATGCTCCAGCGTGTGGATGCCTTTTTCGGACAGGATTTCTTTGTTGGGCACGCAAAAGCGCAGGTCGAATACGGTAATGGTGTCGCCTTTGGGCGTGGTCATGGTTTTCGCCACACGCACGGCGGGGGCGTGCATACGGGTGTGGTCGACTTTGAAACTGTCTAACAGGGGCATTTTGTTATCCTTTTGTGCGGGTTATGTAGGTTTTCGGGATAGGATTTTGTCCAGTAATTCATCGTCCAAGTCTGTAAGTTTGGTTCATGCTCCGCCAACTTCAATACCATATAAAGGTCGTCTGAAAACGACCTTCAGCCAAGGACAGAAACAGCTCGAACAATTAAAACAGGCGGTATTCTTTACGATTGATTGAAAAACCGTGGCCGTCGTTATTTTGACAACTTAAGCCTGATGTTCCGCTGCGGCAGCTCCAACCCTGACCGCTAATGGTTTCACCGTATTTCAGTACGCGTGTTTCTTCGTAGCCTTCATTGTCGGGGACAAATTCGAAACCCGCGCAGCTCATAGTGGCTTTACCTTTGGCATTCAGCGTGAAATCCAAGCCTTCACCTTGTTGGTTACAGCGTTTGGGCATAGCTTTATTCAGACCGATAAAACAATACAAATCGTTGGTTCGGGGTTTGCCGGTCTTAGTGCGCTTTTGGCTGTCGCCACCACATAAGATATTGCCGCTTGGGGTAGCGAAAACCTGTCGGTAATCGTTGTTTAAGTAGATGCTGGATGAACCGGCAAAAGCGGGGGCTGTGGCAGCAAGTAACAGAAGGGGTAGATATTTCATGACGATTTTCTTTCTGATTGTTTTCCGTTGGTATTACTGAATGGTCTGCCTTTCGGCTTACAATTCGGCAATTTCCACCGCTTCGCCCGAAGCCGCGCTCAGGGCTTCGTTTAAAACGTCGTAGAAATCCCGTCCGTCGCGCGTTGCCAGCCATTTGCCGTTTTGCTCGGCGAAATGGTAGCCGCCGCTTTTTGCGGCAATCCACAATTCTTGGTTGGGCGTGTGGCGGTTGACGATGATTTGCGTGCCGTCCGCCGCTTCGATGGTCAGGACGTTTCCGGCAAACTGGCAGTCGAAATCCCAGCCGTTTTCGTCGATTTGGTCTTCGATGTGTTCGAACAATTCTTCGCTCATGCGGATGAATTCGCTTTCGGTCATCATGGCTTTTTGTGTGTTTTTTGTTTAAGATACCGAATCTTGCCACATTCGCGCTTATGAAGGAAGTTTACCGATGAAATACGGCGTATTTTTTGCGGCGGCAACCGCCCTCCTGCTTTCAGCCTGCGGTTACAAAGGCGACCTCTACCTGCCCAAAGAAGGCGACAAGGCGCGTTTCGGCGTGGTCCAAACCGGCCTGAAAATCCATTCTTCCAAAGAACCTACCAATCAAACCAACGATTAAACCTCACCAACATGACCCTGCATTGCGAACAAGTCCCCTATTCCCGCCTTGCCGAAGAATTCGGCACACCGCTTTATGTGTACAGCCAATCCGCGCTGACTGACGCATTTGAAAACTACCAAACCGCGTTTGCCGCGCTTTCCCCGCTCGTCTGCTACGCCGTTAAAGCCAACGGCAATCTGAGCATCATCAAACACTTCGCCTCGTTGGGCAGCGGTTTCGACATCGTCTCCGGCGGCGAATTGGCGCGCGTTTTGGCGGCGGGCGGCGACGCGGCGAAAACCATTTTTTCAGGCGTGGGCAAAAGCGAGGCGGAAATCGAGTTCGCGCTTCATGCCGGCGTGAAATGCTTCAATATGGAAAGCATCCCCGAAATCGACCGCATTCAAAAGGTTGCCGAACGCTTGGGTAAAACCGCCCCCGTCTCCCTGCGCGTCAATCCCGATGTCGATGCCAAAACCCATCCCTACATCTCCACCGGCCTGAAAGCCAACAAATTCGGCATCGCCTACGCCGACGCGCTCGAAGCCTACCGCCATGCAGCCCGCCAAAGCCACCTCAAAATCATCGGCATCGACTGCCACATCGGTTCGCAACTGACCGACCTCAGCCCGCTTGTCGAAGCCTGCGAGCGCATTTTGATTTTGGTTGACCGATTGGCGGATGAAGGCATCGTTTTGGAACATTTAGACTTAGGCGGCGGCGTCGGCATCGTTTATCAAGACGAAACCGTCCCCGATTTGGGCGCGTATGCCCAAGCGGTTCAAAAACTGATCGGTACACGTCGTCTGAAACTGATCCTCGAACCCGGCCGCAGCTTGGTCGGCAACGCAGGCTCGCTGCTGGCGCGCGTCGAGTTCATCAAACACGGCGAAGAGAAAAACTTCGTCATGGTCGATGCCGCCATGAACGACCTCATGCGTCCCGCCCTGTATGACGCCTATCACCATATCGAAGCGGTGGAACCAAAAAACATCCCGCCGCTGACCGCCGACATCGTCGGCCCGATTTGCGAAACCGGCGACTTCCTCGGCAAAGACCGCACCCTTGCCTGCGAAGAAGGCGATTTGCTGGTTATCCGCAGCGCAGGCGCATACGGTGCCAGCATGGCAAGCAATTACAACACGCGCAACCGGGCGGCGGAAGTCTTGGTGGACGGTAACGAATACCGGCTTATCCGCCGCCGCGAAACCTTAGAACAGCAAATGGCAAACGAAATGGCTTGTTTATAAGATTTGATCGTTTATAGCCCATAAACCACCAAGCGGGTTTATGGGCTAAAGATTAAGTAAATCAAAGTTTTCCATATGAGTCACACGCAACTGACCCAAGACGAACGATACCCTATCCAATATCTGTCCCTTCACTGCACCGTCGCCAAAATCGCCAAACAGCTTAACCGCCACAAAAGCATCATCAGCCGTAAAACCAAGCGTCATTGCAACCAAGGGCAGCAATGCAGCACCGAAAAAGCACAACGGCAAACCAATTTAGGTTTCAGACGACCTTTTGCTATCGATGCCTCAAGACTCAAATATCTTGCATGATTTGTCCGTATTGGCGAAATGTTGCGCCTTGTCTTCGCAGGTGCTTTCGGTCGTTTC
>NZ_AJMT01000129.1:0-3240 GCF_000260655.1 Neisseria sicca VK64
AAAACTGCACTTTAGTGAACCTACTAAAGTGCAGTTTAATCTATTCTAAAGCCTAAAACACCATTTCAGACGACCTTCTTAGCAGAGAATGTGCTATTTTCTCTACTTTTTATTTGAAACAGGTTCGCAACCAGTATTACCGTTTTTAGTTGTTAACTTGGCTTTGGCCGATTCTGCATCGGTACATTTGTAGGCATTACCCAAACTATCCATCCAAACGGAAAGTTTGTAATTCGTCCCACTTTTCGGGGTAGCAAAAAGATAATAGGCTCTGCTGTGTTTAGAGTCCTTATCTTTCATTGCGCCACTGAAATCATATTTAGCCGCAACCTCAGATGTAGCCTGATATTTTTTAAAAAACCCAGCGTCCCCCTCAATTTCATCTTTCATTTTGAGGGCGGGGTTTTTGACCAGTTTGGTTTTCAAGGAATTATTGATGATAACCAATTCCGCATGTGCCTGAGATTGATAGCCGCGTTCAATGTAATGAATATAGGAAGGGTAAGCGATGGTACTGAGGATGCCGATGATAGCAACGACAATCAACATCTCAACCAGCGTAAACCCTTGAAATTTAGTGATAGACGTATTCATGATTTTATCTATTTATTTTATTCGTTGGCTACATAAGATTGCAGCATGACTACCGTATTTTCGTTTTTTCCCCACGCTTTCGCAGTGACGCGATAAATGGTACGGTTGTCGGTAGAATTGGTGCTTAGGTATTCGATAATGTAGCGGGGAGGTTTTTTAGCCCCGCTATTTTTATCAAGCGGATACTCTCTACCATTAACATTAATACATTCTGTTTCTTTCTTAGAATATGAATCAAGACATTCTGCATGCTTTCTTTTCCAAGCTTCTTCAACTTTGCTCAGATCTGCCTCGCCTTTAACATCAATAATACCAGTTGGGGTAGTGTATTCTTTAACACTAAGCTGTTTAGCTCTGCAAAGCCCCTTGGAACATTGATCATTAAAAATCTGCGTGCCTTCTTCAATAGAATAGATATAGTCCTCACCTTCGCGTAATGCCGCCTCAGCAAGTGTAGTAGCAAATTTATGGTCGGCATCATTGGTACTGATTCGCTGCTCAGTATTGTAGGACTGGGTTGCCGTAACGACGAGCAGGGCAATGACGATCATGATCATCAGGACGATGAATAATGCAAAGCCTTTTTGTGCAGAAGCTTTAGCGGGAAGATAGTTTAGAGTAATCGGTCTGCGCATTTGTTTCCTCCGCGTACAGTTGCATTGATTTGATAGAGTTGAACTTTGTTTTCATCATTGCTTCCGCCAGCATTAATACTGCCGCTGTTCAACAGGAGTTCGATAGAGGCTGGAGTTTCATCACCAGACAGTGTCGGAGTATATTTAAATGTTTCATCTTTTGTCTTATCCTCCTCCTGCTTCTGAGCATTTCCGGCAGGAGTTGGAGTAGGTGCAGACGCAGATGCCGTTTCACTTTCCTCAAATGTTTCAGGACAATTTTGGGTATAAAAGTAATGAATACTCATACTTTCTATTCCCTTAATCAGCAACTGCGGATTGCTCCACTCACCTTTGTCTGTTAGTTGGAAACGGTAAAGACCTTTTTGCCCTCCGGCAGTACCGACAGCATAGGCATTCACCTCATGTTTCATTATGGAAATATTGCCCGCTTGTGAACCATCTGTCTTCAAATCTGCTTTAATATCAGTAATTAGCTTTCCTGGTTTGGTAATGTTTGTGCAGCTACTGGCCACTACTGTTGTCGCATTTTGTGATGCGGTATCTATGCCGTATTGGAAAATCAGCGCCTTACCGCTCTGGGTAAAGTCCTTTACACCTAAAGAATCTGTTTCTCTGACGGCAGGAAGCATTTTTCCACTACCTTTAAGTTTGAGAAAATCTTTGGAGCCAGAGTCAGCGATAACGGCTTGGGCATCATAGGCCGACATATTGAAACAGCCGAAATTTCCTGCCATACGGGCATCACGTACGATTTGATTTGACGCATTGCGCAAATCCTGCTGAACATTTAAGCGCGCTGTGGCAGCAGTATTCAAACTGCGTGCAGTGAAATAGCTGGAGCTGACGGCTAGTAGGACTATCATGCTCAATGCGCTTGCTACAAGGAATTCAATCAGACTGAAGCCTTGCATACCTGTTTTGACCGGAATGTGTGAACGGTTTTTATTATTCATTATTTTTCCCTTACGCGTACTTGGTAGGTGTAAATGATGGAATCTTCATATGTTTTGACATCACTTGCGGCTTTACCGCCTTCCAAATCTTTAAGCCATAATACTTTGATAACAGTATCGGCACCTGCTTTTTTATCGCAATTTTCGTGAAAAGCCCCGTCATAAGTAGGCTCCTTATTCAAACTATCTTGGCATACTGAATAGTAGAACGCGGAGTCAGGAAGAGCTGCTTTCAGTTCGTCATGAAATTTACCAAGCTGTGCTTTAGCCAACTCTTCTTTTTTCATACTCTCTTTCAGCGGTCCTTTTTTCAACGGCTCAGTAGAGGAATCACCATATGTGGTGTAGTAATCCCTATAATTTTTACACCACCCTCTATCGCGCCCACTCTTGGTAGCTCCCGCTTGATGAGTATCGCATTTTTCAAGTCTAGGATTAATCAGCATCCCTTCGACTAAATTTTGAGTAAGTTGCGATACGATAGTCTGTCCTTCCGCTTCGCGAACGCTGGAAACGGTACGCAACTGGATGGCGAGCAGGGCGAGAACGCCGATTGCAAGAACAAACATGGCAACCAAGACTTCAATTAAAGTCATACCCGACTGATATGGCTTAGAGAAACTTATTGAACTCGTTTTCAGACGACCTTTTTTATGTAATGTCATGGGTTTCATAGAGCTATATTTTATTGTTAGGGTTGTTTGTTGGATTTTGCTTTAGATTCTGCATATTTACAGAGATCGCGTGAATCTGATTTGGCGCAGATTTCCACTCGTCCGCTACTGTCAACCAACACAATGCTGGCGCGAGACTTTTTGGTACTTTCTGTGGTTGCGGCGGAATCGGTCATGCTGATTTTGATATAGCCGTCCGAGTAGGTAAAATCTGTTTTTTTACTGGGTTTATTGACAGAATAGCCAAAAGTACCGTTCGGCTGGAATGCGAAGAAAACAGGCTGTGAATCAGAGTCTTTGCCACCGAATTTGACATGGTCAAATTGATAGGTGACTTTATTCGCATCCTTAGCGTTCAATACAATAGTGCGCAGGAAAATA
>NZ_AJMT01000130.1:0-12666 GCF_000260655.1 Neisseria sicca VK64
CGGTTTCAACGTAGGTCGGATACTTGTATCCGACAAAAATCTTTCCGAAAAACAAAAATTTAATTTAAAAAAGGGAATTCATGCGATACCGACGCTTTTATCAAACGGGCGGTACTTACTTTTTTACGGTGGTTGCTGACAAACGACAAAAAATCCTGACTGATGAAACGGTGCGTTCGGCCTTGCGGCAGGCGGTAATGACGGTTCGGGAGCGGTATCCGTTTGAAATTGAAGCATGGGTGCTGATGCCCGACCATCTTCATACGATTTGGCGTCTTCCTGAGAATGATGCGGCTTATTCGGAACGTTGGCGGCAAATTAAACGGTACAGCCAATATTTGATTGGAAGAGAATGTCGGCTTTGGCAAAAAAGGTTTTGGGAACATACCATTCGTGATGAAACGGACTTTATCAATCATTTCAATTACCTACATTTTAATCCCGTAAAGCATGGCTATGTCGATCAGGTTTCCGATTGGCCGTTTTCTACTTTTCACCGTTATGTGAAACAGGGGATTTACCCAAAGCACTGGGGTGGAAGCAATGTGGATTTCAGCATTAAATATGATGGGTAAGTCGGATACTCATATTTGACAAACGTTTTATGTTTTACCGCTTTTGATTATGGCGGAAATGTTTGAAAATGTCGGATTCAAGAATCCGACCTACATGTACTGAAAAACGCTTTTCAGACGACCTTTTGCCTTGAAGGCGTAGATGGTAGCGTGGGCTTTGCCCACGAAAATGTTGGGTAAAAGAGGCCGTCTGAAATTTTGGGCTTGATTCGTGGGCAAAGCCCACGCTACGGGTTTCTATTCTCCTGCTACGTTTTTTGCCCATAGGTCGGATTCTCAAATCCGACATTTCCAACAGCGGTTTTTCGGAAACGACAGACGCGTCAAATGTTTTTGTCGGATACAAGTATCCGACCTACATTTTAAATTTACATCTCTTCCAATTTCGCAAACTTGGTATCCAGCTCTTTCACGCCCTGTTTGCCAAAATTGATGGTCAGTCGGGCGGATTCGCCTTTGTCCACGGCATCGATGATGACGCCGGTGCCGAATTTGGCGTGGCGGACGTTTTGTCCGATGCGGAAGCCTGCGTAGGTTTGCGGCTGTTTGTAGTCGTCGATGATTTTGTCTTTTGGGGCGGTGGTTTGGCGCGGACTGCCGTAGCTGTCGTAGGCGGCCTTTTTGACGGACAGGTAATGCAATACTTCGGGGGGGATTTCTTCGACGAAGCGGGAGACGATGCCGAATTGGGTTTGCCCGTGCAGCATTCTTTGCTGCGCCATGGTGATGTAGAGGCGTTTGCGGGCGCGGGTGATGGCGACGTACATGAGGCGGCGTTCTTCTTCGAGGCCGCCGCGTTCGGCAAGGCTCATTTCGCTGGGAAAGCGGCCTTCTTCCATGCCGGTGAGGAAGACGGCGTTGAATTCCAAGCCTTTGGCGGCGTGGACGGTCATGAGTTGGACGGCTTTTTCGCCCGCGCCTGCTTGGTTTTCGCCGGATTCGAGGGCGGCGTTGCTGAGGAAGGCGAGGATGGGGAAGGCGAGGATGGGGAAGGCGGGGTCGTCTGAAATGTTTTCAGGCAGGGTTTCAAAGTTGCTGTCTTCGGGTTTGAACTCGATGGCGGCGTTGACGAGTTCGTCGAGGTTGTCGAGGCGGTCTTGGTTGTCGCCTTTTTGGGTTCGGTAGTGTTCGGTCAGGCCGCTGTCTTTGAGGATGCCGACGATGATTTCGGACAGGGGCATTTGTCCGACTTGGTTGCGCAGGGCTTCAATGAGGCGGACGAAGGCGGCGATTTTGGTGGCTTTTGCGCCGGCATTGCAAGCTGCCTGCCAGAGGGTGATGCCTTGTTCGGTTGAGGCCGTCTGAAGGTTTTCGATGGTGCGTGCACCGATGCCGCGTGGCGGGAAGTTGATGACGCGCAAGAGGGCGTTGTCGTCGTCGGGATTGACGGCGAGGCGCAGGTAGGCGAGCGCGTGTTTGATTTCTTGGCGTTCGTAAAAGCGCAGGCCGCCGTAGATTTTGTAGGGGATGCCGCTGCGGAACAGGCTTTGTTCGATGACGCGGGATTGGGCGTTGCTGCGGTAGAGGACGGCGATTTCGTCCAAATCCCAGCCTTCGCGTTCGAGGGCTTTGGTTTCGTCAACGATGAATTGGGCTTCTTCGAGGTCGGTAAAGGCGGAGTAGTAGCGGATTTTGTCGCCTGCTTCGGCGTCGGTGCGCAGGTTTTTGCCGAGGCGTTCGTCGTTGTTTTCGATAACGGCGTTGGCGGCGGCGAGGATGTTGCCGACGGAGCGGTAGTTTTGTTCGAGTTTGACGGGCGCGTCGATGTGGAACTCTTCCATCAGCGCGGTCATGTTGCCGACGTGCGCGCCGCGGAAACGGTAGATGCTTTGGTCGTCGTCGCCGACGGCAAAGACGGCGGCGTTGTTGCCGGCAATCAGTTTCAGCCAGGCGTATTGCAGCTTGTTGGTGTCTTGGAACTCGTCGACCAGAATGTGGTTGAAGCGGTTTTGGTAGTGTTGGCGCAGGATTTCGTTGCTTTGCAGCATTTCGTAGCTGCGGAGCATGAGTTCGGCGAAATCGACCACGCCTTCGCGTTGGCAGATTTTGTCGTATTCGGCGTAGCACTCAATCATGCGGCTTGTGTGCGGGTCGGGCGCGCTCAACACGGAAGCGCGCAAACCGGATTCTTTTTGCGCGTTGATAAAGCCTTGCAGCGAACGCGGTGCGATGATTTCTTCGGCGATGTTGAGGTTTTTGAGCAGGCGTTTGATGAGGGAAAGCTGGTCGCCGCTGTCGAGGATTTGAAAGGAAGACGGCAAACCGGCATCGCGGTGGTGCAGCCGTAGAAAGCGGTGGCAGAGACCGTGGAACGTGCCGAGCCACATGGCGCGGACGTTGATGGGAATCATTGCGCCGAGACGGGTTTGCATTTCTTTGGCGGCTTTGTTGGTAAACGTAACCGCCATAATGCTGTGTACACTCGCCTGACCGGTTTGCAAAAGCCATGCGATGCGCGTGGTCAGCACGCGCGTTTTGCCGCTGCCCGCGCCCGCCAGCACAAGGGCGGATTGCGGCGGCCAGGTTACGGCGGAAAGTTGTTCGGGGTTTAAGCCTTGCAGCAGATTGGGGGCGGATTGGTCGAGAAACATGGGAAAAGATCGTCTGAAAAATGGGAATACGGTATTTTAATGGAAACGGCAAAGGTCGTCTGAAAAGATGTTTCAGACGACCTTTCTCTTCATTGCCAGCCATCCGTTTACCATCATCAGACTCAACCCCAACCAGATAAATCCATAGCTGATTAATGCCCCGCTCTCCAAAGGTTCGCCCAGCCACGCAATCGAAATGATAAACAGCAAGACCGGTTCCAAATAGCTCAACATACCGAATACGGCAATGGGTAATAATTGGCTTGCTTTTAAATTCAAATGCATGGCGACCGCGCTATTGATACCCAGCAGAACGATAAAGCCGATAAGTTTTGGGGTCGACGCAATCAAATTAATGGTATCGGTTTGCGTCAGAATATAAAACAAGGCACAAGGCGCAATCACGAGCAAATCAAACGTCAGCCCTATCAATGCCGGCACGCCCAGTTTGCGGCGCACCAAATAATAGATGGGGTACGTCCCGAATACCCATACCGTCGCCCATGAAAATGCGCCGGATCGTACCAACTCCCATGCCACGCCCAAACATGCCGATACGACCGCTACTATTTGCAGACGGTTAAGCGTTTCCTTAAACCAAATCCTGCCACACGCCAGCATCGCCAATGGGAACAGGAAATAGCCCATTGCCACATTCACGCCTTCGCCATTGACCGGTGACCATACAAACAGCCAAAGCTGACTTGCGAAAACAGGCGTGGGTAACATAATCAAAAACCAACGTTTCCAATTCCTGCCCGTTTCACGAACAAACTGCCCTGCCGCCTTCCAGCCATCGCTCATGCCCATCAATACGCATATGGCCACCAACATTGCAACCATGCGCCAAGCGAAAACTTCCGTCCCGGTCATCGGACGCATCCAAGTTCCGTACAGAAACAGCATGGAAAACAATAAATTGGAAGCCAACGCCGCCACAAGCCCCTTTGAGAAATCCGTCATATTCAGACGACCCTGCAAAAACCTCATTGTATCAATGGGGAATGTGAAAAGAAATTTCATATTTTCGACATTTGAAGAAATAGAAAAACTTAACGCGAATCCTGCCGTCTCAACTTACTATCTCTCAGCCGTTCGCCCTCTTTCAACCAGTCTCAAAAATGCATAGGCAATTCAAGAGATGCAACAAATAAAAAAAGCCCTGCATTGCAGGGCTTTTTGAGATTCCAAAAACGAATTAACGTTTGGAGAATTGTTTTGCGCGGCGTGCTTTGCGCAGACCTGGTTTTTTACGTTCAACTTCACGGGCATCGCGAGTCACGAAACCGGCTTGAGACAAGGCAGGTTTCAACGCAGCGTCGAAGTCGATCAGGGCGCGGGTAATGCCGTGACGGATAGCGCCGGATTGACCGGTTTCACCGCCGCCGATAACGTTGACTTTGATGTCGAACGCTTCAGCGTTTTCAGTCAGGACCAAAGGTTGGCGAACAACCATGCGGCTGGTTTCGCGGGCGAAGAATTCGTCAACGGGACGACCGTTTACGATGATTTGGCCGGTACCTTTAGTCAGGAATACACGAGCCACTGAACTTTTGCGGCGGCCTGTGCCGTAGTAGTATTTACCGTTCATGTCGTGTCCTTATTTCAATTCCAAAACTTTGGGTTGTTGTGCGGCATGGGCGTGTTCTGCACCAGCGTACACTTTCAGTTTTTTGATCATGGCGTAACCCAATGGGCCTTTAGGCAACATGCCTTTTACGGCTTGTTCCAAAGCGCGACCCGGGAATTGCTCTTGCATTTCACGGAAAGTACGCTCGTAGATACCGCCGGGGAAGCCGGAGTGACGGAAGTATTTTTTGTCTTCGAATTTGGCACCGGTTACACGCAGTTTGTCCGCGTTGATGACGATGATGTAGTCGCCGGTGTCAACGTGGGGGGTGTATTCAGGTTTGTGCTTGCCACGCAGACGGTGTGCGACTTCGGCTGCAACGCGACCCAGAACTTTGTCTTGGGCGTCGATAACGAACCATTCGCGCTTCACCTCGTGGGGTTTCGCTGAAAAGGTTTTCATAGTGGAAATCCAGATAGATATAGAAAGTTGTGAATTTTAAAGATGGGATTGGCTTTTGTCAATCGGATTGGGGTCGTCTGAAAGTGTTTTTTCTATGATGGCGTTTTTATGCATTGGGAAATGTTGTTTTTAAGTTGGAAAACATTGCTGTTGATTCAAAATATCGGGATATGTTTTTTGATTTTAAGTTTGGTTTTTCAGACGACGTCGAAGCCGATGATAAATGAAAGCCATGCCGCAATCGGGCATGGCTTGATATGGGAATCCCCGCGAGAGCCGTTTTGGCTGAATCCGCTTGAACCTTGTTGACAAGGCGGTCACCTCGGGCAGTTTCGGGTGCATCTAAGGATAGACGCTCGCGCCCACTGCAACTCCCGGCAACCTTAAGCGAACTTATTGGTTCAAAGGAATATATGCCTTCGCGGACACCGCAGGGAAAAAGAAAAATCAGTTTTGTTCCAACCGCGCCAAAGCTTTTTGGCAAGCGTTGTTCATGTCGGTTATTTTACGCTCAAATTCACCTATTGCCAAATCGTCTTTGAGTGTGATTTTAAGGAGGTCGTGGACAACGTTGAGTGCGGTCATAATGGCGATTTTATCGCTGCCGACAATGCGTCCGCTCTCTTTGATGGCGGCACTTTTCTTGTTGAGCATATCAACGGCTTGGAGCAGGGTATCTTTTTCTTCGCTCGGGGTGTTGATGGTGAAATTGACATTCATGATGTCGAGGCTGACTTGTTCGATACTCATGGCGTGTCCTTATGATTGCGTTTCTTGCGGCAGGCGGGCAATGAGCCGGCGGATTTTTTCTGCAGTCTGCTCCAACGCGCTGCGGTATTGTTCTTTTTCGGCGGTAAGGTTGTCGATTTTGCCTTGTAGGTCTTCTTTGAGTTTGCCGACTTGTACGAGCAGCGCTTCGCTCAATTCGTCAACGGCGGCTTCGTGTTCGCGCTTTTGTTGTTCATGCTCAAGCTTGAGGCGGTCGATTTCTTCGTTAAGGCGGCGGTTTTCACCAACAAGGGTTTCAAATTTTTGGGCCAGCTGGTAAACGCTGACTTCCAAGGTGTCGAGTGATTGATTCATGTATAGGCTTCCGTATTGCCGCATGGTGGCAGGCGGTCAGGATATTAGGATGATGATGCAGGGATGTCAATCGCTGCCGAATCTTGAGGTCGTCTGAAACTTTTTGGCTTGATGTTTTCAGACGACCTTTGTCGTTCGGTCTTACTCAAAGCGCGCGCTGCGCTCCATGAGTCTTTCTGCCACTTGCTGCGGGGTCATTTCCTTGCGGATGAGTTGCAGCAGGGTTTGGGTAATGGGCATATCGATTTGGTATTTCACAGCGGTGTTAAACACTTCTTCGATGGTGCTGACGCCCTCGGAAACATGGCCGATTTCCACCAACACTTGATGCAGTTCTTTTCCTTCTGCCAAACCCAAACCGACACGGCGGTTGCGCGAAAGCGCGCCGGTACAGGTCAGGATAAGGTCGCCGATGCCGGCAAGCCCCATCATGGTTTTGGGCTGCGCACCCATAGCCATGGCAAGACGGGTAATCTCGGCGAGACCGCGCGTCACCAGCGCCGCACGCGCATTGAGCCCGTATTCGAGACCGTCGGAAAGACCGGTAGCGATTGCCATAACGTTTTTGACGGCACCGCCGACAGCCACGCCGATAACGTCCGTGCTGCCGTAAAGGCGCATTACGTTGGTGTTGAGTTGCGGCACCAATTCCTCGATCCATTCCTGATTTTCTGAGGCGACAACCACAGCGCAAGGCAGTTGTTTGGCGAGTTCTTGGGCAAAGCTCGGACCTGACAGCACGCCGATTTTTTTGTTCTCAGGCAATACTTCTTTCAATACTTGAAAGGTCAACAGCCCTGTGTCTTGTTCAAAGCCTTTGCAGGCAGCAAGGACGGGGATATGGTCGGCATTGTGTTGTTTGAGGAGTTCCGCACTGCTTCTCAAACCTGCGACAGAAGTTACGACAAGAACGAGCCCGCTGTCTTTGAGCGCATCACCCAAATCGGCGTAAACGGTTAAGGATTCAGGGAAAGGGAAACCGGGCAGGCCGCGTTTGTTTTCACGTTCTGCCTGCAATGTACGGACTTGTTCGGGATTGCGTGTCCAAAGGGCGACTTCGTTGCCGTGGCTGGCAAAGTGCAGGGCAAGGGCTGTACCCCAAGAACCTGCGCCGATGACGGTAATTTTCATTGTGTGTCTTCCAACGGTAAATTGTCGTTTAATTTAAACCAATCGGCTTGGCAGTGCAAGCGATAGAGGCCTATCCAACATGAAAACCGCATGAAAATGCAGAAGCTATCACATATATTGCTTATCTCTATTGAAAATCCAATATTGATTTACCGCAAAGGGCAAACCCCGCCCGCTGTTTATACTTCGCGGACAAAAAAAGCCGGACATATCAAACGGACGCAAACAAAGCGGAATACCATTCCCCATTTTCGCCCGCCATTTATCACGGCAATCAACGGAAACGGTGCTTACTCATAATAATATCCACTACAAAAAGGAACACGCCATGAACCACCGCAACACCCGACTGCTCCTGTCGCTTGCTGTTTTATCCGCATTGGCCGCCTGTGGCGGACAGGAAAGCAAGGAACAAAAACCTACTTCCGCACCGACCGAAGCCTCTGCCGTTCAGACGACCCCTGAAGCTGCCTCAACTGCCTCAGCAGCGTCCCAAGCCGCCGTTGACAGCAATGTTTCACCTGAAGACCAAGAGCTGCTCAAACGCGCGCAAGGCATCTTCAAACCGCTACCGAGTGCCGAGGAAATGCAGAAACTGCGCCCGTTTACCGACGAACAGGTCAAACTCGGCCATCAATTATGGTATGAGCCGCGCCTCTCCAAAGGCAACACCGTAAGCTGCAACTCCTGCCACAACCTCGCCACCGCAGGCGTGGACAACCTGCCGACCAGCCAAGGCCATAAAGGACAGTTTGGCGGACGCAACTCCCCGACCGCTTTAAACGCCGCCCTGCTCGGCATGCAGTTCTGGGATGGTCGCGCGGCCGACGTTGAAGAACAAGCCGGCGGACCGTTGGTGAACCCTGTGGAAATGGCAAACGACTCGCAAGAAGCAGCCGCTGCCAAAATTGCCAAAATCCCCGAATATCAAGAACTGTTTAAAACCGCCTTCCCCGAAGACGGCGCAGTTTCCTTCAAAAACATCACCACCGCACTGGGCGCATTCGAACGTACTCTGCTGACGCCGACCAAATGGGATGACTACCTTAAAGGCAACGTCAACGCCCTGAGCGAGCAAGAACGCAAAGGCGTGCGCGCCTTTATGGACAACGGCTGTATCGCCTGCCACAGCGGCGTCAACCTTGGCGGCGCAACCTTGGCGGCGCAACCTTCCAAAAATTCGGTTTGGTTGAAGGCCCGTACTGGAAATTCATCGAAGATCCGAAACACGACAAAGGCCGTGCCGACGTAACCAAAAAAGCCGAAGACGAATTCTTCTTCCGCGTCCCAGGCTTGCGTAACGTCGCCAAAACTTATCCATATTTCCACAACGGCAGCGTTTGGGAATTGGACAAAGCCGTTACCATCATGGGTAAAGCGCAACTGGGCAAAGATTTATCTAAAGAAGACACCGATAACATCGTTGCCTTCTTGAAAACCCTGTCCGGCAATGTTTCCGACACTGCCCGCACCATGCCTGAGCTGCCTTTGTCTGCACCGATGGAATCCCATCCGAACAACAAATAAGCAGTAAATGAATGAAGGTCGTCTGAAAATTCAGGTTCAACAAAGCCCAAAGCTTTAGAGAACAGGATTTCAGACGACCTTTATGCCGTTTCATGATCCCAAATCATTCGATGTCCGCATCCCTTTTCCCGCAAATGACACGTCGGACAAAAATCAGTTTCATATGCCATAAAACGCACGCCGTTCAAACAATTACATCTTGAATACAATCAACCATATGATTTATTTAAATTTTTACAAAAACCATTAACAAACGAACCTCCAACCCACATCATCAATATCCGGATACCCATCTTCAAACATGCCTCGTCAGTTGACGGCGGCAAGGCAAAATGTTGAAATACACATCTAGGATAAAAAATAAAAAGCGTTGACCAAACGCCTATAAACACACTGCAAAATCCGTTCAGACGACCCTTTCTTCGCCTCCTTACCAAACCAAACGTCGTCTGAAATCACATAGTGGATGAACAAGAAGCAGTTGACAGCGTAATGTAAGCCAAGCCGCGCCGCTTCAAATCCAATCCACCATAAAACCAATCAACATACATTGCACCATGACCTTACTCGGCCTCAAACTTAGGCAGACCCAACAACTCAACCAACGTCTGCAACAATCCCTGCGCATCCTGCAAATGTCCGGTATCGAACTCGAACGCGAGATCGAAGACTGGTTGCAGGACAATCCCCTGCTCGAACGTCCCGAAGCCGACGAATTTGCAGACGCAGAGTTCAATCACGGTACCACCATGCCGCGCAGCAACCACCTCGGCGGCGACGATGCCGAAGATGCGTGGCTCAACATCGCCAAAGAAGAAGATTTCAACCAATACCTGCACGCCCAAGTGTGCGAACACCCCCTTTCCGACAAAGAAGCCGCCTACGTCCACATCCTTATCGACTTCCTTGACGACCAAGGCTATTTCACCGACAGCATCCAAGACGTTATCGACAACACGCCCTTGGAATGGATGCTGGACGAAGACGAGCTGCAAAACGCCCTCGACCTTTTGCAGACCTTCGACCCGCCCGGCGTTGCCGCCGCCGACCTGACCGAATCCCTGATGCTCCAACTCATGCGCCTGCCCGCCAGCCCTGCGCGTCAGGCGGCCGCCCACCTCATCCAAAGTTCGCTGCACGATTTGGGCAAAAACCGCAAACAAAACATCATCCGCTTCCGCAAACTCTTTCCCGAAATCGACAGCGAAACCATAGAAGCCGCACTCGACATCATCGCCACGCTCAACCCCTACCCCGCCTACGGTTTCGCCTCCTCCGAACCGACCGCCTACATCCAGCCCGACGTTGGGTCAAAGAAGGCAAAGACGGCTGGAAAGTCATCGGCAACGAAGCCGCCTGGCCCAAGCTGCAACTCAACCGCGAATACTGCGAACTCATGAAATCCGCAGAAGACGGCGCACCCGAGTGGAAAGAAAAAATCAACGAAGCCAAGCAGCGCATCGACTCTCTCGAACTGCGCAAAAGCACCGTCATCCGCCTTGCCGAATACATCGTCAAAAATCAGGAAGACTTCTTCATCTTCGGCGAAATCGGACTCGCACCCATGCTTATGAAAGACGCAGCCGCCGAATTGGGGCTTGCCGAAAGCACCATTTCGCGCGCCGCCAACCAAAAATATTTGTCTTGCCCGCGCGGACTATTTGCGTTACGCTATTTCTTCACACAGGCAGTCAATTCCGAAGGCGACAAAGAAGGCCTAAGCCAAGGCGCGATTAAAGCCGTTTTGGGGCAGATTATCGAAAACGAAGACAGCAGCAAGCCCCATTCCGACGAAACCCTTGTCCGCCTCCTCAAACAACAGGGCATAGACATCGCCCGCCGCACCGTCGCCAAATACAGGGAATCGCTCGACATCCCGCCGGCACACAAACGCAAACTTACCGAATGACAGTTTTAAACCGCAGTTTTCCCGTTCCGTTTCTGACGGACTGAACCCCACCGAAGGAGCTGTATTATGAATCTGAAAATCACCGGTCTGAATTTCGACGTTACCGAGGCCATCAAAAACTACGTTTCCGAAAAATTGGAACGCATCAACCGCCACGCAGCCAACGCCATTTCCGTTACCATCACCCTTTCTGTGGAAAAACTCAATCAACAGGCTGAAGCAGACATCCATCTGGCGGGCAAAGACCTCCACGTCGAGGCCGTTGAACAAGATATGTACGCCGCCATTGATGTTCTGATGGACAAGCTCGACCGCGCAGTGCTGAAACACAAAGAAAAAAGTGGTGATGTCCGCAACACGGTAAAACCTGCCGCAGAATAGTTCACAATCCTAAAGGTCGTCTGAAAACCTATTTTCAGACGACCTTTACATTAAATTTCCTTTTGCGGTACCAACCCGCACATCTCCCAATCTCATCAACCCGCTTCTGAGTTTCTTACCCATAGTGGATTGAATTTAATAGAACACGGCAAAGCCGCCCCATTCCATTAAAACCCATCCACATATGACCCAAAATCCAACACATCCTACCTCGATACCTTATCCCGCCACCCGCCCACTTGCATGAAAACGGAATGAAAGATAACATTCCCCTCCTTGCAGCTGGGATAAAATATATGTTGCAATCGCCGGGCAGTCGGGTAAAAGTGCAAAATGATTCTACACAGCGTCACCGCTTTAACATTCAGCACATTTTAAAACATTAGAAATTAAAACCGCCCCCTGCCGACCTATTCATTTACTTTCATTCAGGTAGTTTATTCATGGATCAAAATAACACTCCACACCCTAATGTACCCAACGACACTGCAGTCATGACCGTCAAGGATTGGCTCATCACATTCCTGATACTCGCCATTCCTATCGTAGGCCTTGTCATGATATTTGTCTGGGCATTTGGGGACGGCAACAAAAACCGCAAACACTTCATGCAAGCTTATTTGTGGCTTATGCTGGTTTGTTTCATTATCATGATTCCGCTAGTATTTTTTGTAATGACACGCTTTCCTGCCGCAGTAATGCAGCAACAAAATTTTGGGCAGCCTGCATATGAAGCACCAATGAACAACCTGCCTTCTGAAAAATTTGATACCAACAGCCTCCCCGAGCAAGAAACATCTGCCGACGACATGTCGGAACAAGAAAACGAGGCTGCCTCAGAAGTTTCTGAAGAAGTTCCCGAAAACGCTGAATCTGCCCAATAATCAGAATTTACCCCGGCAAGTCAAAAGGTCGTCTGAAACAGATTTCAGACGACCTTTTAGCATGAATCAATACTGACTAATATAGTGGATTAAATTTAAATCAGGACAAGGCGACGAAGCCGCAGACAGTACAGATAGTACGGCAAGGCGAGGCAACGCCGTACTGGTTTAAAGTTAATCCACTATAATAACGTTTTCAGACGACCCAGATGACAAAGAGGTCGTCTGAAAACAAGTTCATACATTATTTTTGGCAGTTCGGACAATAAAACGTCCCGCGCTGCCCCAAAACTTCTTTCTGCACCAAACCGCCGCAACGGACGCAGGGTTCGTTGTGCCTGCCGTACACCGTATATTCCTGCTGGAAATAGCCGCTTTTGCCGTCGCTGTTGACGAAGTCGCGCAACGTGCTGCCGCCGGTTTCAATCGCGCGCTGCAATACCGCTTTAATCGTTTCCACCAAGACAGCGCATTCTTTTTTCTTAACCTTGTCCGCAGGGCGGTGTGGCGATATGCCCGATTTAAACAGGCTTTCGTTCGCATAAATATTACC
>NZ_AJMT01000131.1:0-8305 GCF_000260655.1 Neisseria sicca VK64
TTCATGTTTTTTCAGGTCGGATTGGGAACGAGGTCGTCTGAAAATGCGGTTTCAGCGGAGCGGAAACGGGTTTGGACGGCCGGTTTTATGCGTCGTCGTTGCCGGTGAATTTGGCGGCGGCGATGATGATGTTGAGCAGGAGTTTGACGAGGTCTGTCAGTGTCTCCATGCACAAAAGCGCATTTGTCTTAGCCGTAACGCCGTTGGAAATCGCTCATAAAGTCCGCCAACGCCTGTACGCCTTCGAGCGGCATGGCGTTGTAGATGCTGGCGCGCATACCGCCGACGGTTTTGTAGCCTTTGAGCAGGCACAAGCCTTGCAGTTCGGCTTCGAGGACGAAGCGGCGGTCAAGTTCGGCTGAGGCGGTTTGGAAGACGACGTTCATTTTCGAGTGGGCATCGGGGCGGATTCGGTTGATGTAGAAGCCGCCGCTGCCGTCGATGGCATCGTAAAGCGTTTGGGCTTTGATGTTGTTGACGGCTTCGATTTTTTTCACGCCGCCTTGCGTCAGCAGCCAGCGGAACACTAAACCGGACATATAAATGGCGTAGGTGGACGGGGTGTTGTACATACCGTCGCGGTTGAGGTGGGAACGGTAGTTGAAGACATCGGGGATGCTGTCGGGGCAGCGGTCGAGCAGGTCTTCACGGATGATGACGACGGTTGCGCCGGCGGGGCCGATGTTTTTTTGTGCGCCCGCGTAGATCAGCCCGTAGTCGGAAACGTCAAATTCGCGCGAGAGGATTTCGCTGGACATATCGCAAACGAGCGGCGGCAGGTCGTCTGAAAGTTTGGGAACGGTTTGGTATTGCAGGCCGTTGACGGTCTCGTTGATGACGAAGTGGACGAAGGCGGAGTTTTTGTCTATGTCCCAAGTTTCGACGGGCGGCAGGGCGGTATAGTCGAATTGTTCGCCGCCGTGCGCAGCCAGTCGGATTTCGGCATCGGTCAGGCGGCTCATTTGTTCGTAGGCGATGCGGCTCCAGTTGCCCGTTACCACTGCGTCGGCGGACGGGAAGCCATGTGCCAGGTTCATGGCAACCATGTTGAATTGCGTGGTCGCGCCGCCTTGCAGGAACAGGATTTTGTAGTTGGAAGGAATGTTCAGCAACGTGCGCAGGTCTTGTTCGGCGTGATGGAGGATGCTGAGGAACATTTCCGAGCGGTGGCTCATCGCCATGACGGGGAAGCCTGTGCCGTTATAGTCGAGCATTTCTTGCTGCGCGGTACGCAATACGGCTTCGGGCAGGACGGCGGGACCTGCGGAAAAGTTGTAGATGGGGCGGGCGGACATGGCAATGCCTTTTTGTTTCGATGATAACAGCTTTGGATTTTAGAATGACGGCGTGCTTCGTGCAAGCCGTATGGAAGGGAAATGGGGTCGTCTGAAAAAGAAAGGTTGGAAATAAAATGATGATTATCAATGGGTAAGGTTTAATGGCGATTTTTCAGACGACCGTTTTTGTCAACAATTTTAAGCTTGGTTTTATGCCGTCAGACGTATTCACTCTATGAGGTCGTCTGAAAAAAGCCGCGATAAATCAACGCTTTTCTTTTGAGTGGAAAGCGGTTATAATAAGCCAATTTTTCAATTTTGACGAAAAATGGCCACGGGGCCATTTTTTTGTTTATGTACTCCGGGAGATTCATGGATATTCAAACAATTCTCGAAAAAACCCTGCCGGGTTTGGGCTACGAACTGGTCGATTTCGAGCTGACTGCGCAAGGCACGCTGCGCGTGTTTATCGATAAGGAAGGCGGGATTACCGTCGAAGACTGCGCGACCGTCAGCAATCATTTGAGCCGTGTGTTCATGGTGGAAGATATCGATTATAAAAATCTGGAAATTTCCAGCCCCGGCCTTGACCGGCCGCTGAAAAAAGCCGCCGATTTCGTGCGTTTTGCAGGACAACAGGCAAAAATCAAAACCCGCCTGCCGGTTGACGGACAAAAGAATTTTATCGGCCGCATCGAGGGTTGTGAAAACGATACCGTAACGCTCTCTTTCGACGGCAAAACCGCGCAAATCGGCTTGGATAATATCGATAAAGCCCGCCTGCGCCCCGAATTTAAATTTTAAAACTTGATATTGGAGATTCTAAAAAATGAGTCGCGAAATGTTGCAACTTGCCGAAGCGTTGGCAAGCGAGAAAAACGTTGAAGCGGAAGTGGTATTCCAAGCATTGGAATTTGCTCTTTCTACCGCAGCCAAGAAAAAAGCCGACCGCGAGCATATGGACGTGCGCGTCGAAATCGACCGCGATACCGGCGAATACCATACTTACCGCCGCTGGCTGATTGTTGCCGACGAGGATTACACCTATCCCGACCTGGAAAAAACCATCGAAGAAATCCAAGAAGAAATTCCGGGTACCGACATTCAAATCGGCGACTACTACGAAGAAACGCTGCCGAACGAAGGCTTTGGCCGCCAAGCCGCGCAAACTGCCAAACAAATCATCCTGCAACGCATCCGCGATGCCGAGCGCGAGCAAAATCTGAACGAGTTCCTCGCCGTTAAAGAAGACATCGTTTCCGGTACGGTAAAACGCGTAGAGCGCCACGGCATCATCGTCGAAGTCGTTCCGGGCAAGCTGGACGCGCTGATTCCGCGCGAACAAATGATTCCGCGCGAAAACTTCCGCGGCGGCGACCGTATCCGCGCGCTGTTTTTGCGTGTGGACGAAATCGGCAACACCGGCCGCAAACAAGTCATCCTCAGCCGTACTTCGGGCGATTTCCTCGCAAAACTATACGAAATGGAAGTCCCTGAAATTGCAGACGGCTTGTTGGAAATCCGCGAAGTGGCGCGCGATCCGGGCCAACGTGCGAAAGTGGCAGTCAAAGCCAACGACCAACGCATCGATCCGCAAGGTACCTGTATCGGCGTGCGCGGCTCCCGTGTGAACGCCGTCAGCAACGAATTGGCAGGCGAGCGCATTGATGTGGTGCTGTGGTCGTCTGAAACTGCCGAGTTCGTGATGAATGCGCTGTCTCCTGCCGAAGTCAGCCGCATCGTGATTGACGATGACAAACACGCGGTTGACGTGATCGTTGCCGAAGACCAGCTTGCTCTTGCTATTGGTCGTGGTGGTCAAAACGTGCGTTTGGCATCTGATTTGACAGGTTGGCAGTTGAACATCATGACTGTTGAAGAAGCGGACGAACGCACTGCTGCCGAAGACGCAGCCATCCGCTACCTCTTTACCGCGCATCTGAACATCGACGACGAAACCGCCGATATTTTGGTGGAAGAAGGTTTTGCCACGCTGGAAGAAGTTGCTTACGTTCCGGCTGCCGAATTGCTCGCCATCGAAGGCTTTGACGAAGAAATCGTCGAAACCCTGCGCAACCGCGCGCGCGATGCGATTCTGACCATGGCGATTGCGTCCGAAGAGAAGCTGGAAGAAGTTTCAGACGACATGCGCAATCTGGACGGCGTAGATTCCGATATGCTCCGCAAACTGGCGGAAGCCGGCGTAACCACCCGCGACGATTTGGCGGAACTTGCCGTTGACGAACTGATTGAAATAACCGGTGTAGATGAAGAAGCGGCGAAAAAAGTGATTCTTGCCGCCCGCGAACACTGGTTTACCGAAGAGAACTAATGGGGGTACAGATGAGTAACACAACCGTAGAACAATTTGCCGCCGAACTGAAACGCCCCGTCGATGATTTGCTGAAACAACTGAAAGAAGCAGGCGTCAATAAAAACAGCGGCAGCGATTCCCTGACGCTGGACGACAAACAACTGCTGAACGCCTATCTGAAAAAGAAAAACGGCAATGACGGCGGAACCATCAGCATCCGCCGCAAAAAAACCGAAGTCAGCACTGTCAGCGGCGTCAAAGTCGAACGCAAACGCGGCCGTTCCGTAACGATTCCTTCGCCGGAAGAGCTTGCCGCCGAAGCTAAAGCCAAAGCAGCATCTGAAGCACAAAAAGCCGAGCAGTTTGAAGCGAAAGACCAAGCCGCAGAACAGGCGAAAGCTGAAGCTGAGGCCGCCGCCCGTGCCGAAGCGCGTGCGAAAGCCGAAGCGGAAGCTGCGAAGTTGAAGGCTGCCAAAGCGGCAAAAGCCGAGCCGAAAGTCAAAGCGGAAGAAGCGAAACTTGTTGAAGCGGCTGAAAAACCTGCCGACGTAAAAGCAGCTGAAAGCAAAGCCGACGACAAACCGGCAGAACCTGCTGCACAAGCAGTTCAGGCTGAAGACAAACCTGCCCAAAGGTCGTCTGAAAAACCTGCCGAAGGCAAAGCCAAGCCTAAACAAGACAAAGGCAATAAAGGCAAAGACGCGAAAAAAGCAGCCAAACCCGCTGCCCCTGCCGCTCCGCAACCTGTGGTCAGCGCGGAAGAGCAAGCGCAACGCGACGAAGAAGCACGCCGCGCCGCCGCTTTACGCGCCCATCAAGAAGCCTTGTTGAAAGAAAAACAAGAGCGTCAGGCGCGTCGCGAAGCCATGAAACAACAGGCGGATCAGCAAGCCAAGCCCGCAGCCGAAGCCAAAGCTGCCGAGCAGCGCAAGCCTGCCGAAAAAGCCAAAGCCGCGCCTGCAGAAGGCAAAGCCGCCAATCCTGCCCGTGCGAAAAAAGAAGACCGCCACAACCGCGACGATGACAACCAAGGCCGCAACGCTAAAGGTAAAGGCGGTAAAGGCGGACGCGACCGCAATGCGCGCAACGGCGACGACGAGCGCGTACGCAGCGGTAAAAAAGGCAAGAAACTCAAACTCGAGCCGAACCAACACGCCTTCCAAGCACCGACCGAACCCGTCGTTCACGAAGTCTTGGTTCCCGAAACCATTACCGTTGCCGATTTGGCGCATAAAATGGCAGTCAAAGGCGTGGAAGTGGTCAAAGCCCTGATGAAAATGGGCATGATGGTGACCATCAACCAATCCATCGACCAAGACACCGCCCTGATTGTAGTGGAAGAACTCGGCCACATCGGTAAACCTGCCGCCGCCGACGATCCCGAAGCATTCTTGGATGAAGGCGTGGAAGCTGTGGAAGCCGAAGCATTGCCGCGTCCGCCGGTTGTTACCGTGATGGGTCACGTCGACCACGGTAAAACCTCGCTGCTGGACTACATCCGCCGTGCCAAAGTGGTACAAGGCGAAGCGGGTGGCATTACCCAGCACATCGGTGCATACCACGTTGAAACCCCTCGTGGTGTGATTACCTTCTTGGATACCCCGGGTCACGAAGCGTTTACCGCCATGCGTGCACGCGGTGCGAAAGCAACCGACATCGTGATTCTCGTGGTCGCAGCCGACGACGGCGTGATGCCGCAAACCATCGAAGCCATTGCCCACGCCAAAGCAGCGGGCGTGCCGATGGTGGTTGCCGTCAACAAAATCGATAAAGAAGCTGCCAACCCCGAGCGCATCCGCCAAGAGTTGACCGCACACGAAGTCGTGCCGGACGAATGGGGCGGCGATGTACAATTTATCGACGTGTCCGCCAAAAAAGGCATCAATATCGACGCATTGCTCGAAGCCGTATTGCTTGAGGCCGAAGTTTTGGAACTGACTGCCCCTGTCGATGCGCCCGCCAAAGGCATCATCGTCGAAGCCCGTCTGGACAAAGGACGCGGCGCGGTCGCTACCCTCTTGGTGCAAAGCGGTACGCTGAAAAAAGGCGATATGCTGCTTGCCGGTACCGCGTTCGGTAAAATCCGCGCGATGGTCGATGAAAACGGTAAAGCCGTCAACGAAGCCGGCCCATCTATTCCGGTCGAAATCCTCGGCTTGTCCGACGTACCGAACGCCGGTGAAGACGCAATGGTGTTGGCAGACGAGAAAAAAGCCCGCGAAATCGCGCTCTTCCGCCAAGGCAAATACCGCGACGTGCGCCTTGCCAAACAGCAGGCGGCGAAGCTGGAAAATATGTTCAACAACATGGGCGAAAACCAAGCCCAATCCTTGTCGGTCATCATCAAAGCAGACGTACAAGGTTCTTACGAAGCTTTGGCGGGTAGCCTGAAAAAACTGTCCACCGACGAAGTGAAAGTGAACGTATTGCACAGCGGCGTGGGCGGCATTACCGAATCGGACGTCAACCTTGCCATCGCTTCAGGCGCGTTTATCATCGGCTTTAATGTGCGTGCAGATGCTTCTTCGCGCAAACTTGCCGAAAATGAAAACGTGGAAATCCGCTACTACAACATCATTTACGATGCCATCGACGACGTCAAAGCAGCCATGAGCGGCATGCTGGCGCCGGAAGAGAAAGAGCAGGTTACCGGTATGGTCGAAATCCGTCAGGTCATCAGCGTATCCAAAGTCGGCAACATCGCAGGCTGTATGGTTACCGACGGCGTGGTCAAACGCGATTCCCATATCCGCCTTATCCGCAACAACGTGGTCATCCACACTGGCGAACTGTCTTCTTTGAAACGCTACAAAGACGACGTCAAAGAAGTCCGCATGGGCTTCGAGTGCGGCTTGATGATCAAAGGCTATAATGAAATTATGGAAGGCGACCAACTGGAATGCTTCGACATCGTCGAAGTCGCCCGCTCGCTGTAATTTCCCGTTGTAAATAAAAGGTCGTCTGAAAACCATGAAAAGTGGTTTTCAGACGACCTTTTTGTTTTATAGCGGATTGGATTGGCGCAGTGCGGCGTTGCCCAACGCTTAATCTTGGTTTGAATTCGATTTGGCATAAATGATAAACAAATTAATCAATTGAAATATAAATTCCGATTAAATAATGTTTTGAGAAAGAGTTAGAACTTGTTGAGGATAAAGCAGTCTAAGGAAGCCACGCAGTTCGACTGCGTGTAACGATTCAATCAATAAATTACGATCCCCCCCAATCTGGTTATTTATCCCATCTCCCCGGATAGGCAACCGTCAGCTCACGGAAAAAATAATATCATGGATACAAAACAAGTCTTTCGCGCAATCGTTTCTGAAGAAGCCGCCGCACACTCCGCATCTTTGGAAAAGTCATCCGAACCCAAGGTTTTTCAAGGAACCAAGGGCAATGATGTCTATTATGCCACCCATACCGCAGACAACATTGTGGAAAAGGCAAATGAAGGACAGGATACCGTTTATAGCAATGTCAGCTACACCTTGCCGAACAATGTCGAAAACTTGGTTTTGACCGGTTCGGATAATATTTATGGCGCGGGCAACAATTCAGACAACGTATTGGTCGGCAACAGCGGCAACAACCGCCTGTACAGCGGGCGCGGCAATGATACGGTTTACGGGGGCGCAGGTCACGACAACATCAACGGGGGAGAAGGCGACGACCAACTGTTCGGCGATGAAGGCAACGATATCCTAGACGGCGCGGCAGGAAACGACGTATTGCAAGGGGGGGAGGGCAACGATACCTATTTGTTCGGCGAAAAAAGCGGCAAAGACACAGTAATCGACCGCCAAGGCAGCAACAGCATCCGCTTTTTAGACGGTCTCAGCGCAGACGATCTGACAGTTACCGCCGTGCGCAATGCAGAAGGCGGACAGGACTGGCGTATCGCAGTGAAACACACACAATCCGTCCTGACCATTTCCAATCAATACCAAGAAGGCAGCAATATGCCTTCCGTCCAACGGTTTGTTTTCTCAAACGGCACATTAAACCTCAACCAATTCATCAAAGCCACTCAAGCACAAGTAGAAATACGCGACAATGCAGGCGAACGTATTGAAGGCACGGAAGGAAACGACGCGCTGAACGGCACCGTCGGCAACGACGTCATTGACGGCAAAGCAGGCGCGGACATGATGCGCGGCGGCATCGGAGACGATACCTACTATGTGGATAACGCAAAAGATGTTGTCGTTGAGAATAGCGGCGAAGGCAATGATACCGTGATCAGCAGCGTTTCTTATACCGCCTCAACCCACGTTGAAAACGTTACCCTGACTGGCAACGCCAATATCTACGCGGCAGGCAACAACAGCAATAACACCCTGACCGGCAACGACGGACACAACCGACTCAATAGCGGCCGTGGCAACGATACCGTTTACGGCATGGGCGGCAACGACAACATTAACGGCGGCGACGGCAATGACTATTTGGACGGCGGCGATGGCAACGACACCATCAACGGCGACGCAGGCGACGACACTTTAATCGGAGGAGCAGGCAAAGATATGTTGAAAGGCGGAGCAGGCAACGACACCTATATTTACGGCAGCGACGATACGATTATCGACAATCAAGGCAACAATACCCTGAAGTTTTCAGACGACCTCCGTGTCAGCGACATCAAAGTAAACGTCATCGACAATGCCGACGGCAGCAAAAACTGGGAAATCACATCCGCCAACGGCTCGGCAACCAT
>NZ_AJMT01000132.1:0-18868 GCF_000260655.1 Neisseria sicca VK64
TGGCATTACTATGCCCACCTCAACAAATTCGCCAGCGTCCGCCTGTATGAACGCGTGAAAGAAGGACAGGTCATCGGCTATGTCGGTAAAACCGGCAATGCCAAAACCACGCCGGCCCATTTGCATTACGGCGTGTATCTGCCAAGCGGTGCGATTAATCCGTATCCATTGATTAATCAGGACAAATAGGTCGTCTGAAAAAAGAGTGAAGAGATGAACGCAAAAAAATTGGTCAAGGCAACGAACATCATCGGTATGGTAGCAGTGACACTGCTGGTGTATTGGGTGTTCGCGTTGATATTGATCCAAGTCTTCGGACTCAAGGTGTTCCGTGAACACATTACAGAAATTTTCCTGATGAGTATTTTGGGGATTTTGGCTGTGATGGGTGGTACGTTGATGTTGAACATCATGTTGAATCTGACCCGTATTGCCGAGCGCGGGCAGGAAGAAGAAGTCCGTGGCGGTAGGAAAACCGTATATCTGCTGTTGGCGGTATTTCCTATTTTGGCTGCGTTGCTGTTCGGCGGCAATTACCTGACTATTCGGCAAAAACGCGACATCTTAACCCAATCGTCGGAGCGCATCGTCCAAGACAATCCTGCTCAAATAGATGCCTTGACAGATTACCGTTTCGACTTGGCGTATATTAAAAAATCGTCAGAAATCCTTGATTTGATGGCTAAAGACGATTTGTCGTTCAAATCTGCCATGATTATCGTGCCGGATAAGATCGACAACAAACCGGTTTATCTGGCTTTTTCAGCCGATTCCCGCCTTAACGTAGGTGGCGAAGCTGTACCTGCCGCCAGTCAAAATGAAGCTGTACCTGCTGCCAATCAAAATGTAGAAGGTAATGATAATTTTGTCATGGACCGAAATGGTGAGAAAGTGATGATCAAGAAAATGGACTATGTCTATTCTCCGAATTTAAAGGAGCGCGAATATCTGCAAAAAGTATTTGCCGGACAAACTCAGGAAATGCGCTATGAAGCGGAAGACGGTCATTACAGCCTCTGCCACCCTTACCGTAAAAACGGTAAAACCATCGTATTGTGTTTCTCCGATTATCAGGAGTACGGAAAAATCGGTAGCTGAGTGTTAAAAAACTGTCTGAAAAAAACAAACGAAAGAAACCATGAAACCACTAGACCTAAATTTCATCTGCCAAACCCTCAACCTTCCGACGCCGTCTGAAAACAAACCTGTTTCGCGCATCGTAACCGACAGCCGCGACATCCGTGCGGGCGATGTGTTTTTTGCTTTGGCGGGCGAGCGGTTTGACGCGCATGATTTTGTTAAAGACGTATTGGCTGCGGGTGCGGCGGCGGTTGTGGTTTCGCGCGAAGATTGCGCTGCTTTGGATGGCGCGTTGAAAGTCGATGACACGCTTGCCGCGTTGCAAACGCTGGCGAAGGCGTGGCGCGATAATGTGAACCCGTTTGTGTTCGGCATTACCGGCTCAGGCGGTAAGACGACGGTGAAGGAGATGCTGGCTGCGGTATTGCGCCGCCGTTTCGGCGATGATGCCGTGTTGGCGACGGCGGGCAACTTCAACAACCATATCGGGCTGCCGCTGACTTTGTTGAAATTAAACGAAAAACACCGTTATGCCGTGATCGAAATGGGCATGAACCATTTCGGCGAACTGGCGGTTTTGACGCAAATCGCCAAACCCGATGCCGCCTTGGTCAACAACGCCCTGCGCGCCCATGTCGGCTGCGGTTTTGACGGTACGCTCGATATTGCCAAGGCGAAAAGCGAGATTTATCAAGGCTTGGGCGAAGACGGATTGGCTTTGATTCCGTGCGAAGACGAACATGCCGCCGTGTTTCAGACGACCTCCCAAGGTCATCAGCAGCGGACTTTCGGCGTCGATAGCGGCGATGTCCATGCGGAAAATATTGTGCTGAAACCTTTGTCGTGCGAATTTGATTTGGTGTGCGGCGATGAGCGCGCCGCCGTGGTGCTGCCCGTTCCCGGCCGCCACAATGTCCACAACGCCGCCGCTGCCGCCGCGTTGGCTTTGGCTGCGGGTTTGAGTTTGGACGATGTGGCGGAAGGTTTGAAAGGTTTCAGCAACATCAAAGGTCGTCTGAACGTCAAAGCCGGCATCAAAGGCGCGACACTGATTGACGATACCTACAACGCGAATCCCGACAGCATGAAAGCTGCGATTGACGTGTTGGCACGTATGCCTGCGCCGCGCATTTTTGTGATGGGCGATATGGGCGAATTGGGCGAGGACGAAGCTGCCGCCATGCACGCCGAAGTCGGCGCGTACGCTCGCGACCAAGGTATCGAAGCGGCTTATTTTGTCGGCGACAACAGCGTCGAAGCGGCAGAAACGTTTGGCGCGGACGGTTTGTGGTTCGCCGCCAAAGACCCGTTGATTCAAGTGTTGAGCCACGATTTGCCCGAACGCGCCACCGTGTTGGTGAAAGGTTCGCGCTTTATGAAGATGGAAGAAGTGGTCGAGGCATTGACGGACAAAGAGGTCGTCTGAAAATGAAAAGCCTTATTGCTGATTGGTGCGAAATTATCCGATTTGCGTGATTGAGAAAGACACTAACGCCGCCACTACTCAATAACGTTGCCATCTCTCTAAACAACGGATAACGGGTTCGCTAGAAACCTGCATAGAGAGTGAACTTCAGCAGGCACTGACTGTCATAAGCAGCTTGATAATCAACAAAGGTCGTCTGAAACTTTTTCAGACGACCCCAAAAACCAAACTTTAAAACGGGCGATAAGCCCAATGTAACAACAAAAACAAAAGGAAGCCCCATGTTTTTATGGCTTGCACATTTCAGTAACTGGTTGACCGGTCTGAATGTCTTTCAATACACCACATTCCGCGCCGTCATGGCAGCTTTGACCGCCCTGGCGTTTTCCCTGCTGCTCGGTCCGTGGACCATCCGCAAACTGACGCAGTTGAAAGTCGGGCAGGCGGTACGCACCGATGGGCCGCAAACCCACCTCATCAAAAACGGCACGCCGACCATGGGCGGTTCGCTGATTCTGACCGCCATCACCGTATCCACGTTGTTGTGGGGCAACTGGGCAAACCCGTATATTTGGATTCTTTTGGGCGTATTGCTTGCCACGGGCGCACTCGGGTTTTACGACGACTGGCGCAAAGTCGTCTATAAAGACCCCAACGGTGTTTCCGCCAAATTCAAAATGGTGTGGCAGTCAAGCGTCGCCATCGTTGCCGCGCTTGCCTTGTTTTACCTTGCGTCCAATAGCTCCAACAACATCCTCATCGTTCCCTTCTTCAAACAAGTCGCTTTGCCGCTGGGCGTGGTCGGCTTCGTCGTCCTGACCTATCTGACTATCGTCGGCACTTCCAACGCCGTCAACCTCACCGACGGCCTTGACGGACTTGCCGCCTTCCCCGTCGTCCTCGTTGCCGCCGGCCTCGCCATCTTCGCCTACGCCAGCGGCCATGCCCAATTTGCCCAATACCTGCAACTGCCTTATGTCGCAGGCGCGAACGAAGTCGTGATTTTCTGTACCGCCATGTGCGGCGCGTGTCTCGGATTCTTGTGGTTCAACGCCTATCCCGCGCAAGTCTTCATGGGCGACGTCGGCGCGCTGGCATTGGGGGCGGCACTCGGTACCGTTGCCGTCATCGTCCGCCAAGAGTTTGTCCTCGTCATCATGGGCGGTCTGTTCGTCGTCGAAGCCGTGTCCGTTATGCTTCAGGTCGGCTGGTATAAGAGAACCAAAAAACGCATCTTCCTGATGGCGCCCATCCACCACCACTACGAACAAAAAGGCTGGAAAGAAACCCAAGTCGTCGTCCGCTTCTGGATTATTACCATCGTCTTGGTGTTAATCGGATTGAGTACGCTGAAAATCCGCTAAGTCGCTTTCCCTTTTCTGACGTTCACATTTTCAGACGACCTGATGAGATCCATCGGGTCGTCTGAATTTTTAAGAGGGCAGGGCAGATGAATTGCCGTCACATATTCTTGCGATGTTGGGACAATGGTGCGTCAAACCCGCCACATTCATTTTCAGACGACCCCTCACCATATCAAGCTGATATAATCCCCGCCAATCATATCTACACGGAGTCATCATGCAGTTCTCGGCATTCGGCGAAAAATTCACGCAACACAGCGGCATCCTGCAACTTATGGACGACCTCGGCGACGCGCTCAAAAGCGATAAGCCCGTCAACATGCTCGGCGGCGGCAATCCGGCGCGGATTGCCGAAGTCAACGCCGTGTTCGCCGACGTATTTTCCAAGCTGGCGGCAGAACACGCTGTTGAGAACATCGGCAACTACTCCAATCCACAAGGCGATGCCGCGCTGATTGACGCGTTGACCGCCTTCCTCAACCGCGAATACGGCTGGAACCTGACTGCCGACAATATCGCGTTGACTAATGGTTCACAGAACGCGTTTTTCTATCTTTTCAACCTCTTCGGCGGCAAATTCAAGGTTTCAGACGACCTTTCCGTAGAGAAAGCTATCCTGCTGCCGCTCGCGCCCGAATACATCGGCTATGCCGACGTGCATGTCGAAGGGCAGCACTTCGTTTCCGTCAAACCGAAAATCGAAGCTGTCGAACACGAGGGCGAAGAAGGCTTCTTCAAATACCGCGTGGACTTTGACGCGCTGGAAAGCCTGACCGAACTCAAAGCGGGCAAAATCGGCGCGATTTGCTGTTCGCGCCCGACCAACCCGACCGGCAACGTGCTGACCGACGGCGAAATGGCGCGGCTGGACGCTTTGGCGCAAGAACACGGCATTCCGCTGATTATCGACAACGCCTACGGAATGCCGTTCCCCAACATCATTTATAGCGACGTGACGCTGAATTGGCACGAAAACATCATCCTTTGCTTCAGCCTTTCCAAAGTCGGCTTGCCGGGCGTGCGCACCGGCATCATCGTCGCTGCGCCCGAAGTCGTCAAAGCCGTCAGCAGTCTGAACGCGATTGTGAACCTGTCGCCCACCCGCTTCGGCGCAGCCATCGCAACGCCCCTGTTGCAGGACGGTCGTCTGAAACAGCTTTCAGACGACGTCATCCGGCCGTTTTACCGCAATCAGGCGCAAACCGCCGTCTCGCTGCTCAAGCGTGAGCTGGGCGCGTATCCGCTGAAAATCCACAAGCCCGAAGGCGCGATTTTCCTGTGGCTCTGGTTTGAAAACCTGCCTGTTTCATCGCAAACCCTGTACGAAATGCTCAAAGCCGAAGGCACGCTGATTATTCCGGGTGAACATTTCTTCGTCGGCATCGAAACGCAGGACTACCCGCACGCCCGCGAGTGCATCCGCATGAGCATCGCGCAGGACGTGGAAACGCTGGAAAAAGGCATCACCGCCATCGGCAGGGTGGTGCGCGGTTTGTACGACGCGGCGTAAACGGTAAAGTTGACAGCCATTCAGTCAAAAGGTCGTCTGAAAACAGTTTCAGACGACCTTTTATCATTTATTTTTTTTGAAATGAAATTAATTTTCTTTTAAAATTAACCGTTACGATCGACTTTTGAAAGAAAATACAAATGATTAAGCCTGCTTCCAGACTCAGCATCCTCAGCCTCTCCCTCTTTGCCGTTTCGGCGGTATTTGCCTCAGACGAACCCCAAGCCCAAGAAATCGCCGAACTCGAAACCATCACCGTAACCGCCAGCGCGGACGCATCCAAGGGCGGTTTGATTCCTGCATTTAAGGGCGGACAGGTGGCGCGCGGCAGCCGCGTGGGTATTTTGGGCAATAAAAAAAACCTAGAATCGCCGTTCTCCAATACTGCTTACACCAATAGGCTGATTCAGGACAAACATGCGCGCAGCGTCGGCGACGTACTGCAAAACGACCCGACCGTCCGCGTTGCGCGCGGTTACGGCAATTTTCAGGAAGCGTATTTCATACGCGGCTTTGCCGCCGAATCGGACGATACCATGTACAACGGCCTTTACGGCATCCTGCCGCGCCAATACATCGCCACCGAGCTTTTCGAACGCGTGGAAGTCCAGCGCGGCGCATCCGCCTTCTTAAACGGCATGGCGCCGGGCGGCAACAATATCGGCGGCACGGTATCCGTATTGCCCAAACGCGCGTCCAATGAAGGATTGAACCGGCTGACTGCCAATTACGGCGCGGGAAAACGCGGTGGTTTGGCGGCGGACGTGGCGCGCCGTTTCGGACAAAATCAGGAATTCGGCGTGCGCGTCAATGCGGCGCACCATAACGGCAAAACCGCAATAGATGACGAAAAGTCCAAACTCAGCCTGGTCAATGTCGGCCTAGACTGGCGCAATGAAAATGCCCGCCTGTCCGCCGATTTGGGCTGGCAGGACAACAAGCTCAAAGCCACGCGTACCAATGTTACCCTGTCAGGCCTGACCGCCGTGCCGGCCGCGCCTGATGCCTCGTCCAACTGGGCGCAGCCGTGGACGTATTCCAACGAGCGCGACTGGTTCGGCACAATGCGCGGCGAATACGATTTCAACGACAACCTGACTGCCTACGCCGCCTATGGCTTCCGCCGCAGCAAGGAAAACAATTCTCTGGCAAACCTGACTGTCCGCAATGTCAACGGCGACGGATCAATTTACCGCTTCGACAACGCGCGTAAGGATAAAATCGACACGGGCGAAATCGGTTTGCGCGGCAAATTCAATACGGGCGCGGTAGAGCACGAATGGACCGCCGCCGCCAACCGTTTCCAATCCTCGCGCAAAAACGCTTACATCATGGATTGGGGCAACCAATATACGACCAACCTCTACAACCCGTCCCGCTATCCGCAACCCGCCGCCGCCGACCCGCTGTATTCGGGCAATGACATGGGCAATCCTGCCGTTACCGGCAAAACACGTCTGACCAGCTTTGCCTTGGGCGACACCTTCAGTCTTTGGGACAAACGCCTGCAATTCATGCTCGGGGCGCGCTGGCAGCAGGTGCATAACAAGGCTTACGCCTATAATACGGGCGCTCAAACCGAAAATTACAAAAAATCGCGCCTCAGTCCCGCCGCCGGCGCGGTGTACCGCATCACGCCGAATTGGTCGGTGTACGGCAACTACATCGAAAGCCTGGGACAAGGCGCGACTGCAGGCTCGACTGCTTCCATCAACGGCCGGGTCTACGCCGTCAGCAATACCGGCGAATCGCTCAAACCCTATGTTTCCAAACAAAAAGAAATCGGCACGAAATTTGAAGCCAACGGCTTCGGCGCGGGATTGGCCCTGTTCCACACCAACAAACCGCGTTCGCTTTACGTTGCCGAAAGCGACAACACCGCCCGCTTCACCTCCGAAGGCAAAGACCGCCACCGGGGCGCGGAAATCACCGTTTACGGGGAAGTCGCACAAGGTGTGAAGCTCTTGGGCGGCATTACCCTGCTCGATGCCAAGCAGAAATCTACCGGCTCGTCTTCAACTGACGGCAAACGCACCATCGGCGCGGCTAAAACCCAAGCCAACATTGGCTTGGAATGGGAAGTGCCGAAAGTGCAGGGTTTGGCATTTGACGGACGCATGGTCTATACCGGCTCTTCCTACGCCGACGCGGCCAATACGCTTAAAGTCGGCGGCTGGACGCGCTTCGACATCGGCGCGCGCTACCGCACCCAAATCGGCAGGCACGAAGCCACCTTCCGCGCCCGCCTCGATAATGTTGCCAACAAGAAATACTGGGCATCCGTCGGCGGATACCCTAACAACGGCTACCTGAACGCCGGCGCACCGCGCAGCTTCACCCTGTCGGCTTCGGTCGATTTTTAAGGGACGGGCGGCAAACGGCCTCCAACGGTCCAAAGGTCGTCTGAAACGTTTTCAGACGACCTTGGAGCCTGGGGCGTCCGACTTTGCCCTACGCTTTCGGACAACCGCCGTAAAACTCCGCCTTTGCGGCATCGGCACCGACAACGGGCAATGGATTTTGCTGCGCCGCCGCTTTCTCCGAATAACGTCAAACCCACTAAAAGGTCGTCTGAAACGTGTTCCAAATCCAAAACGCCACCTTCGCCATACCCGGCCGCTCGCTGCTGCACGACATCAGCGTCAACTTTTCCCCTAACCGCGTGTACGGCCTCATCGGTCATAACGGCTCGGGCAAGTCCACGCTGTTGAAACTGCTCACCCGCCAGCATGAACCAGCAGGCGGCAGGATATTGCTGAACGACAAAGAAATACGCGCCTATTCTGCCCGCGCATACGCCAAAGAAGTCGCCTATCTTCCGCAGCACCTGCCCGCCGCCACCGCGTTGACCGCGCGCGAGCTGGTTATGATGGGGCGTTATGCCTGGAGCGGGCTTTTAGGGCGCACGAACGATGCGGACAGACAGGCGGTGGAACAGGCGTTGCGGCTGACGCATACGGAAAATTTTGCCGATCAAATCGTCGATACGCTTTCGGGCGGCGAACGTTCGCGCGTCTGGCTGGCGATGTGCCTGGCGCAGCAAAGCCGCTTTTTGCTGCTGGACGAACCGCTTGCCGCTTTGGACATCGCCCACCAAATTGACGTGATGGCACTGGTGCGCAAGCTGTCTCGCGATTTGGGTTTGGGCGTCATCATCGTCATCCACGACATTAATCTGGCAGCGCAGTATTGCGATGAACTGGTCGCGCTCAAACAGGGACGGCTATTAAAAACGGGCAAACCCGCCGACATCATGACCGCAGAAGTGTTGAAAGACATTTACAGCGTCGATATGAACATCATCGCCCATCCTGAAAACGGCCGCCCCGTGGCATTGCCTTGACGCAGGCAAGCCGTCCTGTCGCATAAGCTCCGACCATAAAATCCGCCACCCGAATCCAAACCGGATGACATTGCAGACCATTGTAGAATACCTGTATCCGATATGTTTCAGACGACCCTTTATTCAAAAACCGAAAAACCTTCCAAGCTGATGTCCCACCGCTTTTCAGACGACATTCCCCGCCTTGCCGCACGGCTGTTTTTTACCGCCGCCCTCCTGTTTTCCCTGCCTGCACCCGCCGCACCGCGCGTGGCGACTTCGGACTGGACGGTCGCCGAAACACTGACGGCGATGGGGCATCCGCCCGTCAGCGTCGCCGACCGCCGCGTGTACGATACCTGGGTGAACCATCCTCCGCTGCCCGCTGCCGTCAAGGAAGCGGGGCTGCGCTTCCAGCCGAATTTGGAGCGGCTGTATCAGATAAAGCCTGATTTTTTCGTGCAATCTTCCTGGTATGCCGCCGCCAAGTCCCAGTTTGAAAAAATCGCCCCAGTACGCGAAGTGGATTTCGGCACGGCAAAAGGCATCGAATATGCCCACACGGTCGAAGCCACGCGCAGGCTGGGTAAAATCATCGGCGACCCTGCCGCTGCCGAAAAGCTGATTGCCGGTACGGAAAACCTGTTTGCTCGCGCCAAACCCGCGCTCTCGGCATATCGCGGCCGCCCGTTTGCGGTGGTGCAGTTTGCCGACGGGCGGCATTTGCGGATTTACGGCAAGACTTCGCTGTTTCAGGCCGTGTTCGACAAATTGGGGCTAAACAATGCCTGGACGGGCAAAAGCAACGAATGGGGTTTCGAAAACATCACGCTTTTAGATTTGGCAAAGCTGCCGCCGAACACGCTGCTGATCATCGTCAAACCGCATCCTCAAAATACACATGCAACGCTCGAAAAAAGCGCGCTTTGGCAACGCCTGCCGTTCAGCCGCCCTGCAAACCGCCGCATCTTCGAGCCGTCGTGGAGCTACGGCGCGCTGCCATCCATGCAGCGTTTCACTTTGCAACTGATGCGTTCGATGTCGTCTAAAAACCCGTCCGCACAAAAGGAAGTCGCATGGTAAAGATTTTCAGACGACCCCTGCCTATCCTTGCCGCCGCGTTGGCAATATCGTGCGCGCTGACGGCGTTTTGGATATTGAAGCTGGAATGGACGCTGCCGTGGCTGCGGCTGTTTGATCGTCCCGACAGCCTGCCTTTGGACGCGCTGATGGTGCAGAACAACACCCTGCCCCGCATGGCGATGGCGCTGCTCGCGGGCGGCAGTACGGCGATGGCGACCATGCTGATGCAGCAGTTGATGCGCAATCCGCTCGCATCCGACAGTACGCTGGCAGTTAGCAGCGGCGCGCAGGCGGCTTTGGTGGCGGCGACCGTGTTCGCCCCTTCCTTCCTTGCCTACGGCACGTCCGCCGTGGCGTTTGCCGGCGCAGCGGCGGCTTTGGGCGCGGTATTGCGGCTGTCGGCACGGCGCGCCCTGCAACCGCTCAGCGTCGTGCTGGCGGGTTTGGTGGTCAGCCTGTATCTGGGTTCCCTCACCGGTATCGTGATGCTGTTTTTCAGCGAAGAGACGCGCGGCGTGATGCAGTGGGGCAGCGGCTCCCTGGTGCAGGACAGTTGGCGCGATACGTTGGGGCTTTTGTGGCGGATTGCCGTTGCTGCCATACTTACCGCCTTTTTAATCAAACCGTTAAACATCATGAGCCTGGGTGATACGCAGGCGGAATCGGCAGGCATACCGGTGAAGAAAATCCGCCTGCTGTCTTTGGCGGTTGCTGCATTTTTGAGTGCGGGCGTGGTCGGCTTTGTCGGCATGATGGGCTTTGTCGGATTGGCGGCGGCGACGCTGGTGCGGCAAATGGGCGTACGCACGCTGTCCATGCGTCTGATTTGTTCCTTCATCATCGGCGCACTGCTTTTGATGCTGACGGACAACGGCCTGATGCTGCTGAAACACTACCGCGGCACCGATCTGCCCGCCGGTGCTGTAACTGCCCTCGTCGGCGCGCCGCTTTTGTTGTGGCTGACGGCGAAAGCACCTCCGCGTCCTTCGTTTCAGACGACCTCCGATATTTCAACCGCCGCGCCGCACGTCCCGCGCCTCTTGCGTTTTCTGCCGCTTATCGCCGTCGCCGTATCGGTATTGGCGTTTACGGTCGGACGCTATGACGAAACCCTGCGCCTGACCATAGACCCGGAATATTTCGTATTCCGCTACCCGCGCGTGCTGCTCGCCGCCGCCACCGGCACCATGCTCGCGTTGACCGGCGTCATACTGCAAAGGCTGACGCAAAACCCGATGGCGGGACCCGAACTCTTGGGTATCAGCTCCGGAACGGCATTCGGCGCGATGGCGGTAGTGATGCTGTTCGGCATTACCTCGGGCAGCGGCTGGTTTTGGTTGACAGGTATCGTTTCCGCTCTCGTATCCTTGGGGCTGTTGATGCTGTTCAACCGCAAAAACGGATTTACCCCCGAAAAAATCCTGCTTACCGGCATGGCACTGGCCGCACTCGCCGATGCCGCCATCCGCATTTGGACGGCAAGCGGTGATTTCCGCGTACAACTGCTTTTATTGTGGATGTCAGGTTCGACCTATCAGGCAACGCCCGAATCCGCCCTTACCGTCGGCCTCCTCGCCGTCGCCTCGCTCCTCCTCATCCTCCCGCTGCAACGCTGGCTCGGACTGCTCAGCCTGAACGCGACAATCGCCCGCTCCGTCGGCATCAACGTCTCCCTTGCACGGCTGGTGCTGATCGTCTCAAGCGCAGCGTTAACCGCCTTATCCACTCTGCTTATCGGCCCCTTGAGCTTCGTCGGACTGCTTGCGCCGCATCTGGCCCGTATGCTCGGCGCACGCCTGCCCAAACAGCAACTTGCCGCCGCCGCACTCATCGGCGCATCGGTTATGATGACGGCCGACTGGCTGGGCAGGCAGGTAATGTTCCCTTACGAAGTCCCCGCCGGAATGATGGCCACGCTCATAGGCGGCGCATATTTCATGATGATGATGCGCAAGCTTTAATGGGAACGGAGATACAAAAAGGTCGTCTGAAAACAGTTTCAGACGACCTTTTTCTATTTAGTGCATCACCAATAACAAAAATCTAACAAAAATCAAATTTCAATTAATAATAACAATATTAAATTGAAGTCATAGTTCCAATAGTCAAAACCTTTCTGTATAGTCCTATTCATAGCTTAAACAAAAGGAAAAATAAATGTCGATACAAGAAATTTATGAATGCCAAGAAACCGGCTACGAATATGCTTTTCGGCAAATCGTTTTATAAACCACTGACCATTTCACAAAGGAAATTATTATGACTGTCTCTAAATGTCCCGTAACCTACCTGACCATGAACAACGGCGCCCCAGTTGCCGACAATCAAAACAGCCTGACCGCAGGCGCGCGCGGCCCGTTGCTGGCGCAGGATTTGTGGCTGAATGAAAAACTTGCCGACTTCGTGCGCGAAGTGATACCCGAACGCCGTATGCACGCCAAAGGTTCGGGCGCGTTCGGTACGTTCACCGTGACGCACGACATCACGAAATACACCCGCGCCAAAATCTTCAGCGAAGTCGGCAAGAAAACCGAGATGTTCGCCCGTTTCACCACCGTGGCGGGCGAGCGCGGCGCAGCCGATGCGGAACGCGACATCCGTGGCTTTGCGTTGAAGTTCTATACCGAAGAAGGCAACTGGGACATGGTCGGCAACAACACGCCTGTGTTCTTCCTGCGCGACCCGCGCAAATTCCCCGACCTGAACAAGGCGGTCAAACGCGACCCGCGCACCAATATGCGCTCCGCCACGAACAACTGGGACTTCTGGACGCTGCTGCCCGAAGCCCTGCACCAAGTCACCATCGTCATGAGCGACCGCGGCATTCCCGCCAGTTACCGCCATATGCACGGCTTCGGTTCGCATACTTACAGCTTTTGGAACGAAGCGGGCGAACGTTTTTGGGTGAAATTCCATTTCCGCAGCCAGCAAGGCATTAAAAACCTGACCAACGAAGAAGCCGCCAAAATCATCGCCGACGACCGCGAAAGCCACCAGCGCGACCTGTACGAAGCCATCGAACGCGGCGAGTTTCCGAAATGGACGATGTACATCCAAGTCATGCCTGAAGCCGATGCGGAAAAAGTGCCGTATCATCCCTTCGACCTGACCAAAGTTTGGCCGAAAAAAGACTATCCGCTGATTGAAGTGGGAGAATTCGAGTTGAACCGCAATCCCGAAAACTTCTTCGCCGATGTGGAACAATCCGCCTTCGCGCCGAGCAACCTGGTTCCCGGTATCGGCGCCAGCCCCGACAAAATGCTGCAAGCCCGCCTGTTCAATTACGCCGACGCGCAACGCTACCGCCTGGGGGTGAACTTCCGCCAAATACCCGTCAACCGCCCGCGTTGTCCCGTTTACAGCAACCAGCGCGACGGGCAAGGCCGCGCCGACGGCAACTACGGCAGCCTGCCGCACTACGAACCCAACAGCTTCGGCCAATGGCAGGAGCAGCCCGACTTCGCCGAACCGCCTTTGAAAATCAACGGCGACGCGGCGCACTGGGACTACCGCCAAGACGATGACGACTATTTCAGCCAACCGCGCGCCTTGTTTAACCTGATGAACGACGCGCAGAAACAGGCTTTGTTCGACAACACCGCCGCAGCCATGGGCGACGCCCCCGACTTCATCAAATACCGCCACATCCGCAACTGCCACCGTTGCGACCCCGCCTACGGCGAAGGTGTGGCGAAAGCCTTGGGACTGACCGTTGAAGATGCGAAAGCCGCCCGCGCGACCGACCCCGCATTGGGTCAGCCAGGTTTGCTGTAAATGGGAGGGGTTATGTGGATAGAGATTGAAGAATGGTTATCCCACGCAATCCGATACCGCAAACTGTAAATCATTGATATCGGAGAGATACGCAAAACAAAAAGGTCGTCTGAAAATTTTCAGACGACCTTTTATTTTCAAATCTTTAAAAGATTATTTTTTGTTCAGAGAGTCGCGGATTTCGCGCAACAGCAATACTTCTTCGCTAGGCTCTGCAGGTGCTTCTTCAACAGGCGCTTCGGCTTTTTTCATGGAGTTCAATGCTTTGATAACGGCAAAAATCGCAGCAGCAATGATCAGGAAGCTGATAACGGAGTTGATGAACAGACCGAGGTTCAGGGTGACGGCACCGGCTGCTTGGGCTGCCGCCAAGTTGGCATAGCCTTCTGCGGGCGCTTGCGCACCGTTTTTCAGGGTGATGAACAGGTTGGAGAAGTCAACGCCGCCGATCAACAGACCGATAGGGGGCATGATTACGTCGTCAACCAAAGATTTAACGATGCCGCTAAATGCAGTACCGACGACCATACCGACTGCCAAGTCGATAACGTTGCCGCGCATAATAAACTGTTTGAATTCTGAAGCAATAGACATAAATGTCCTCCTGTATGTTTGTGGATAATAAAGTGAAATTTTTAAAAAAAGTGCGTCCTAAGTGACGGACGGGCTTTTCCAAACCGGCAGGCATGGTATCGTTTTATTCGTTAAATAAAATTCAGAAAAGTTAAAATTTGTTTTTATGACAAAATTCCCGAAATATGCCGCCTTTTATACGAAAAAAGAACCGCCTGAAATAGCCGGTGTACCTTTTTTACACCACTTAATCAGACGGTTTTTTGTGTAATAAGTTGTCTTTTCTACAAAATATTACAAATCATTACGCCTCTTCGTCGTTCAGGGCGTTGATGCTGTAACCGCCATCAACGTAAGTGATTTCGCCGGTAATGCCTGAAGAGAGTTCGGAGAGCAGGAAGGCGGCGGTGTTGCCGACTTCATCGATGGTTACGTTGCGGCCGAGCGGATTGTGGGAAGCGACGTGTCCCAAGAGTTTGCTGAAATCGGCAATGCCGGAAGCAGCGAGGGTTTTGATCGGGCCAGCGGAAATGCCGTTGCAGCGGATGCCTTCCTTGCCCAAGCAGGCGGCGGTAAAGCGGATGCCTGCTTCGAGGCTGGCTTTTGCCATGCCCATGACGTTGTAGTTCGGAATCGCACGAACCGCGCCCAAGTAGCTCAGGGCGACGATGGCGGAGTTTCTGCCGCGCATCATTGGACGAGCGGCTTTTGCCAATGCGGGCAGGCTGTATGCGGAAATTTCGTGTGCGGTATTAAACGCTTCGCGACTGATGCTGTCGAGGAAGTCGCCGCTCAAGGCTTCTTTCGGTGCGAAACCGATGGAGTGGACGAGGCCGTCCAAGCCGTCCCAATGTTTGCCCAAATCGGCGAAAACTTGGTTGATTTCTTCGTCGCTGGCGACATCGCAGCGGAACACGAGTTCGGAACCCAATTCGGCGGCCATTTTGCGGACGCGCTCTTCCAGTTTGTCAACAACGTAGGTAAACGCCAAATCCGCGCCTTGTTCGCGGCAGGCTTTGGCAATGCCGTAAGCGATGGAACGCTCGGAAATCATGCCGGTGATCAGGATTTTTTTACCTTGCAGAAAACCCATTTTTTGTCCTTTAAAGTGTGGTATTGCGGTTTGATGAAACTGGGCATTATAGCAAACTGGGGCGGTTTCGGTATAGAAAACAAGAGATAACCTGTCGTCCTGACGTTTTTTGCATTTTTTCAGACGACCTCTTTGTGCTGTTTGCGGCTTCTTTCAAATGCCCGTTTAGTACCTTATGTTCAAACTTGTTTGTCCGGTTCGTGACGTTTCAGGCGCATGGCGAAAAACACCATTACCGCGCCCAACACCAGCGCGCTGCCCATCGCCAGATGAATGCCGTCAAGCATGGCTTGTTGCGGCGAGGCGGCGGAAGACAGTTTCTCGCCGATATTGGTCGCGCCGACGAAAAATGCCGCGCCGATTGCGCCGGCAATCGGGTTGATGGTGGTCAGAATCGCCGCGCCGTGGGGATTGAGCTTTTTCGGCAGCGCGTTCAAGCCGTGGGTTTCGCCCGTTACGCAGGCGGATACAGACACCGCCATCAAGGTGAACATGGCGGTCAGCATCATGACTTGCGTGTCAATCCGCAAAAACAGCCACAACACCGCCAGCGACACCGTCAGCATCACCGTGGCGGGCAACACGACAAACCGTCCGCCTTTCTTGTCCAGCAGTTTGCCGAACAAAGGCGCGGCAACCGCTTGGGCGATGCTCGCAGGCATCAGAATCAGCCCCGTCGCCGTACCCGTCAGCATCAGCACCTGCTGCGTGTACATCGGCATCAGCAGTTCCAAACCCAAAAATAGGAACACCGCGCCCGCCAGAATCACGACGCAGTGGCGGAACTGCTTATACTCAAACGCCCGAAGGTTCAGCAGCGGCGTCGCCAAGCGGGACTGGCGGTATGCGAACCAACCCACCAGCGCGACGGAGGCGGCAAACAGCAGGATAAATTCCGCCAGCGGCAGACTGGCGAAATTACTGCTCGCATACACCAGCCCACCCAAGCCGGCAATCGACAGCACAGCCGACAAAATATCAATCTTCGGACGGCTGATGGTACTCAAATTGACCGTCAGATACTTGCCCACCAACGCCATCGCCGCCAGCATAAACGGCGCGGTAAAGCCGAACAGCACGCGCCAATGCGTGTGGTCGATGATGATGCCCGACAGCGTCGGCCCTATCGCGGGCGCGGCGGTGAACATCATGGTAATCACACCCATCGCCGTTCCGCGTTTGTTCGGCGGGTAAATCGACAAAATGCCGTTAAACAGGAGCGGCACGAAAAACGCAGCAGACACCGCCTGCACCATCCGCCCCACGACCAGAATCCCGAAGGTCGGCGCAAACGCGCAAATCAGTGAACCCGCCAGAAACGTTGCCTGCGTAAACAACACCATCTTGCGCGTTTCAAACCACTGAATCACGCCCGCCGTAATCGGCGTGAACGCGCCCATCACCAGTAAAAAGCCCGTCGTCAGCCATTGGACGGTGGTCTTATCGACACCGAAATCCTTCATAATCGGCGTGAGCGCAACATTTAAAAGCGTGTCGTTGAGATAGCCGAAAAACGCGCCGATAAACAGCGTCGCCACAACGGTTTTGGCAGGAAAATCGGGATTGTCGGCGTGGTATTCGTGAGCCGTATCGTCTGTGTCAATATCGGAAGTATGCATAGCATCATATTGAAATATTTGAGAAACGCGGATTTTAACATGGGATATGTAAAAAAATGTTTATTTGGTTTTCCGCAAAACTTTTATATTCCGATATAATGACGTCTTCAAAAAATCATATTTCAAATAATTACGTTACGGACAAACATTATGGAAAATACTCAACATGTTTCGCGATGGCGTTTCGCCGTGAAAAGCGCCTCGCTGCATCTGCTTGTCAGTCTGGTTTTGGCGGGTTTGGCGGCGCTGCTTGTTTTTGAAGTCTGGTATCCCTTTCCCTATGCCGAACTGACCGGCGGTTTGGATTTGTATAAGTTGGTCGTATCGGTGGATATCGTGTGCGGTCCGCTGTTGACCCTGATTCTTGCCAGCCCCAAGAAAAAAATGCGCGAGCGCGTGGTCGATTTTTCCTTAATCGGCGCGATCCAGCTTGCCGCTTTGATTTACGGGTTGTACAGCGTATCCCTTGCCCGTCCTGTTGCCGCAGCTTTTGAGCGCGACCGTATCAATATTGTGACTGCCGCCGAAATCGATAAGGCGGATTTGGCAAAAGCCAAAGATGGCTTCAAAACCCTGCCTTGGTTCGGTATAGAGCGCGTAGGCGTACGCGAGGCTGCCAATGTCGATGAAGGCAATGAAAGCCTGAGCTTGTCGCTGACGGGTATCGAACCGAGTATGCGCCCGAATTGGTGGCTGCCCGACGGCCCTGCCGAGCGCGAAAAAATCCGCCGCGTGATGAAGCCGTTGTCCGAATTGGCTGCCGCCCGCAATATGTCTGAAGCGGATATCGTCAAATCAGCCAAAGTATCTGCCTCCGGCAAACCTTTGTTCTTCCTGCCCCTGACCAGCGGGCGCACGAAAGATTGGGTAGTCATCATGGATGAAAACGCAGATTTTGTGGGTTATGCGCCGATAGACGGTTTTATGACGAATAAAGCCGCGGAGACCAAAACCAAAGAGCAGGTTATTTAAGCGGTTTGGCGGGTCGTCTGAAAACGCAAATTCCAGTTTTCAGACGACCTTTTGCCATCCGCCTTCCAAGCTGCTAAACTATTTACATTATTTTTACTTGAGACATACGCACACATGAAAGACCCAGAGCAGAGCAGCATGACCGCCCGCCGTTTTTCGTGCGTATCGATATGAATCAGGCAGCTTGAGCGTTTCAGGCTGCCTTTTCGCGTTTGAACACAAAGGAATACAAAAATCATGGATTTCAGTTGGTTGGCAGAGCCGCATACTTGGATAGGCTTTGCCACGCTTCTGGTACTCGAAGTCGTCTTGGGGATAGACAACCTCGTTTTCGTCGCCATTTTGGCGAACAAAGTCAAACCCGCCCAACGCGACCGCGCACGCATTACCGGTTTAGGGCTTGCGGTCGTTATCCGCATCATCATGCTCGGCTTCATGGCACACATCATGACCCTGACGCGCCCGCTGTTCCACATCAGCGGGTTGGACGTTTCCGGCAAAGACATGATTATGCTCGCAGGCGGCATCTTCCTGCTCTACAAAGCCACCACCGAGCTGCACGAACGCCTCGAAGGGCATAACCAGTTTGCCGTTGCCGACAGTCAGAAAAAACACGCGCGATTTTGGAGTGTGGTTGCCCAAATCCTGATTCTTGACGCGGTATTTTCCATCGATTCCGTCATTACTGCCGTTGCGATGGTCGATCACATCGTCGTCGCCATGGGCGCCGTTGCCGTTGCCATGACCGTCATGATTTCCGCCAGCAAACCGCTGACCGAATTTGTGGACAGGCATCCTACCGTCGTCATGCTCTGTTTGGGTTTCCTGCTGATGATCGGTTTCAGCCTCATTGCCGAAGCCTTCCATTTCCACATCCCGAAAGGCTACCTCTACGCCGCTATCGGCTTCTCCATCCTGATTGAAGCGTTCAACCAAATTTCGCAGCGAAACAGCCGCAAAAACGACTACATCAGCAGCTCATGGCGCAAACGAACCGCCGAGAACGTCTTGGGCATGATGGGCATACGCGAAAGCGTGCTTGCCAAAGCGGG
>NZ_AJMT01000133.1:0-6160 GCF_000260655.1 Neisseria sicca VK64
GGTAATATTTATGCGAACGAAAGCCTGTTTAAATCGGGCATATCGCCACACCGCCCTGCGGACAAGGTTAAGAAAAAAGAATGCGCTGTCTTGGTGGAAACGATTAAAGCGGTATTGCAGCGCGCGATTGAAACCGGCGGCAGCACGTTGCGCGACTTCGTCAACAGCGACGGCAAAAGCGGCTATTTCCAGCAGGAATATACGGTGTACGGCAGGCACAACGAACCCTGCGTCCGTTGCGGCGGTTTGGTGCAGAAAGAAGTTTTGGGGCAGCGCGGGACGTTTTATTGTCCGAACTGCCAAAAATAATGTATGAACTTGTTTTCAGACGACCTCTTTGTCATCTGGGTCGTCTGAAAACGTTATTATAGTGGATTAACTTTAAACCAGTACGGCGTTGCCTCACCTTGCCGTACTATCTGTACTGTCTGCGGCTTCGTCGCCTTGTCCTGATTTAAATTTAATCCACTATAAATTTAATCTACTATACTATGATTTGATGCACATTTAATACGAAAAGAAAAATAGTTATGCACTCACAAAAAGCCCCGTTTTTTACCCGTTTGGGCAGATTGTTCCGCCTGGCGGGTTGGCTGTTCCGAACCGGAAGGCATTTGCGCCGTATCGATGCCGGCAATCCTGCCGAACGCGATCATGCGGTCATCACTTTAGGCAAAGGCGCGCTGGAAGCCTTGGATATCGAATTGGAAATCGGCACGCCGCCCGCAGATAATGTAAAGGGTGTTTTGGTGGCGGCAAACCATGTGTCTTGGCTGGATATTTTCGCCATGAGTGCGGTGTATCCGAGCAGCTTTATCGCCAAGCAGGAAATCAAAGACTGGCCGGTCTTGGGCAAAATGGGGCAAAACGCAGGCACGGTGTTTATCAATCGAAATTCCCGACGCGATGTCGAGCCGATTAACCAAGCCATTTGCGCCGCGTTGAAAGCCGGGCAGAATGTCAGCTTTTTCCCCGAAGCGCGGACTTCTTTGGGCTTGGATATTTTGCCGTTCAAAGCCGCACTCTTCCAATCCGCCATTGATGCCGACGCGCCTGTTCAGGCGGTTACGCTGCGCTATTATGATGATACTGGTAAAAGGACGACTGTGCCGTCTTATGCACAAGTCGATTTGGTGCGCTCACTTTGGCGCATCGTTTCCATGAAAAAGCTGCGCATCCGTATTGATTTTGCCGCCCCGATTCGTCCCGGCAAAGACGAAGACCGCTTTATGTTGAAAGACAAAGTAGAAAGCAGCATCCGCGAAGTCGTATTGTCCGACGCACACGATTCCGAAAAATAATTCCAAGCCAGGGGCTTGTTTTCTTTCAGACGACCTCTATTTAAATGGAACGTTCGCAGGTTGGGTTTCATAGCTTCAGGTAATTAATATTATTTGAACTATAAATTATACAAATCAAACTCCCTGCGCTAGAATGCACACATTCACTCGTATCATTCCCTAAACCTAAAATTTCAAGGAGATCCAAAATGGCTTTGCAAGATCGTACCGGTCAAAAAGTACCTTCCGTCGTATTCCGTACCCGCGTGGGCGACACTTGGAAAGATGTTTCCACTGATGATTTGTTCAAAGGCAAAAAAGTAGTCGTATTCTCTCTGCCCGGCGCATTTACTCCGACTTGTTCTTCTTCCCACCTGCCGCGTTACAACGAATTGTTCGGCGCGTTCAAAGAAAACGGCGTTGACGCAATCTACTGCGTATCTGTAAACGATACTTTCGTGATGAACGCTTGGGCTGCCGAAGAAGAAGCTGACAACATCTACATGATTCCTGATGGCAACGGCGAATTCACCGAAGGCATGGGTATGCTGGTCGGCAAAGAAGACTTGGGCTTCGGCAAACGCTCTTGGCGTTACTCCATGCTGGTTAACGACGGCGTGGTTGAAAAAATGTTCATCGAGCCTGAAGAGCCGGGTGATCCTTTCAAAGTGTCTGACGCTGACACTATGTTGAAATTCATCGCTCCTGACTGGAAAGCTCAAGAATCTGTTGCCATCTTCACCAAACCTGGCTGCCAATTCTGCGCTAAAGCTAAAAAAGCTTTGCAAGACAAAGGTCTGTCTTACGAAGAAATCGTATTGGGCAAAGATGCAACTGTTACTTCCGTTCGCGCCATTACCGGCAAGATGACTGCTCCTCAAGTCTTCATCGGCGGCAAATACATCGGTGGCAGCGAAGATTTGGAAGCTTACTTGGCTAAAAACTAATTGCCTAGTGCTTGAGACGGTTTAAAAAGCCGTCTGAACAGAAAAATAGAGTTATTCAGACGATACGCTACACGGTCGTTCTGAATAGCTCTATATTTACAAGTAGAATTTGAGATTATTGTTTTAAATCGAAATTTTAAAAATAGTTATCGATTTTTTATTTTTGATAGTTTATTAAATAGGTCGTCTGAAAACCTGATACGCTTCACGCTGATACCGCTTCGGACGCTCAACAAAAAAGGACAAAGATTATGAAAAAAATTCAAGCAGATGTCGTCGTAATCGGCGGCGGTACTGCCGGCATGGGCGCGTTTCGCAATGCCCGTTTACATTCGGATAATGTTTACCTGATTGAAAACAACGTGTTCGGCACGACCTGCGCGCGCGTGGGCTGTATGCCTTCCAAACTCTTGATTGCTGCCGCAGAGGCGCGCCATCACGCATTACATACCGACCCGTTCGGCGTGCATTTGGATAAAGACAGCATCGTCGTCAACGGCGAAGAAGTCATGCAGCGCGTCAAATCCGAGCGTGACCGTTTTGTCGGCTTTGTCGTTGCCGATGTGGAAGAATGGTCTGCCGACAAGCGCATTATGGGTTCGGCTAAATTTATCAACGAGAATACCGTCCAAATCGACGACCATACCCAAATCACGGCAAAAAGTTTCGTGATTGCTACCGGTTCGCGTCCCGTCATCCTGCCGCAGTGGCAGTCTTTGGGCGACCGTTTGATTATCAATGACGACGTTTTCTCATGGGATACGCTGCCTAAGAGCGTCGCCGTGTTCGGACCGGGTGTTATCGGTTTGGAACTGGGTCAAGCATTGCACCGTTTGGGCGTGAAAGTTGAAATTTTCGGCTTGGGCGGCATCATCGGCGGCATTTCCGACCCCGTCGTTTCAGACGAGGCGAAAGCCGTGTTCGGCGAAGAATTGAAACTGCATTTGGATGCTAAAACCGAGGTCAAACTTGATGCGGACGGCAATGTAGAAGTCCATTGGGAGCAAGATGGCGAAAAAGGCGTATTTGTTGCCGAATATATGCTGGCAGCCGTAGGCCGCCGTCCGAACGTTGACAATATCGGTTTGGAAAACATCAATATCGAAAAAGACGCGCGCGGCGTACCCGTTGCCGATCCGTTGACCATGCAGACCAGCATTCCGCATATCTTCATCGCTGGAGATGCGTCCAATCAACTGCCTCTGCTGCACGAAGCTGCCGACCAAGGCAAGATTGCCGGCGACAATGCGGGCCGCTACCCGAATATCGGCAGCGGTTTGCGCCGCAGCACCATCGGCGTAGTGTTCACCAATCCGCAAATAGGCTTTGTCGGTTTGAAATACGCGCAGGTTGCCGCGCAATATCAACCCGACGAATTTGTCATCGGCGAAGTATCGTTTAAAAACCAAGGCCGAAGCCGCGTGATGCTGGTAAACAAAGGTCATATGCGCCTGTATGCCGAAAAAGCCACCGGCCGCTTCATCGGCGCGGAAATCTTAGGCCCGGCCGCCGAACATTTGGCGCACCTGTTGGCATGGGCGCATCAAATGAAGATGACCGTTGAGCAAATGCTGGATATGCCGTTCTACCATCCCGTTATCGAGGAAGGTCTGCGCACCGCGTTGCGCGATGCCGATGCGAAGTTGAAACAGGCTTGATGGGTTGACCTAATCGGTCTGCCGGAATGAAAGGTCGTCTGAGAACTTGATTTAAGGTTTTCAGATGACCTTTTTTGTCTTTACGTTACGGAATAAAATCAGTTGCGGAGACATTGCTGTGTAATGTGTAGTTCGGATACCTGTATCCGACGAATATTTGATGCTTCTATTTTCTTTACGCGTTGTTGCAGATGGAGATGTCGGATTCAAGAATCTGACCTACGGCAGATTTGGTTGCCGAAACGGGAGGTCGTCTGAAAACTCGAATTTGAAGGTAAGAATCCTTTAAATCTTGAGTATTCATTAAAATCTGTTCAGATGGTTGCTATCAGCTGGGTTCTGTATGTTACAGGGCTTGGCTTTTTTCATTTCAAACGGCATTGTCCGCAGTAATCAGGAAAGATTAAAAGGAAAGGGGGGGGTAATTTTAACCGGCTTTCTAAGCGTTTCTTAAAAATCCATTGCATTTTCGCTCAATCCATTAACATTTAACCTTGTTGGAAACGCAATTTGTTTGTTAGTATTAAGCCATTGCCGTTACGTCCGCATCACGGCGGCGACGGACAACCTCCAAGACGGACAACCTCCAAATAGAAAGGACACATATCATGGCTAAATTATTGGTCGCTCCGGTATCCGCCGGTTTGGACGTGGCAGCAGCAAGCAAAGCCTTTGCCCAAGCTTTGGGCGCGCAAGTTTTCCAACCGCTCGACGCATCCGCCGAAACTCTGTTGGCACAAGGCAAAAGCGACGACTGGTTTGACGCTGTGGTCGGCAAAGCCGTCGCACTCAATACCGACAAACTCGTTATCGAAGGTATCGCCCCCGATGCGGACAAACTCTTCCTGTCCGGCAAAAACGTCGAGCTGGCGCTGTCTTTGGATGCAGGCGTAGTCCTGGCGTTGCAATCTGACAATGCCGACGCAGCCGAAGCGGCACACCGAATCAACCTTGCCAAACAGCTTTACACCAACTCTCCGGGCCTCTTGGAAGGCTTCATCATTGAAGGCGCGGCAGCATCCGTAGGCGAAGAAGTTGCCCGCCTGACCGGACTGACGTTCTACGGCTCAAGCAGCGCACTCAAAGACGTATCCGCTTTGGCAAAACGCGAAGCCTCCCGTCTGTCTCCCGCCCAATTCCGTTACAACCTGATTGATTTTGCCCGTAAAGCCGATATGCGCATCGTCCTGCCCGAAGGCGCAGAACCGCGTACCGTCGCCGCAGCCGCCATCTGCCACGAAAAAGGCATTGCCCGCTGCGTCTTGCTTGCCAAGCGCGAAGAAGTTGAAGCCGTTGCCAAAGAACGCGGCATCAGCCTGCCTGACTCATTGGAAATCATCGATCCCGCCACATTGGTCGAACAATACGTCGAGCCGATGTGCGAATTGCGCAAATCCAAAGGCCTAACGCCTGAAGACGCCCGCAAACAACTGCAAGACACCGTCGTCCTCGGCACCATGATGATGGCGCAAAACGACGTGGACGGCTTGGTATCCGGTGCCGTTCATACGACCGCCAACACCATCCGCCCCGCCTTGCAGCTGATTAAAACCGCACCGGGTGCCAGCCTCGTGTCCAGCGTATTCTTCATGTTGCTGCCCAACCAAGTCCTCGTCTTCGGCGACTGCGCGGTCAACCCGAACCCGACGCCCGAACAGCTTGCCGATATCGCCATCCAATCCGCCGATACCGCCAAAGCCTTCGGTATCCCGCCTAAAGTCGCCATGATTTCCTACTCCACCATCAACTCAGGCAGCGGCCCTGATGTCGATGCCGTGATTGAAGCGACCAAACTGGCAAAAGAAAAACGCCCGGATTTGGAAATCGACGGCCCGCTGCAATACGATGCGGCTACCGTGCCTGAAATCGGCAAAACCAAAGCGCCTGAAAGCACCGTTGCCGGTCAGGCAACCGTCTTGATTTTCCCAAGCCTCAACACCGGCAACTGCACCTACAAAGCCGTACAACGCAGCGCCAACGTCCTGAGCGTCGGCCCGCTGTTGCAAGGTTTGCGCAAACCGGTCAACGACCTCTCCCGCGGCGCATTGGTAGAAGATATCGTCTTCACCATCGCCCTGACAGCGGTTCAGGCAAAACAAATGGCAAACTGATGATTTGAATTTTTAAAGTAAACACAGGTCGTCTGAAAACCTATCAATAAGGTTTTCAGACGACCTTTTTGTAGTGGATTAACTTTAAACCAGTACGGCGTTGCCTCGCCTTAGCTCAAAGAGAACGATTCTCTAAGGTGCTGAAGCACCAAGTGAATCGGTTC
>NZ_AJMT01000134.1:0-3819 GCF_000260655.1 Neisseria sicca VK64
GGGTGGCTCTGCGGGCTACACGAATTTGATTTTACCTAAATCCACAAAGCCACCCCCATCCCAACCTTCCCCCGCCGGACGGGGGAAGGGACAGGTTGCCGTTGCAGCAATCCGTATCGTGGGCTTTGCCCACGATATGAGTGAAAACGTGATCATCCAATTCAGATTGTCAGAAGATAGATTTCGTGGGCAAAGCCCACGCTACAAACTGGCGTGGATTAAATAAAAGGTCGTCTGAAAACCCAAACTTCAAGTTTTCAGACGACCTTTTGTACCCTGACAAGATAGTCGGCTTATGCTGCTGAATTTTGATGAATCAGGCAGCCCATATACAGATTACCGTCTTTCTGCCAGCCGAACAATTGGTTTTGCTGATCGCTGTTTTCAGCCATCAAGCCCAGAGTCAGCCAGTGGCTTTCTCGCGGAAGTTGACCTGTATACGGTTCGGGCGTGTGTATCAAGGGCAGGTCGAAATTATCGTTCCAGCTGACGCCTGCTTGGCGAAGTTTGCCGACGTATTGTTGCGTATCTTTAGGTGGTGCGGTAAACCAGGCAGCATGGACGGTGCGGTTTTTCAAAGCGTAATCGGCGTAGTGTCCGAAAGATTTGTTTTGCGCCGTTTCGTCGGACAAGGAGATGGCAATCGGACGCTGCAAAACCGCTTTGACGGGCAATTTGTTCTGTTTGGCGGCATAAGGCGAGGCAAACACCAGCCAAGTTGCGTTTTCTGTAAACTCGGCATCTGAAGCGTCTTCGTTCAGCCATGCCGAAAAAATCACATGAATGCCTTCAAACTGGCGGTTTTCCACCCAATCGCCCATCAAACTTTCGCCATCGGACAAAGGCTTGATAGTCGCGCGGACACCCGCCATTTCGGCGATTTCTTCAAATCTCTGCTGCCAGTTCAAATACGCTTCTTCGTCCGGCGCATCGATGTGCAGGGTCACAGGCTGCCGATACTCAGCCAATTCGCTCAACTTTTGGTAAAAATGTTCGGCAACGTAAGGATAGCCGCTGCGCCACAGGTCTTCGTCTTCATCACGCGGAAACAGAAAAAGATCGGCATTTCGTCCGCCTGAGGCTTGGGTAATGACGTCCGGCAGCGACAAGGGGTCGGGTAGGATGGTATGCGAATCGACCAATACGATGCTTCTTTGCGCCCAATCCGTCCATTTTTTGCGGATATTCGCTTTTTCGGTTTCCCAAGCATCTGCCGCCGCGCTGCGGTTCATCGACAAGATAAAGCGGTACAGCAAAGCCGCGCCCCAAACGCCAACCGGTATCAACAGATAAAACGGGCTGATTTTCAGCCACAACACAACAATCAACGCCGCAATGAAAAGCAAAGCCAATACCGTCAGCCATACCCAAGGGGTATTCCACTTGCTGTTTTTGCGGGCGACGATGGTATCGGGGATATCAGGAATAGACCAGTACATAATCTTCAGATATTGATTTGAAATAAATGGAATGAGTATAACAGCAAAAAAGCCAAATGTTTTTCCAAACTTGATTTCAGGTATCTTTTTCCCGCCAAACGGATTGACCGAAAACCCCTGCCCGATGTTTTTCAGACGACCTTTTGAGCCGGATAGAAAAAAACACCGACATCGCGTAAAATATGCGCAAATTTTGTGATTCAATCAGGTCGTCTGAAACAGATTGCGCCTGATTTATTTTTCCGGAAAACACCATGAGCGAACAAAACAATCCGCAAACCGAGCCGCAGTTGGACGAAAACCAAATCATCGCCCTGCGCCGCGAAAAACTGCACAACATCCGCCAACAGCGCATTGCCTATCCCAACGACTTCAAGCGCGACAGCTTTGCCGCCGATTTGCACGCCCGATACGGCGAAATCGGCAAAGAAGAACTTGACCCGCAAGCCGTTCCCGTCAAAATTGCCGGCCGCATGATGCTCAAACGCCAAATGGGCAAGGCGAGCTTCGCCACCATCCAAGACGTGACCGGCCAAATCCAGCTTTATCTGAACAACAAAGGCGTGAGTCAGGAAGTTTTGGACGATTTCAACCATTGGGACTTGGGCGACATCGTCGGCGCGGAAGGCACTTTGTTCAAAACCAACCACGGCGAATTGACCGTGCGCGTGTCCGACATCCGCCTGCTGTCCAAATCCCTGCGCCCGCTGCCCGACAAACACAAAGGCTTGAGCGATCAGGAAACCAAATACCGCCAACGCTACGTCGATTTGATTGCCAACGAAGAATCGCGCAATACGTTTATCAAACGCAGCCAAATCATCCAATCCGTGCGCAATTTCATGGTGAACGAGCATTATCTCGAAGTCGAAACCCCGATGATGCACCCGATTCCCGGCGGCGCGACGGCGAAACCGTTCGTGACCCATCACAACGCTTTGGACATCCCGCTCTACCTGCGCATTGCGCCCGAGTTGTATCTGAAACGTCTGGTGGTCGGCGGTTTGGAGCGCGTGTTCGAGATTAACCGCAGCTTCCGCAACGAAGGCATGTCCGTGCGCCACAACCCCGAATTCACCATGATTGAATTCTACGAAGCCTTCTCCGACTACGAACGCATGATGCAGATGGCGGAAGACATCATCCGCAACGCATCGCGCACGGTCAACGGCACGGCGAAAATCAGCTACAACGGCAAAGAAGTCGATTTGGAAAGCCCGTTTGAGCGCCTGACCATTCTTGAAGCCATCAAAAAATACAATCCGCACTACACCGACGAGCAGTTGAACGATGCAGAGTGGCTGAAAAAAGAAATCGTCAAACACGGCGAAAGCCTGCCGCCGTCCCCAGGCATCGGCAGCCTGCAACTTGCCCTGTTTGAAGGTTGCGCCGAGGGCAAACTGTGGAACCCGACCTTCATTGTCGATTACCCGGTCGAAGTTTCCCCGTTGGCACGCGCTTCGGATACGAAACAAGGTCTGACCGAGCGTTTCGAATTGTTCGTTGTCGGCCGCGAGCTGGCAAACGGCTATTCCGAGTTGAACGACCCCGAAGACCAAGCCGAACGCTTCAAAGCGCAAGTGGCGCAAAAAGACGCGGGCGACGACGAAGCCATGCACTACGATGCAGACTACATTCGCGCGATGGAATTTGGTTTGCCGCCGACAGGCGGTTGCGGCATCGGCATCGACCGCTTGGTGATGCTGTTGACCGATTCTCAAACCATCCGCGACGTGATTCTGTTCCCGCAGATGCGTCCCGAATAAGGTAGGCAGATAATAAAGAAAAGGTCGTCTGAAAACCGGAAAATGGTTTGAACTGCACCCCAAAAGTTGGACACATCCCCTCCAACTCACAAGGTGCAGTTTTTTTATGAGCAAATATACATTACACTTCAAATACCAAGCCGTACTCCACTACCTGCATATACGCAGCCAACAGCGTACCGCAGACCACTACGGCATTTCCCGAACCCACCTGAGACGATGGATACGCGCCTATCAAGAAGGCGGCATCGGCGCACTCGAACATCCCCAATCCAAAACCATGACCCAACACCGCAAAAACCCCTTCATCTCAGATAAACCCGACCAAGAAAAAACGCAGGCAGAGCTTATGAAGAGTTGTGCTATATGCGCGCAAAGGTTGCCTATTTAAAGGAGTTAAAAGCCCTCAGCCAAAAACAGACCGAAAAGGACAAAGCCAAACCGTCCAAACACTGAGGGCGCAACACCCGCTCAAATACCTGCTGCACATCGCAAACCTGCCCAAAAGCAGCTTTTACTACCACCACCAAGACCGACCCGACCCCGACGCAGCCGACAAAGCCCTCCTCGTCGAAACCTACCGGCGGCATAAAGGACGCTACGGACAAAGGCGC
>NZ_AJMT01000135.1:0-3608 GCF_000260655.1 Neisseria sicca VK64
CTTTCTTAGCCATGATTATCCTTTAAACGGAAACTTGAACAGTGACAATAAAGCTTTAGCTTCCTCATCAGTTTTTGCAGTAGTTGTAATAGTAATATTCAAACCACGCAAAGCATCAATTTTATCGTATTCAATTTCCGGGAAAATGATTTGCTCGCGAACACCCATGTTGTAATTACCACGACCATCAAATGATTTGCCACTTACACCACGGAAGTCACGTACACGAGGTAATGCAATAGTAATCAAACGATCCAAGAATTCAAACATTTGATCACGGCGCAATGTTACTTTGCAACCGACAGGATAATTATCGCGAATCTTAAAACCTGCGATAGATTTACGAGCAACAGTAACGACTGGTTTTTGACCAGCAATTTTCTCTAAGTCAGATACCGCGTGTTCCATAACTTTTTTATCTGCAACAGCTTCTCCGACACCCATATTTAAAGTAATTTTTTCAATACGGGGAACTTCCATTACTGACTTGTAACCAAATTGTTTAATCAGTTCAGGAACAACTGTATCTTTATAAAACTCTCTCAAACGAGCCATGTTATCTCCTTATGCTCCAATAACAGAGCCATTTGATTTGAAGAAACGAACGCGCTTAACTTTGCCTTCATTCTCAATCAGTTTAATACCAACACGGTCTGCTTTATTAGTTTCCGGATTCAGGATTGCAACATTAGAAATATCCAACGGCATTTCTTTAGCAACAATACCACCCTCAATACCACGCATCGGATTAGGTTTTTGGTGACGTTTTACGACGTTAATACCTTCAATAACAACCTTGCCACCTAATACGCGAACTACTTGACCTTGCTTACCTTTATCCTTACCAGTGATCACAACAACTTGGTCACCTTTAATGATTTTATTCATCGCGCTATTCCTTATAATACTTCAGGCGCTAATGAAACGATTTTCATAAATCGCTCAGTACGCAACTCACGGGTTACCGGACCAAAAATACGGGTACCCAGAGGTTCAAGTTTATTGTTTAACAACACGGCGGCGTTGTTATCAAATTTAATCAACGCGCCATCAGGACGACGCACACCTTTAGCAGTACGAACAACAACTGCATTGTACACATCACCTTTTTTAACACGACCACGCGGGGCCGCATCTTTAACTGCGACTTTAATAATATCGCCAACAGAAGCGTAGCGACGCTTAGATCCGCCCAACACTTTGATGCACATCACACGACGCGCACCAGAGTTATCAGCCACATCTAAGATGGTCTGCATTTGAATCATATTAGTACCTTTAAATTAACCAACTTAATTTACCATTTTCATATAACTCGCCCACTTATTTCAATTGAGCTAACTAAATGAAACCATCACGGTTCTAGTAAACCAGTCTTGGATCCCGAAGGGAAGAAACTTCCAGAAGAAACTGAAAGATAAGAAACGAAGTTTACACGCAAATTCACTTTGGCGCAACACTTCGTTTCTTATTAAAGCTAACTGTCTTAAATTTTAAACAGTACGTGCTTTCTCAACCAGTTCTTTAACAACCCAAGATTTGGTTTTTGACAGTGGACGAGATTCCGCAATTACTACAACATCGCCAATTCCATATTGATTATTTTCATCATGGGCATGGATTTTAGTTGATAAACGGATAATTTTACCGTACAGAGGATGTTTTACTTTACGTTCAACCAATACTGTCACAGTTTTGTCCATTTTGTCGCTTACCACTTTGCCTTGCAAAGTACGAACATTTTTATTTTCGCTCATTACTTAGCACCTTTTTCAGTTAAAATGGTTTTAATACGAGCAATATCGCGACGTACACGTTTTAATTCGCTTGGTTTACCCAATTGACCAGTTGCGTTTTGCATACGTAAGCCAAACTGAGCTTTCAACAAGTCCAACAAATCTGCATTTAATTGCTCAATAGATTTGTCTTTCAATTCATTTGCTTTCATTATTGACCTACCTGTCTTACTACAAAGGTCGTAGGAATAGGCAATTTGGCAGCAGCTAATTCAAATGCTTCACGAGCCAAAGCCTCTGGAACACCGTCCATCTCATACAACACTTTGCCTGGTTTGATTTCGGCAATGTAATATTCCACGTTACCTTTACCGCCACCCATACGAACTTGAATAGGTTTTTCAGTAATTGGTTTATCAGGGAATACACGAATCCAAATACGACCACCACGTTTAATGTGGCGAGTCATTGTACGACGAGCAGCTTCGATTTGGCGGGCAGTCAAACGACCGCGACCAACGGCTTTCAAACCGAACTCACCGAAACTTACTTTGTTACCGCGGGTAGCAATACCAGTATTGCGACCTTTTTGTTGCTTGCGGTATTTCAGTCTAGTTGGCTGCAGCATTACGTCCACCTGCCTTTCTTTGTTTCTTTTCATGCTCAGGTTTAGCTGAAGTCTTTACATTACCTTCAGTATATACCCAAACTTTCAGACCCAGCACGCCATAAGTAGTATGAGCTTCGCTAGTTGCATAATCTACGTTTGCGCGCAAAGTATGCAGAGGTACTCGACCTTCACGATACCATTCGCTACGAGCAATATCTGCACCATTCAGACGACCTGAGGTCATAATCTTGATACCTTTTGCTCCTGAACGCATAGCATTTTGCATAGCGCGTTTCATAGCACGGCGGAATTGAACGCGTTTTTCCAATTGCTGAGCAATACCATCAGCAATAATTTGTGCATCCAATTCAGGTTTACGGATTTCTTCGATATTCACATGAACAGGCACGCCCATCAAGGCTTGCAAATCACGTTTCAGAACTTCGATATCCTCACCTTTTTTACCAATTACTACGCCCGGACGGGCAGAGTGGATGGTAATGCGTGCAGATTTTGCAGGACGTTCAATAACTACGCGACCAACAGAAGCATTCGCCAATTTTTTACGCAGGTAGTTACGAACATCAATGTCTTGTTTCAAAACAGCAGAAAAGTCGGTGCTTTTAGCAAACCATTTTGAAGCCCAGTCTTTAGTTACCGCCAGGCGAAAGCCTGTAGGGTTAATCTTTTGTCCCATAGCTTTTCCTTAGTTGCCCACTGTCACATTGATATGACAAGTTTGTTTTTCAATGCGGTTACCGCGACCTTTGGCACGAGCTTGGAAACGTTTCAAGCTTGGACCCTTGTCAACAAAGATAGTTACCACTTTCAACTCATCAATGTCGGCACCGTTATTGTGCTCGGCATTAGCAATAGCTGATTCCAATACTTTTTTAATCAACTCAGCACCTTTTTTAGGACTGAAAGTCAAAATATTCAAAGCTTGGGCAACGTCTTTACCGCGAATCAAATCAGCCACCAAACGAGCTTTTTGAGCTGAAATACGGGCATTTTTATGTTGTGCATTTACTCTCATGATTCACCTTATTTCTTTTTAGCCTTTTTATCAGCCAAATGGCCTTTAAAGGTACGGGTCAATGAGAATTCACCTAATTTATGACCAACCATGTTATCACTGATAAACACCGGCACATGCGTGCGGCCGTTGTGTACAGCAATGGTCAGACCGATAAAATCAGGCAGAATGGTAGAACGACGAGACCAAGTTTTAATCGGGCGTTTGTCGTTGCTTGCACGAGCAG
>NZ_AJMT01000136.1:0-51271 GCF_000260655.1 Neisseria sicca VK64
AACACCTTGGACCTCACCCGCATTTGCCAGCAATGCCTGCCCCGAAACATAAGGTGCCGACTGAAGCACCTCTTTGCGTCCTTTAATAATCTCGCGCAGACTCTCCCAGCTTTTACCGTTACCGTTATCGTAATAACCCATTTCGGCATGAGGAGCCACTTTCAAAAGCTGCCCCCGTATGTCTCTCTGAAAGCCCGCCATGACAGACAATACGACAATCAAAGCCATCACACCGAGTGCAATACCCACAATAGAAATGACGGTGATAAACGACATGAAGCCATTGCGTTTTTTTGCCCGCAAATAGCGCAGTCCTATCCAAGTCTCTAAAGAAGCCATTTATATGCCTCATCCGTTTGTCAAAAAACGCCTATTGTACCGTAAAACCGACAGGTCGTCTGAATACGCCGAAACGACCGAGAATAGAGACATCGCAATTTGTAAACCAAAGTCTTCTTATTCAGGGCTACCGTAAAATCGGTCGAAAAACTTGCACAATCATCTATTCGGCCTTATTCTGAAATCGCGGTAAAGTTTACCGCCATCAAAAAGGAAAACCATTAATGAACATCACAAAATTCTTAGCATTATCCGTTGCCGCTGCCGGATTGGCATTCAGTGCAAATGCGTATGCGGCTAAGGAGATTAAAATCAGTTCAAACAATACGTCCTATTCCGCTGCCGACGTGCAAAAACTTGCCGCAACCGCAGTCGGCATGGGTGTTAAAGAACCGGTCAGCCTGACCGCAGGCAGCGGTGTCGTTACCGTGTCCGGCAGCAGCGCCACCAAATGTGCCTTTAAAGTAGGCAGCGGCGACACTCCGCAAATTCAAGGCGTAAGCTGCAAATAACCGGCTTTGTTTGAAATAAGGTCGTCTGAAACGCGTTTTCAGACGACCTTATTGTTTATTCCTTGATTGCGCGCCTTTCATAAACGGCCTGCGCCAAAGTTCCAGCATCGACATATTCCAGCTCCCCACCCAAAGGGATGCCTCTGGCAAGACGGCTGACTTTGTATGGAAGGTTTTTAAACAATTCTGCCAACACATACGCCGTCGCATCTCCTTCGGCAGTAAAGTTTGTTGCAATGATGATTTCTTCGACATCAGCGTTCTGCAACCTTGCCACCAGTTTGTCCAATGCGATGGCGCTCACATCCATCCCTTGCGCGGGACTGATTTGCCCCATCAGCACAAAATACAAACCGTCATGGCAATTGGCAGTTTCCATATTGGAAACATCTGCCGGCATATGGACGATCATCAGGCGGTGTTTGTCGCGCGATTCGTCAGAACAGATATCACACAAACTCCCTTCGCAAAATGTGTTGCACATCCTGCAATGCTGGACTTGCTTTAATGCGTATTGCAAAGCATCAACCAACTCCTGCGCCTGCTCCCGCTTGCTTTGCAGCAATTGATGCGCCATGCGCTGCGCGGATTTCGGACCGACATTGGGTAAAATTTTCAAGGCATTAATCAGCCGCGTAAAAGCATCGGGAGCTTTGCTCATGGTATTCAGACGACCTCTAACCGAAAAACAAGGAAAATCGGGATGTGTATAGTAGTGAAATCACTATATATAGTGGATTAACTAAATCAGGACAAGGCGACGAAGCCGCAGACAGTACAAATAGTACGGAACCGATTCACTTGGTGCTTCAGCACCTTAGAGAATCGTTCTCTTTGAGCTAAGGCGAGGCAACGCCGTACTGGTTTAAAGTTAATCCACTATATATTGATGGGGCAAGAAAGGCTGATTATATAATGAAAACGGTCGGATTTTCTCTGACCGTTTGATTCTGTTTAAGGCAGACGGGCAATCATGTTTGCCATCATTGCCGCCTACCTGTTCATCACCAGCTTACTCTGCTGAATTATCAACTTTTTGCGCACCTTGCTCGCGCTTGATTTCCTTGCTGAAATAACGCAGCAATGCGTCAAAAATGTTGGCAGACTGCTGTTGCGCCAGCATTTGTTTGGCAGCAGGCACTTGGGAAGCGATATTTTCCGGCGCGGCAATATTTTGTACTTCAACAATTACAGGAGCCGGCATGCCTTCCAGCAGCATGGCGTATGCAGGTTTGCCATTTTGCGGACGGGCTTTAATCAGTTCGTTATACGCTTCGGGTGCCATGGTCCGGCGTGCATCTTGCGCACTCAATTTCGATACTTCCGACCATTTCAAGTCAACTGCCTTGCCTGCCTTCAAAGCCTCGATGGCTTCTTTGGCTTTTTTATCGGCCAGTTTTGCGGCTTCACTGCGCAGATAAGCCAAACGCACTTCTTCTTGAACGTCAGCGAAAGGTGCGGTTTTTTCTTCCCTGACTTCTTTGACACGAATAACCCAAACCGTATCTTTGTCCATGGAAATCAAATCGGAATTGTGTTTTTTCTTCAACACATCTTCACTAAACGCAGCATTAATCAATGCATCGGGCAAACCTGCCGCTTTACCGTTGGCTTGAGTCAACCAATCTTGATCCAGGCTTTCCAGTTTCAGATTTGTTTTCTTGGCAACATCCGCCAGGGAAGTTGGCGTATTAAATGCTTCTTCAGAAAGCTTTTCTTTGGCCGAATTGAATTCGGAAGCAGCTTTTTTCAGCTTCAAATCGGCTTCGATACGGGCTTTTTCATGTTCTAAAGACACTTTGTCTTCGATATTCAAAACTTGGACGATATCGTAGCCGACCGGTGTTTGAACCACATCGCTGATTCCGCCTTTAGGCAGCGAGAACGCCACGTTTTCCAAATTCGTACCCAAGCCGCCGTCTTTAGACAGATAGCCTAAGTTGCCGCCTTTGGAAGCAGATGCGGTGTCTTTTGAATATTTCTTCGCCAGATCAGCAAAATCGGCCGGCTTGGCTTTCAGCTCTGCCGCAACTTTGTCTGCTTCGGCTTTGATTGCCGCGCGTACCGTTTCATCGGCATCTTGAGGCACCGGGAAGAAAATGTGGGCAATTTCACGGCGGGGCGAAAGATGGGGCGCCTGCTCGTCAAATGCTTTTTTCACTTCATCTTCGCTGACGGTCTGTTTGTCCGCCAAATCTTTGGCACTCAGGGCGATGTATTCCAATTTCACGCCTTGCGGAATCAGATAATCTTTTTTGTGCGCCTCATAATATGCCTTCAATGCGGCATCATCGACTTTTACTTGAGAAACAAAGGATTCAGGATTGAATGTTACCGAACGGATATCGCGGGTCGCCTGAGTCAGCTTAATCAGCTGCTCTGCTTGCGCATCGCTGATAATCGCACCGTTTTGCACCAAATTGATCAAACTTTGCAACGCATACCGTTCGCGGATGTCGGCGACAAACTGGTCTTCCGTCATATGGCGTTGGCTCAGGAAGTTTGAAAAGATCTGTTGGCTGAATTTACCGTTTTGGTCGTGAAAGTTAGGATCATCCACGATCAGTTGTTTAAGCTGCTCTTGGGAAACTTCCACACCCATCAGCTTGGCACCTTCCTTCAGATAGGCGCGTTGAACCAAAGATTGGAATACGGCTCCCCGCGACGGGCTTTGACCTTGAAGCTGCTCACCTTGCAACTCATTATTCAAAGAATACTCACTGATTTTTTCATCCCCTATTTTGACGATAAAATCAGAGCCGGGCGCAGCAACCGTGCTGACACCGAAGCCGACGAAGGTCAGCGCAATCAGACCCAACAAAATCTGGGCCGGAGTTTTATATTTTTCAACGGTATGGAACATATTATCTGAAGACGTAATGGTTAAAATAGCAAACGCGCATTGTAGCGCGTTTTGCCTTGTTATGCACTCTTGGCAGAACGCTGTCCCTACTTATTTTTCAGACGACCCCATCCTGCCGTATCGTGTTATTTTGAAAAAATTTCTTGGTAGTTTTCTTCGGAAAAGCCGACGAAAAACCGCCCTTCCTTTTCCAAAACCGGCCGCTTGATGATGCTGGGCTGTTCCGCCATCAATCGAATCGCGCCATCGGTAGTAGTCGCAGCTGCTTGGGCTTGCCCATCCAGCTTGCGCCACGTCGTACCGCGTTTGTTCAATAAAACCTCCAGCGGTATCTGCTCCAACCATTTGCTTATCGTGTCAACTTGCGGCGGGCTCTTTTTAAAATCCACAAATTGAAAATCAACACCATGTTCTTCCAACCATTTGCGGGCTTTTTTCACCGTATCGCAATTGGGAATGCCGTATAACTGAATCATCTTGAAATCACTCTCTATCCTAAAGAAAAAGCGCCGTCATTTTAGCCGATTTTCCTTTTAATCAGAACAAAATGGGTCGTCTGAAACCTTTTCAGACGACCTCTGTACGCTTTTCCTATACTCAACGGCTTTTTTCATCAAGCGTTTGTTCTTATAATATCGAACTATTCCATTGCTACCCGACAAAGGATTCCACATGCAAACCCGCCTGCCATTTTTTGGTGTCGTCCGAGTCAGCGGGGAGGACAGAGCCTCCTTTCTTCACGGCCAATTATCCAACGACATCAACCATCTGAACGAAAATACCGCATGTTATGCCACTTACAACACCCCGAAAGGACGCGTGCTGGCAAATATGATTGTCCTCAACCGAGGAGAAGACTTGCTGCTGATTATGGCGCAGGATTTGATCGAAGCCATTGTCAAACGGTTGCGCATGTTTGTCCTGAGAGCCAAAGTCATCTTTGAACCGCTGCCCGATTTTGCCGTCGCAGGCGAGCTGGACGAAACTGCCTCCCCCGCTCCCGCAGGCGAACCTGCCCTATCCTTTCCTGCCCAAGCAGACAATGGGGTATACACCATTACCCTGCCCCATTCAGGTCGTCTGAAAATCGGCGAAGCCGGGCTTCTGCCCGAATATGACGCGGCAGCCGAAAACGCTTGGAATCTGCACGAAATCCGCAGCGGCTACGCATGGATTTCGACGGCGACCAAAGAAACTGCCGTTGCCCAAATGCTCAACCAACACATCATCGGAGGCGTACATTTCAAAAAAGGCTGCTATCCGGGACAGGAAATCATCGCCCGTGCCCAATATCGCGGACAAGTCAAACGCGGACTGGCGGTTTTGCGGGGCGATTCGTTGGAAGCAGCAGGCGTTGCCGTTCAAAACGGAGGCGAAGAAGCTGGACAAATCATCAATACCGCGCTGACCGATACCGGCAGCCTGAGTCTTGCAGTTATCAAATTTTCCGCAGCACACGCCGATTTGACCGATGCCGACGGTAATGATTTAAAACAAGAAACCTTGTTCTTTACAGTGGATGCTTGACGCGCAGCGATCGGTCAATCCTCCATCTTATAGTGGATTAAATTTAAATCAGGACAAGGCGACGAAGCCGCAGACAGTACAGATAGTACGGCAAGGCGAGGCAACGCCGTACTGGTTTAAAGTTAATCCACTATAAAAAGGTCGTCTGAAAACGCAACATAGACAATCCCGGCGTTTTCAGACGACCTTTTTTCAATCCTTCCTTATTTCTGCCAATACGTTTTCACGTTCACAAATTCATACAACCCGAATTCAGACAATTCCCGTCCGTAACCGGAAGCCTTGACGCCGCCAAAGGGAAGGCGCAGGTCGCTGCTGGTGTGGCGGTTGATAAAGACCGAGCCTGCTTGGATTTTTTCGGCAAACGCCCAAGCGCGGCGGGTATCGGCGGTATAGATACTGGCGCCCAGTCCGTAGGGCGTATCGTTGGCAAGGGCAACGGCGTGTTCCTCGTCCTTCGCCCGCAAAATCATGGCAACCGGCCCGAAAACCTCTTCATTCCAAACGCGGCAGTCAGGATTCACTTTGTCCAATACGGTGGCGGGGTAAAACCAGCCCTTTCCTTCGGGAATGAAACCGCCCGTCAGAACCTGCGCACCGTGTGCGACTGCGTCCTGTACCTGAGCGTGTACGTTTGCGCGCAAGTCTTCGCGGTGCAGCGGGGCGAGTGTGGTCGCAGGGTCTTTGGGATCGCCTGTTTGCAATTTGGCGCATTCGGCAAGGAACAGGGGGATGAAGCGCTCGGCAACGGCTTCGGTTACGACGATTCGTTTGGCTGCGTTGCAAGACTGACCCGCGTCACGGAAACGCGAATAACAAGCTTCGACGGCGGCGCGTTCGAGATCCGCATCGGGCATGACAATGAAGGGGTTGCTGCCGCCGAGTTCGAGGACGGTTTTCTTGAGGTGCATTCCCGCATGGGCGGCGAGCAGGCGGCCGGTCTGTGTCGAGCCGGTAAACGCCATCGCATCAGTGTCTTCAATGGCTTTCAACGTATCGTCGTTGTCCAGCCACGCACCAATCAACGGGAGGTCGTCTGAAACCAGTTCCAACAGTGCAGCGCTGACCCTTGCAACGCTGGGTGCAGGTTTGACGGCACAAGCGTTTCCCGCGCACAGGGCAGGAATAGCAAAACGCAAAACCTGCCAGACAGGATAGTTCCACGGCATGACGGCAAGCACAACGCCCAACGGCTCAAAACGCACCTGACTGAGGCTCGCCTGCGTAGCAATGGTCTTATGCGCCAGCAATTCGGGGGCAAGGCGGACGTAATATCGGATGAGCTCGACGGATTTATCCAGTTCGGCACGGCATTCATGCAGGCAGCGTCCGACTTCTTCGCAAACCATTTCCGCAAGCCGCTCCTTGTTTTGCGCCAAACGCTCGGCAAAGGCTTGCAGCAAAGCAGTCCTCCCGGTAACGCCCAACCGCGCAAACGCCTGCTGGCGCAACTTCAACGCTGCCAATTCTTGTGCAAACTCTGCATAACCCTGCGCAGGACGGCGGCAAAGGGTTTCGCCGGTATAGGCGTTGATGCTGTGAAACATGGTTCGGCTCCTTTGTATGTCGGTTTTATTTTAGGTCGTCTGAAAATTAAGACGTTCTTTCAGACGATGTTTGTTCATCAAAGATGGCGCGATTATATAGCAAACTCGGATAAAACATCTCCACACAGTCCTTTCCGGACAGACAACCCAGACTAAAAGGAATTTATGTCATTCGCTAATAACGCTTAAATTTTGCCATTCCCATCCCCTGATTTTGTAGAAACTGCTGAATTTATCGAGGAATCAGCCGTCTTGTTCTGACCACCCAAATGCCGCACCTTCTGAATAACGCGCCTTGATTAAATCCTTTTAATGAAAAAGAAAAGAGAAAGTAATAAAAAGAATACTGCCAACTTTAAACAAAATACTGAGTTAGAAGCTAATATTGCAAGTAAATTCACATCCTTCGTTATTTTTTTGTTTGAATAAAATATATCATTTTTGTAATACGAAACTAAAACGCCATTTAAAAAGTTTGTTTCATTGGGGTTTAATAATAATATTTTTGCATTTGTTATAGGGAATCTTTTATTTATATTTTCCATTTTACATAAATCATCAAGTCCGTAACAAGATAGCCAGTATGATCTTAATCCTGTTTCAAGCTTAATCTTTCTTTCTCCTCTATTAGGGGAGGAAATCAGCATTGTTGCCTCATTGAAAGATTGCTCCTCACCTTTAAAATTCAAGCCATAGGGAGCAATAAAAATACCTGCCAAAAGAATGCAAAACAACGAGAAAAATAAAGAAATAATATAATATTTAAATTTCATGTTTAACCTATATATGAAAAGACATGGTAAATAAAATTTGGCTGAAAATACAATAAAAGGTCGTCTGAAAATATTCAGACGACCTTTTTGATATTTTCAAAAAACCTGATGTAAAGGCCAAACTATTCGACTCGTCTGAAACTGAAGTTCTGCGTCGCAAGCCAGCACACGCCTGAGCCGATGCAGACCATAATCGCGCCCTGCCAAAACTGTACAGACAGGGGCGCATTGAGCAGGACGGAGGAAATGAGAGCAGAAAAAATGGGAATGAAATAGGAAGCGCCTGCCAAAACGGTCATATTGCCGCATGAAATGCCGATGTTCCAAACCGCATAGCCCAATCCCATGCAGGCTGCGGCGGCAACGGCATAAAGTATGGCGCCGGTATCGAAATGAAGGCTGCCGTAGCCGCCTGCGAAATATTTTGCCCACAGGATGCAGGAGACGAGGAGGAAGAAAAAACCGACGGCATTGCCCTGCGCTTTGGTTCTGGCGGTCAGGGTGCAGTATGCCGCCCAAAACAGCGCGTCCAACAATGCCATGATGTAACTGAGCGGATTGGTTCGGACGTTGCCGATAATCTCGGGCAAAGAGAATCCGCTGTCACCGCCTAAAACGGTGGCGATGCCTATAAACGAAAGGGCAAAGCCTATGCCTATCCACCATTTTGCCGGCTGCTTGTTAAACCAAACCGCGCCGATGATGGTAAACGTCGGCCAAAGATAATTGACCATGCCGACTTCGACCGCTTGGCGTGCGTTGTCGGCAAAACCGATGGAAAGAGACAGGCACAATTCGCAGCCGACGAAAAAAATGCTTGCCCAAAAAAGGTAGCTGCGGCTGAACTGCCGCAGATTCGGCAATCCGAAAATAGCCAAGAGCAACAAAGTGGAAAGGCTGTACATCACCGCCGCACCGCCGACCGCCCCCATGTGCAGGCTCAAGGCGCGTATCAACCCGACGACGGAACTCCAAAAGGCCACGGCAAGCAGACCTATGGATGTGGCTTGATTGGGGGTAAATGCGTGTTGGAGCAGACGGTTCATGATGTGTTGTGTTGGAATTTGTTTTATTGTGTAATTTTTTGATATTTTACGCCTCCTGTTTGCATAATCAAGAGGAAAGGTCGTCTGAAAACACGACTCCGTCATCATTTCTTTCTCCCTCTCCCAATCCAGAATATAACGAAATCGCATTAAATTAAAACCAAGCATTCTTTCCGTTTTTCAGACGACCTGTTTACAGTATCGCCACTGTTTTCAGAAAAATCACCATTCAACCAAACAATTAAAGCCGCGCAGGCAAACATTCTGCCTCAAGCAGCCGTCCGCACAAAGGAACCGATATGACCCCAGCCAACCCGCTTCCCACCGAACTTTCCGCACAACTCGCCGCCCTCTCGCCTACACAGCTCGCTTGGCTTTCCGGCTACTGCTGGGCGCAAAGTCAAGGGGCGGCGGGCGGTTTGGGTGTTTCCGCAGCTCCCGCCGTTGCAGCCCCCGCGCGACGCGTGTTGGTCTTATCCGCCTCACAAACGGGCAATGCGCGCGGCGTGGCCGAATCTCTTCACGCCAAACTCAAAAACGTCGGCGTAGAAGCCGTATTGAGCAGCGCGGGGGACTTCAAAAGCAAAACCCTGCCCGATGAAGACATCGTGTTATTGGTAACATCCACGCAAGGCGAGGGCGAGCCGCCCGAAGAAGCCCTGCCGCTGTATAAATTCGTCTTCGGCAAAAAAGCCCCCGATTTGGGCAAACTCACTTTTGCCGTTTTAGGTTTGGGCGATTCTTCCTATCCCAATTTCTGCCAAGCGGGCAAAGACTTTGACGCCAAATTTGCCGAACTGGGCGCACGTCGTCTGAACGACTTGGGCATCTGCGATTTAGATTTCCAAAGCGCCGCTGACGCGTGGATAGAAGCCGTCGTCCCCCAAGTCGCCGAGCTTGCCGCGCAAACCGCCGCAGCATCCGTTGCAACCCCTGTCGCCCCTCAAACCGCAGGTACTGTCTATACCAAAGACAAACCCTATACCGCCACCCTGTCCGTCCGCCAAAAAATCACGTCCCGCTCCGCCGAGAAAGACGTAGAACACATCGAAATCGACCTGTCCGTCTCCGGACTGCACTATCAGGCAGGCGACGCATTAGGCGTACTCCCGCTCAACGCTCCCGCTTTGGTTCAAGAAATCCTTGATTTGCACCAATTAAGCGGCGAAGAAAAAATCCGCCTTTCAGACGACCTCGAAACCGACATCCGCACCGCCCTGACCGAGTCCGCCGACATCACGCAAAACACGCCGGCACTCGTGCAGCAATACGCCGAATTGTCCGGCAGCGAAGAACTCAAAACCACAGCCGCCGACAAAGCCCGATTGGACGCCTACCTCGCCGCCACCCCGCCCGTCGGCGTCTTCGCCGCCCATCCCCATCCGCTGGACGCGCAAACCCTGTTCCAACTGTTCCGCCCCCAAACCCCGCGCCTTTACTCTATCGCCTCCGCGCAAGACGAAGTCGGCGAAGAAGTCCACCTGACCGTCGGCGTCGTCCGCTTCGAACACCACGGCAACACCTACACCGGCGCAGCCTCAGGCTATCTGGGCGAACGTCTTGAAGAAGGCGGCGAAGTACGCGTCTTCGTCGAACCCAATCCCAATTTTCGACTGCCCGCCGACGGCAACACCCCCGTCATCATGATAGGCGCAGGCACAGGCATCGCCCCCTTCCGCGCCTTCATGCAGCAACGCGCCGCCAACGGCGACAACGGCAAAAACTGGCTCATCTTCGGTAACCAACGCCTCGCCGACGACTTCCTGTACCAGCTTGAATGGAGCGATTACCGCAAAGACGGCATCCTCACACGCGCCGACTTGGCATGGAGCAGACAAGGCGAACACAAAGTCTATGTCCAACACAAAATTGCCGAACACGCCGCCGAAGTCTGGAACTGGCTGCAACAAGGCGCACACCTCTACGTCTGTGGCGACGCCACCCGCATGGCACGCGACGTAGAAACCGCCCTGCTCGACGTCATCGAAACCCAAGGCAAACTCAGCCGCGACGATGCCGAAGACTATCTCAACGAAATGCGCGAAGACAAACGCTACCAACGCGACGTTTATTGATACCGCCCCAAACAAAAGGTCGTCTGAAAAGCTCAAATCGGGTTTTCAGACGACCTTTCGCATCATCAAGCCATTTATAGTGGATTAAATTTAAATCAGGACAAGGCGAGGTAACGCCGTCCTGGTTTAAAGTTACCACTATATCTCGCTAAACAAAGCAAACCATTCAGACACACCTTCCACCGCTTATCCCATTTTCTTTACCCATTATCTCAACCCAGCTAACATACAAAATTCATCGTCATTTCCACCCAACATAAAACCCGATTTATTTGTTACAAACCGCATCAGGAGATGATGAACATCGAAAAAGTACAAAGAAGATTATCAATAATGAAGACATTCAATAGAAAGCTGATTGTATTAGCGGGTTTGCTGGTTATAGCGGCATGTACAAATCAATCAAACTTAACCCTGAATGGAAAACAAAATGTCCAAACTGCTAAAACCAAGCAGAAAAATTCACCTCTCCTTCATTTTGAATGCCATCCCTCCGAATATAAATTTAATACACTCCCAGAAATCCCCCCACCTTTACCTAATGTTACAAGTATACCAATCAGTTTAGCGCAACAGAGAAAATCGACTTTTAGAGATGAAGCCAAACGTCTCTCTATCCCTATGAACAAAGAACTGATTGTTCCCAAATTGCAGAAGTTAGGCTTTATAGAAGACAGTAGTAACGAAATCTATGAAAAAAATTTCGGAAAGAAAAATATGTATGATACTGTTGACTATAATGAAAATATTTTTTCTATAACTATCACTTTAAAAGACATTGTCAATCAAGGGTGCCCATATGATATCGATATTTATCATATAAATAATGAGGTAAACGGCGTAGAAATATTGATTGGAAACGATGGATTCATCTTAAAAGACACCACCATTCCCGATTTCGTTATCTCTACCATTAATCATAAACACAAGCCTGAAAACCTGTTTAAAAACCTGTTGGACAAACATATCCAAAACATCGAAGCCTTTAAACAGAAACAGCCGCTTAATGGAGAGCTGATCAGTACGCGTACTGTATACGATGGCATTACCTATGAAATCAACTCATTTGGTGGAGGTAGGAGAACAATACTACAAATCTATCGATATAAAACCTGAAAGAAAGCCCATAACTGATTACAACAAAAACCAAATAAAGAAAGTGAAATCATGGAGATAGTCAATAAAAGGCTGATGGTATTGGCGGGTTTGCTGATTATGGCGGCATGTATCAATCAGCCGAATTTGACGCAAGATAGAATGCAAGATGCAGAAGCCGTTAAAACCGCAGCTACACCGCATTTTGAATGTCATCCTTCCGAGTATAAGTTTAATACGCCTCCTCGGCTCCCGCCTGCAGACCCTGCGGCATACCCGCGATATGAACCTACGCATTTCGAGGCAGTTAAACGCCTGTCTATCCCCATGAACAAAGAACTGATTGTCCCCAAATTGCAAGAGTTAGGCTTTATAGAAAACAGCAATAACGAAATCTTTAAAAGAAATTTCGGGAAGAAAAACATGTATAGCGCCGCTAACTACCTTGCCAATCTTTTTTCTGTAACAATAGTTTTAAAAGACTTTGCCAATCCGGAATGTCCGTATAGTGTCAACATATATCATGTCAATAACAAGGTAGACGGTGTGGATGCTGTGATTGGAAACGATGGACTTATCTTGAAAGACACCACTATCCCCGACTTAATCATTTCTACCATCGACCATAAAAACAAACCGGACAACCTGTTTAAAAACCTGTTGGACAAACATATCCAAAACATCGAAGCCTTTAAACAGAAACAGCCGCTGAATGAAGAGCTGATCAGTACACGCGCCGTGTATGATGGCATTACCTATGAAATCAATTCTTTCAAGGGCGGCAGGTCAACCAATCTGCAAATTTATCGATATAAAGACAAGTCAAACAAAAAATCTCATTAAAACACGGGAGCCAACCGCTCATGACACAGGTCGTCTGAAAACCTCAAACCGACAATATTGCAAACGCGGCAATCGGTTTCGCAATGCCAAAACTGTGTTTTCAGACGACCCGTCCATATGCCGCAGCCTCTCAAAATCGGGTATGATTCCCCCTTTCAAATCAGGAGCCTGACTATGCAGACGCAAGCCGTTATCCGCCATATTGCCGACTGGCTGCAAAACTATGCCGCCGCCGCACACGCCAAAGGGTTTGTCGTCGGCGTTTCCGGCGGTATCGATTCCGCAGTCGTTTCCGCCATCGCGGCACGGACGGGGCTGAAGGTTCTGCTGCTTGAAATGCCCATCCGCCAAAAAGCCGACCAAGTCAGCCGCGCGCAGGAACACATCCGCCGGTTGGAACAGGCGTTTTCCAACGTCAGCGGGATGCGTGTGGATTTGACGCCGACTTTCGATACTTTTGCCGCCGATGTCGAGGTCGATGAAACCGAGTTCCCCGCCAAACAGCTTGCGCTTGCCAACGCCCGCAGCCGCCTGCGGATGCTGACGCTTTATTATTACGGTCAGCTAAACGGTTTGCTGGTTACCGGTACGGGCAACAAAATCGAAGATTTCGGCGTGGGCTTCTTCACCAAATACGGCGACGGCGGCGTGGACATCAGCCCGATTGCCGATTTGACCAAAACGCAGATTTATCAAATTGCCGCCGAACTGGACATCGCCGAGTCCATCCAAAAAGCCGTGCCGACCGACGGGCTTTGGGATACCGAACGCACGGACGAAGAACAGATGGGCGCGAGCTATCCCGAACTCGAATGGGCGATGAGTGTTTACGGTACGCGCCGTCCCGAAGATTTTGAAGGCAGGCAGCGCGAAGTCTTGGAAATCTACACCCGCTTGCACAAAGCCATGCAACACAAAGTCAATCCGATTCCCGTCTGCAACATTCCCGAAGAGATGCTGAAATAAGCGAAAGGTCGTCTGAAAACGGTTTTCAGACGACCTTTTCAAAACAAAGAGGGTTGAAATCGTCAAACATTGCTCCAAAATATCAAATGTGCTTACAGCAGGTTGCATAAATTACCCGAACTTATCAAACCCGCCGTTTTGTGTAAAAATACCGCAATGGAAAAAATTACTCACCAAAATCTACATCCCTTACTTTCCAAAAGCCTGACCGACACCGATTTCGTCCTTATCCTCAACGCCTTAATCAAATTCCTGCGGCGCGGCGGCAAAAAACAGGCGGCAGAACGCTTCGACCTGATTATCGCCACGCTCAAACAAGACGAAGAACTCGGAAAAAACTTCAGTGGCCGCTTCTACCACTGGCTTTCGCAAGTCCACATCTATCCCGCGCTGATCAAACTCGGCATCTTCTCGCGCCACAGCTTTACCCGCGAGATGGGCATACGCATATACGAACGCTTCAGCCCGTCCTACAAAGACTTTGCCAACCTGCGCGAAGTGTTCCTCTACCTTTTCCACTCCGAAAACGACGACAAATGGCTGCAAACCCTCAGCATCCGCCAATGGTTGAGCCTGTACGACCTGATCCGCACCAGCGCCGATCCCGCCTTGCTGCAAAACGCCTGCCGCCAGTTGGTTGACGCCCGCCTGCGTGCCATCGAAATGCTGGCCATTTGGATTGCCTCCGAAGCCATCGAACCCGACCTCATCCGCATCGCCCCGCGCCTGCTCGAAGCCGATTCGCCCTTCGTCGCCCTTCAGCGCGAAACCGCCAAACTGGTCGAACACTACCGCAACGACACCACCCCTTACGACACCGCCCACCTTGAAGTCATGTTCGACCAATGTTGCAGCCAGATCGACTATTTGCGCCGAAAAGGGACGGGCGCAGGTTCAGGCTCGTCCGTCAAAGTCGCCCACCTGCTCGAACGGCTCCAGCAGACCGTAGATCGCCTGAAACTGCTCACCGACATCCAAACCGATGCCGGCAACCGCAACCGCCTGACCATAACCCTGATGAATTCCCTCATCTACGCCGCGGTCGAGCAATACAGTACCCGCCACCTGCGCCGCAGCAGCATACGCATGCTCGCCCGCAGCATTACCGAAAACAAAAGCCACCACGGCGAGCATTACATCACCCGCAACCGCAAAGAATATTTCAAAATGTTCTACTCCGCGGCGGGTGGCGGCGTCATCATCGCCCTGATGGCATTGCACAAAATCCACATCGGCACACTCGGCTTCAGCCCCTTCGTTACCTCCTTGCTGTCAGGGCTCAACTACGGCATAGGCTTCATGCTCATCCATATGCTGCACTGCACCGTCGCCACCAAACAGCCCGCCATGACCGCCGCCAGCTTCGCCGAACAAGTCGATCTCAACGAAGGCGGCAAGGCAGTGGACAACAAGCTCGCCAAGCTCCTCATCGACGTATGCCGCTCCCAAAGCGTCGCCGTCTTCGGCAACGTTTCCATCGCTATCCTTTTGGCGTGTGCCATATCGTTCGGCTATGCCCATCTGCACCAACAGCCCATACTCGATGCCCACACCACCGCCTACCAGTTCAAATCCATAGACATCATCAATCATCCGACCCTATGGTATGCCGCTATTGCAGGCTTGTGGCTGTTCTGTTCCGGCATCATCGCAGGTTTCTTCGACAACCGCGCCGACTACCTCAACCTGCGCCAACGCCTGCCCTTCAACCCCTTGCTGCGCAAAATCATGCGCCCCAAACCCCGCCGCGTCCTTGCCGCCTACATTCACAAACACTACGGCTCACTGGTCGGCAACTTCATCTTCGGGATGCTCTTGGGCATGACCGGCTACTTCGGACACCTCCTCGGCCTACCGCTGGACATCCGCCATGTCGCCTTCTCCTCCGCCAACCTCGGCTATGCCGCCATCAGTGGCAACATCGGCTTTGGCACATTCCTGCTCGGCATTTGCAGCGTCCTCGCCATCGGCTTGGTCAACCTCATCGTCAGCTTCACCCTCGCCCTCTTCGTCGCCCTGCGTTCGCGCGGCACGAAAATCGGCAGCGTCGGCAATTTGTGCAAAAGCTTCTGGCAGCAGATTAAAGCCAACCCGCTGATCTTGTTTTTCCCGGTTACGCCGGTTCAGACCAAAGAGCCGGTCAAAGAGCAGGGAGAAAAGCATTAAGGCAAGCCGACAGACGGCGCTTCAGTAATCAACCTCTTTTTCAGACGACCCCGCTATGCCCATCCTTGCTTGGAACACCCCGCCCGCCCCCTCCGAACTTGCCCGCGTGATCGAAACCCGTCCCACGCCACTGCATCTGGTTGCCTGTCTGAGCGAAAACCGCATGCCCGATTTTCCTTTGTCCGATGCCCCGACCGAGTTGGAAGATCGTCTGAAAACCCGCCTCGACCAAGCCGTGAAATGCCTTCAGTTCAACAGCGTCAACTTTCTGGAAAACCTGTTGCCCGACGTACATCTCTGGCTTGTCCCGCCACACTGCGCCGACAGCCTGCACGAACATTTCGACCGTATCGAATGGCAGACCGAAGTCGTACCGCAAGCCGCCCCCAAGCCTGTCAAACCTTGGTTCAGACGACCTCAAGCCACCACTCCGCCCGAACACGCGCTGATTATCGGCGCGGGCATAGCCGGCGCCGCGACCGCGCGCAAACTGGCGGAACACGGCGTGCGCGTTACCGTTTTGGAGGCGGGCAAAGCGGCGCAAGGCGGCAGCGGCAACCGCCAAGGGCTGCTCTACGCCAAAATCTCGCCGCACGACACCGAGCAGACCGAACTGCTGCTGGCGGGCTACGGCTACACCCGCCGCCTGCTGCAAGACCTGTTGCCCGATTCAGACGCATGGGGCGGCGACGGCGTGTTGCACCTCAATTTCGACGAAGCCGAACGCAAACGCAATCAGGCATTGGGTTTGCAACAGCATCACGCCCACCTTTACCGCAGCGTGTCCGCCGACGAAGCCGCGCAAATTGCAGGCATAGACGTATTTTCAGACGGCCTTTACTGGCCGCAGGGCGTATGGCTGAACCCGCCCGCCGTCGTCCGCGCCTTACTGGATCATCCGCTGATTGCATTGCACGAAGACACGCCCTTATCCTCCGCCGAATACGACGGCGCAAACTGGACGGCACACACGCCACACGGCAGCTTCAGCTCAACCCACATCATCTACTGCATGGGCGCGCACAGCCCGAACGCCGCCGATGCCAACGTCTCCGCCCTGCCGTTCCGCCAAATCCGCGGGCAAACCGGCGTAGCGGCGGCAAGCGGTTTTTCCACACGTCTGCGCTGCGCCTTATCCGGCGAAAGCTACATAAGCCCGAGCTGGCAAGGGCAACACTGTTACGGCGCAACCTTCGTCCTCAACAGCGACGACGACGCTTGGCACCCGCACGAAGAAGCCGCCAACCGCGCCGCCCTGCAACAGCTCAACCCGCCATTGGCGCAATCATTGTTTGAGCAAAACCCGCTTCTCTCGGTTTCAGACGACTCCTTTGCACAACCGCAAGGACACGCCGCCCTGCGCTGCGACAGCCCCGACCACCTACCCGTCGTCGGCGCGCTCGGCGACATCGCTGCCATACAGACCGCCTACGCCAAACTCGCGTTGGACAAAAATTACCGCCTCGACAACGTCCCCTGCCCCTACCTGCCGAACGCCTACATCAACACCGCCCACGGCACGCGCGGACTCGCCACCGCCCCTGTCTGCGCCGCCGCCATTGCCGCCGACATCCTCGGCATGCCCCAGCCGCTGTCCCAACGCCTGCGCACCGCCCTGCATCCAAACCGCACCATCATCCGCGCCATCATGCGGCAGCAGCCTTTGCTTTGATGCGTAGGAGGTCGTCTGAAAAGCTGCCGGAGCACGCTGTCAATCGACCTCCGTTTCCACTATAATGTCGCATCCCATGCCCATACGGAACAGGCCGTCTGTTTTCAGACGACCTGTTTCTTTTATAGTGGATTAAATTTAAATCAGGACAAGGCGACGAAGCCGCAGACAGTACAGATAGTACGGAACCGATTCACTTGGTGCTTCAGCACCTTAGAGAATCGTTCTCTTTGAGCTAAGGCAAGGCAACGCCGTACTGGTTTAAAGTTAATCCACTATATTTCCGCTTTTTTTAAATTCCTACAAACACTTATGCTGCTCGACCTCAACCGCTTTTCCTTTTCCGTCTTCCTGAAAGAAGTCCGCCTGCTGGCCGCCCTTGCCCTGCCCATGCTGCTGGCGCAGGTCGCGCAGGTGGGCATCGGTTTCGTCGATACCGTGATGGCGGGCGATGCGAGTACGGAGGACTTGGCGGCGGTGGCGTTGGGCAGCAGCGCGTTTGCCACGGTTTATATTACGTTTATGGGCATTATGGCGGCGCTGAACCCGATGATTGCCCAGCTTTACGGCGCGGGTAAAACCGACGAAGTAGGCGAAACGGGGCGGCAGGGGATTTGGTTCGGGCTGTTTTTGGGGATTTTCGGCATGGTATTGATGTGGACGGCGATTACGCCGTTCCGCAACTGGCTGACCTTGAGCGATTATGTGGAAGGCACGATGGCGCAGTATATGTTGTTCACCAGTCTGGCGATGCCGGCGGCAATGGTGCACCGCGCCTTACACGCCTACGCTTCCAGCCTGAACCGCCCGCGCCTGATTATGTTGGTCAGCTTCGCGGCGTTTGTGTTGAACGTGCCGCTGAACTATATTTTTGTTTACGGCAAATTCGGTATGCCCGCTTTGGGCGGCGCGGGCTGCGGGTTGGCAACGATGGCGGTGTTCTGGTTCAGCGCGCTGGCGTTGTGGATTTATATCGCTAAGGAAAAATTCTTCCGCCCATTCGGACTGACGGCAAAATTCGGCAAACCGGATTGGGCGGTGTTCAAACAGATTTGGAAAATCGGCGCGCCCATCGGGCTGTCTTATTTTTTGGAAGCCAGCGCGTTTTCGTTTATCGTATTTTTGATTGCGCCTTTCGGCGAGGCTTATGTGGCGGCGCAGCAGGTCGGCATCAGTTTGTCGGGGATTCTCTATATGATTCCGCAAAGCGTCGGCTCGGCGGGGACGGTGCGCATCGGTTTTTCTCTGGGGCGGCGCGAATTTTCGCGGGCGCGTTATATTTCGGGCGTATCGCTGGTGTCGGGCTGGGCGCTCGCCGTGATTACCGTGCTTTCCTTGGTATTATTCCGTTCCCCGCTGGCAAGCATGTACAACAAGGATCCGGCGGTTTTAAGCATCGCCGCCACCGTCCTGCTGTTCGCCGGCTTATTCCAACCGGCAGACTTCACTCAATGCATCGCGTCCTACGCCCTGCGCGGCTACAAAGTCACCAAGGTGCCGATGTTCATCCACGCTGCCGCCTTCTGGGGCTGCGGCCTGCTGCCGGGCTACCTGCTCGCCTACCGTTTCGATATGGGCATTTACGGCTTCTGGACGGCATTGATTGCCTCGCTCACCATCGCCGCCGTCGCCTTGGTGTGGTGCTTGGAATTGTGCAGCAGGGAGATGGTCAGATCGCATAAGGTCGTCTGAAATTTCTTTCAGACGACCTCCATTGATGTTTTATTTACGGCTTATTCACTTTTAAGGAAAAAAATGTTTTCAACTTCCATTATAGAAAAACTTGCTTACTATGTTTATTGCTTGATTGACCCTAGAGACGGCAATATTTTCTATGTAGGTAAAGGCGTGGGCAATCGCGTTTTCCATCATGCCTTAGGTTCATTACAAGAAACAGAAACGCCAAGTGATAAAATTGCCTTGATTAGGGAAATACATAAAAGCGGAAACCAGCCCGTGTATTACATTCTGCGGCACAACATCCAAACAGACAAACAGGCTTTTGAATATGAAGCGATGGCAATAGACCTACTCTCCCTAGTCAAGCCGAGCCAGCAGCCGCTGACTAATATTCAAGGGGGCACGCATTCTTCAGAAGTAGGATTAATGAGTTTGTCGGAATTAAAACGAAAGTATGATGCTCAAGAATTAAAAACTGATAAACCCATTGTTTTAATTACGATTAATAACGAATACGAGAAACTGAAAAAAGGTATTAGATCCGGGAATATTCCTGAAACCAATAGGGATAAGGAAATTTACGAACGCACACGGAAATATTGGAAAATCGGAAGCCGACGTGAAAAAGCAAAATATGCAGTTGCAGTCTATCGCGGCTGGACATTGGCAGTGTATGAAATCGAAAGATGGATTTCTGCCGACGATATTATTCAAGGCCGTTGGATGTTTGAAGGCAAGCCGTTACCAGATGACTCCGACATTTATAAAGAAATCGTGAATAAGCTGACCTATTCTTCCCAAGAAAACTATAAAGCGCCCCAAAACCCCATTACCTATCGTAATTGTTAAATAGTTAGTTTTCAGACGACCTGAATCCTCCATAAAATCACAAATCATCATGCAACCCATCCAATACCAAACCGACCTTACCCCCTACAACACCTTCGGCCTTCGCGCCCAAGCCCAAGCCTTTATCGCGCTCGAACACGCCGATGAATTGCGCGACATCGTCCGACTGCCCGAGTTCGACCGCGATACCGTTTTATGGCTCGGCAGCGGCAGCAATATCCTTTTGATGCAGGATTACGCCGGACTGGTCGTACATATGGAAAACAAAGGCATACGCGAGATTGCGCGTTCAGACGGCCTCGTTTACATCGAAGCGCAGGCGGGCGAAATCTGGCACGATTTTGTCCTGCACACCGTCGCGCTGGGTTTGAACGGTCTGGAAAACCTGAGCCTGATTCCGGGTACGGTCGGCGCGTCGCCCGTGCAGAACATCGGTGCATACGGCGTGGAAGCGAAAGATGTGATTCACAGCGTGCGCTGCTTCGATTTGGATACGGAAACCTTTGTCGAGCTTGCCAATGCCGATTGCCGCTTCGCCTACCGCGAAAGCCTGTTCAAGCAGGAAGGCAGAGGGCGTTATGTGATTGTTTCGGTCGTATTCGCCCTGAAAGAGCGTTTCGAGCCGAATTTGGGTTACGGCGATTTGGCGGCCGCCGTTGCCGAACGGAGCGCGGACAGGGCGCCGACGGCGAAAGACGTTTCCGATGCAGTGTGTGCAATCCGCAACAGTAAACTGCCTAATCCTAACGTACTTGGTAATGTCGGCAGTTTCTTTAAAAACCCCGTCGTCAGCGCGGAAAAAGCTGCGTCCCTGTTGCAACAGCATCCGGATATGCCGCGCTATCCGCAGCCCGACGGTTCGGTCAAACTCGCCGCCGGCTGGCTGATCGACCAATGCCGTCTGAAAGGCTTCCAAATCGGCGGCGCGGCGGTACACGACAGGCAGGCTTTGGTTTTGGTGAACAAAAACAATGCTTCTTCAGACGACGTCCGGCAACTGGCGCAACATGTCTGCGATACAGTATTTACTCGATTTCAGGTAGAATTACACGCCGAACCCAATTGGCTGCCCGCTTCGTTCAGCCTATAAATCCAAGGAGTATGCCCGTGACCCGCATTGCAAAAACCAATACTTACACCCGCATCATCGACGCCAGCCTGACGCTCTTCAACGAGGAAGGTGAGCGCAACATCAGTACCAACCATATTGCGGCGCATTTGGGCATCAGTCCGGGCAATCTCTATTACCACTTCCGCAACAAAGACGAAATCATCGTCCAACTATTCAAACGTTACAGCGAAGCCCTGCTGGCATACCTGAATGAAGCCGTGTTGCCGTCCGATGTGGAAGACTCCATCAACTATATGGCAGGTATTTACGACGTCATGTGGGAATACCGCTTCCTCTTCAGCGATGTGAACACCCTGCTTGCGCGCAGTGCTGAACTATTGGGCGAACACAATACCTTCACCCAAGCCAAAGTCTCCCCGCTCTTGGTCAACCTGCTCACCCAGCTCAACGGTCTGAACATCATCCAAGCCGACCAAACCGCCATGAACGACCTTGCCGTCAATATGTGGATGGTCACGAAATACTGGTTCGACTTCGACAGCTCCTTACGCGGGCGTACCAAGCTGACCGAAGACTCCAAAGCACGCGGCATCCGCCGTACCTTAAGCCTCCTGCGTCCCTACCTCTTGCCGGAACACCGCGAGGAATACGACCGGAAAATAGGCGGTGCGCAGTCATAATTTCCATGCCGTCTGAGCCTATTTCCAGACGGCATTCATCTATAAACATGATACATACCCCTCCTTCCGCCTCCCCCGACGCATCTATCTTAGGCCTAGGCTACCTCGGCCGTCCTTTGGCGCAGAAACTTTACGAAAACGGCAGCCGCGTTGCCGCTATCAAACGCAGCCTGACTTCGGACGATATTAATCTGCCCATACACCTCGACACCCTCGACCTCAATCAAGACAGCGTATTTCAAAGCGCGAACCTTGCCCGCGATACAAGCTTTTGGCGGCACCACGCCGACAAACCCGTTTGGTTCTGCCTATTGCCGCCATCCTCGCTGACGCATTACGCCGATACCGTCAAACAATGGGCAGAACTTGCCCGAGCGTGCAATGTGCAGCATCTGATTTTCACGAGCAGCACCAGCGTTTACGGCGATAAAGCGCGCGAATGCGACGAAACTGCCACACCCGACCCGCAAACCGAGTCTGCCCGTCAAATCCTCGCCGCCGAGCAATACCTGCTCGACAGCGGCGTGCCGAACATCGACATCCTGCGGCTGAGCGGGCTTTATTGCGCCGAACGCCACCCCGTCAGCCGCCTTGTTCAAAAGCAAAACATCCCCGGCGGCAACCGGCCCGTCAATATCGTCCACCGCGACATCGCCGTCGAAACCCTGTTTCAGACGACCCTCCATCCAAACGGCAAACGCATCCGCAACATCGTCGAACCGCGCCACCCGACCCGCCGCGATTTCTACACCGTAGAAGCCGCCAAACTCGGCCTCCCGCCGCCCGATTTCGCTCCCGACGGCACCGTCGGCGGCAAAATTGTAAATACCGTTTCCGCCGACGGATTAAGCCTGTAAAATTGGCGCTCCGCAACCGTTTCAGACGACCTTTCGGCAGCGGCAAAACCAAAACCAAAAAACACAGTCTTACTTAACAACCCCAAGCCCGAAAGTATCGAGAACACCCTATGTCCGCCCTATTTCCCGTTATCAACCACCTGATACAGCAAAATCCGGAACATCAACAAGACCTGTCCCGCCTGTCAGGCAAAACCCTGAGCCTCAACCTCGCCGGATTCGGACTGACCGGACGCATCAATCACGACGGCTTCCTCGAAACCGCCGACCAACCCGCCGACACCCTCATCACCTTCCACCAAAGCGCCATCCGCAAAATCCTGACCGGACAAGAACCTGGTGTCGGCGACATCAGCCTCGAAGGCGACCTCATGCTCGGCATGACCGTCCTGCCCATACTCGGCAGCCTGCGCTACTACGCATCAGACGACCTCGCCCGCATCTTCGGCGACTCACTCGCAGGCAGCATCAGCGAACGCGCCGCAAACATCGGGCAAACCGTCAAAAAAATCGGACAAAGCATAGCCGAGCAAATCAGCGATTTTTCCCGCGAACCCGAATCCCCCGTTATCGACGCTACCACCCTGTCCGCCTGGATGGAAGAAGTGGACAAACTGCGCGACGACGTCGCCCGCCTCAACGAACGCCTCGACCGGCTCGAACGCGACATCTGGATAGACTAATTTTCAGACGACCCATGCCTATGAACAGCCCGTTTCACAACATCGGTATCGTAACCCGCCCCAATACCCCCGAAATCCAAAACACCGCCCACACCCTCATCCACTTCCTGCAGGGACACGGCTTTACCGTCTATCTGGACGAAATCGGCATAGAAGAACGCTGCATCTATGTTCAAGATACCGTCGGCTGCCACATCGTCAGCAAATCCGACTTGGGCAAACACTGCGACCTCGTCATCGTCCTCGGCGGCGACGGCACATTCCTCTCCGTCGCCCGCGAAATCGCCCCCCGCGCCGTACCCGTTATCGGCATCAACCAAGGGCATTTAGGCTTCCTCACCCAAATCCCCCGCGAAAACATGACCGGAGAGCTGCTGCCCGTCCTCGAAGGCAAATACCTGCCCGAAGAGCGCATCCTCATCGAAGCCGCCCTCGTCCGCGACGGACAAACCTTTCACCGCGCCCTTGCCCTCAACGACGCCGTCCTCTCGCGCGGCGGTGCCGGACAAATGATAGAGTTCGAAGTCTTCATCAACCAAGAATTCGTCTATACCCAACGCTCCGACGGCCTCATCGTCTCCACCCCCACCGGCTCCACCGCCTACTCCCTTGCCGCCGGCGGCCCCATCATGCAGGCAGGATTGCACGCCTTCACCCTCGTGCCCATCTGCCCCCAATCCATGACCAACCGCCCCATCGCCATCCCCGACACCTCCGAAATCGAAATCCTCGTTACCCAAAGCGGCGACGCCCGCGTGCATTTCGACGGACAATCCTTCATCGACGTACAAAACCTCGACCGCATCATCATCCGCCGCTACCACAATCCCCTGCGCATCCTCCATCCCACCGACTACCAATACTTCCGAACCCTGCGTCAAAAACTGCATTGGGGCGAACAGCTCGTATAAACACAAAAGGTCGTCTGAAACCCGATTGCCCAGTTTTCAGACGACCTCATCCCTTCCCCCATTCCCAAACCAACGCCATCCCTATCTAACAACAAACAGACAACCCAAACCACGCATCCGCCCTTTATCACAAACGTCCCCAATCATGAACCGACAAAAAACCTACCTCCTGCTGACCGCCCTTTTCACCCTGATTTTCATCGCACTCATCATGCTCGGCGGCTACCTGCTTTCCATCCAAAGCAAACAATTCGCCGTCGCCGCCTTCCTGTTCGCCTTCGGCGCCGTCTTCGCCCAAATCGGCAGCCTCGCCCTCTACATCCGCCATAAGGCCCGCGCCCAAATTATGCGCGAGCAACAAACCGAATCCCGTTAAGGAAAACCCATGTTCGACAAAATCGTCCTCGCCAGCGGCAATGCAGGCAAACTCAAAGAATTTTCCCGCCTCTTCGCCGATTTGAACATCGAAATCCTGCCGCAATCGCAGTTCGACACACCCGAATGCCCCGAGCCGTACCACACCTTCGTCGAAAACGCGCTTGCCAAAGCCCGCCACGCCGCCAAACACAGCGGCTTGCCCGCCCTCGCCGACGACTCCGGCATCTGCACCTCCGCATTAAACGGCGCACCCGGCGTCCTCTCCGCCCGCTATGCCGGAGCAAACCCCAAATCCGATGCCGCCAACAACAAGCGCCTTTCAAACGACCTCGCTGACAAAGCCGACAAAAGCTGCTACTACGTCTGCGTCCTCGTCCTCGTCCGCCACGAAAACGACCCGCAGCCCATCATCGCCGAAGGCATCTGGCGCGGACAATGGCAGGCAGAAGCCGCAGGAACCCACGGTTTCGGCTATGACCCGCATTTCTACCTGCCCGAACACAACTGCACCGCCGCCGAGCTTGATCCCGAAATCAAAAACGCCGAAAGCCACAGGGGGCAGGCGTTGCGGGAATTGTTGAAAAAAATCGAAGCCCTCTAAACAACAAAAACGTCGTCTGAAAACCCACCATGCCGTTTTCAGACGACGTTTTCCATCCCGTTTATCCGTAAAACGCACCACCAAAGGAACAAAACTTATAAAATTTTTTCAAAAACTTATAATATCCAAAAAACAGCAAATATCCTTACTCAAAAATCCCCATCATAAAAACATAAAACACATTCTGCAAACCACTCCTTGAAGTATTGATTACTGTCCGCCTCTGATGGACAGCCTGTTAGTTATAAAGACAATACCCAGGAGTCATCACATGAGAAACTACCCCTTCAAAACCATCGTCGCCTGCCTCAGTATTTTGTGGCACAGCCCGCACCTGTGGGCAGCAGATGCGGTTACACCCGACACCGCCGTCCTCGACACTATCGAAGTCCACGGCAAACGCCTGACCAAAGACCAAAAAGGCGAAGCGCAGCAATACAGCAAAAACGTCTCCAACGCCTACCTCGGCAAAGAATACCTCGAACGCTACCGCCCCGATGCCGCCGGCGACATCCTCAAGGGGCTTAACGGCGTGTACAACATGAATACGCGCAATGCGGGCAGCGCGATTACACCCAGCATCCGCGGCATCGCAGGAAAAGGCCGTATCCCCGTTACCATTGACGGAACGGAGCAGACCGTCGACGTATGGATGAACAATTATGGCGTTGCTGACAGAAACTATGTCGATCCCGCCCTGTTCCGCAGTATTGCGGTAGAAAAAGGGCCGTCGATGACCCGAGGTGTCAAATCAGGGGTGGGCGGTTCGGTCGCCATTCAAACCATCGAACCTGAAGACATTGTTCCCGAAGGGAAAAAATGGGGTATTCAGATAAAAGGCAGTTTTTCGGGCAATACGGCCAAGCCCCGCGTTGATAATTTGCAATACCTCGGTGTGGAAGACTACCGCACCATTCCGGGCAGGCCGACGGCAGACGGGGCGGCGGGCGCGGTTGCCGGAACGTTGGAACCTTATCAGGCACTCGATTTCCAAGAGAAAAACCCGCCGCGCAGCCGCAGCAGCAAAATCGGCAATTTCAGAGACGACCGCTCAGGCATGGTTTCGGCGGCGTTTAAAACCGATATTTCAGACGGCCTGATTGCTTACAGTGACCGCAAAAAAGGCAATTACTTCAGCGGCAAACGCGGGGCGGGCGGCTATCTGAACAATCCGGAATACGACCCCGACAATGCGGATTTCGGCAATACGGGCGCGACCATGATACCGAACATGGCGAAGCTCTACCGCCCCGGCGAAGAAGTGTTCAATAGCAATGTGGCAAGCAAAAGCCTGCTGCTGAAAAACAACTGGTATCTGCCCAACAATCAGAAAATCAGCCTCGGCCATATGCGCACCCACGTCCGTTTCGGCGAAAACAACCCCTTTTACAACGCCATACTGCTGGGCTTCAGCAACGAGTTCAACTTCACCGGCAGGCCGCCGCTGGTCATACCTGCGCAAACACTCAATTCCACCATTGACACCAAAAGCCATAAAATCGGCTACGAATGGAAACCCGAAGGCAGCCGCTGGATAGACTTGCAGGCCAATATCTGGCGTACAAAAACCACCAGCTCACGCCACCAGAGCGGCGGGCCGGATTTGGCCGTTACCTACGGCGATCAGGAATACGACAAGTGGGCCAACTGCTTTGTCCACAATAAAATTCCCAACGAATTTATCGGCAGGCACATCAGCGAAGGCATAGGCTGCCGCGAGCTGGTTGCCGAAGGGTTGGTTCCTGCCGAAGAGCCGAAAGATCCGCCTCCTGTACCCGGTGCATACCGCGTCAAATCAGGCGTAGAACAACGTACCCGCGCCACCCGTACCGGCGCCGACATCAGCAACCGTATGCGCCTGACCGACAAGCTCGCCATGACCCTCTCCGCCAACGTCCAATATGAAAAACTGGACGAATCCAACCGAATCACCAACAACGACAAAGATATCTTCGACATCATCGGTGCCGCCACAGCCGCCACAGCCGTTGCCGGCCCGAGGGCGGGACGCCGCCACGAATGGGGCGCGGGAGTCGCTTTCGACTGGCAGGCAACCGACCGCCTGAACATTCAGGCAGGCATACGCTACGACAAATTCTGGGCTTACGACGATGCCTTGGCAAAAGCAAGGCGGGCGAGGAAAGATCCGTTTTATTCCGTCGATTTGCAAGGAGGGAAAAGCTCGGACGGCTATATACTCGGCAGCTATATCCCCTATTACGAACTGATTGCAAATAAAGAAGAAGCGGACGATGTGCGGAAAATCCTGAGAACAGAAGATGTTGACGAGTCAAATCGTCTGATAAACGAATTCCGCAACAAATACGGTTATGACTATAACGATAAAGGATATTCGATTAACGGAGAAAGGCAGACCGGCGAAGTCATCTATGCCAACGCAAACGGCGACAATCCACAGGTAGATAACCCGTCCTTCAACCACGACGAAGCCGTTTACCGGCAGAAAGAAGTCTATACGCCCTATATCGACGGCAAATATCAAGGGCCGGTTTTCGCACAAGGGCAATTTAACGAAAAAGTAAACAATCCGCAGGGATTGCAAGGCAGCTATTTCAAATATTTAACCAATGCAGCAATAGATGATGTTAAAACACCCTATCTGCAAAAAAAAGAGCGGGCGACTACGATGGGCAGTACCGGCGGCCACCGCCTCTATAAAAAACCCGCCAACGAAGACGAAGTATGGCCCATGCCCAAACACCTGAAAGCCAGCGCATGGTCGCCCGTTATCGCCGTCAGCTACGATTTGACCGACAACAGCCGCCTGTTCGCCCGTTTCGCGCAGGCGACCCGCTTCCCCAGCATTTACGAAGCAACCACCACCAACGTCAACCTGCTGGAAGCCTACAATACCGAATTCAATCTGAAGCCCGAACGCAGCACCAACTGGGAAGCAGGCTATTCCTTCAATTTCGCCCCCTACTGGCAACGGCTGAAACACGGCAACATCCGCCTGACCTACTACAACAACATCATCAAAAACGCCATCGACATTACCGAAAACAAAAACCTGACCCAATACGACAAGAAACAGACCAGCGGCATCGAGCTGCAAAGCCGTATCGACAGCGGCAAATGGTTTGCCTCGTTCGGCGCGAACTACCGCTTAAAGCAGCGCACCTGCGACAAATCGACCGCCTTCAACTACGATGTCTATAACAACCGTATCCCCGAATGTATCGACGGCGGCTTCGGCGCCACCCGTTTCTATCAAACCATGCAGCCGAAATACTCGCTCAACCTCGATGTTGGCACCCGCCGCTTCAACAACAGGCTGGAACTGGGTATGCGCGGCATCTACCACAGCACCGTCGATACCGGCCAGCAGGACGAACTGGCGCGTCAAGGTTTAGCGCGGATTATGCAGGCATCGGGCCGCCCCTACCACTGGCGTTCCGCCTTGGTATGGGACGCTTACGGACGCTACAACTTCAGCAAAAACCTGAGCATGAACTTCAGCGTCAGCAACCTCACCAACCGCTACTACCTCGACCCGATGTCCAACGTCCCCATCCCCGCACCGGGACGGGCGGTTACCGTTGGGTTTACAGGCAAATTCTGACGGGGCAATGCTTGAGAGGTCGTCTGAAAATTTCAGACGACCTCTCCGACAAAAGCTGTTATGATGCCTGCGTTCCCGCCTGCCACGTAAACGACCCGCAACCCATGATTGCCAAAAGCCTCAGGGGGCAGGCGTTACGGGAATTGTTGCAAAAAATAAATATTTCATAATAAAATCAGTTATATTTCTACATACTTTAAGGTTAGCAATATGGAAACTTATGAAAAAATTAACTCATTACAGATTGATGATTATGCAGAAAATGAATGTGAAAATTTAGATATAGATGAATATGATATTACAGCAACTCCCAATGATTTTAATGTTATGACATTAAATAGTTTTATTGAATCAGGAGCTGTCATCATACCTGGATTTCAAAGAAATTTTGTTTGGGATATCGGTAGGTCATCTAAATTAATTGAATCATTATTATTAGGCCTTCCAGTACCCCAATTATTTCTATATGAACAAGAAAGAAATAAATTTTTAGTTATCGATGGGCAACAACGATTAATGTCAATATATTACTTTATGAAAAAACGTTTTCCTAAAAAAGAAAAACGCTCTGCTTTACGTAATATTTTTGATAGAGAAGGAAAAATTCCTGAAGAAGTATTGCATGATGATGAATATTTTACTCCTTTCAACCTTAAATTACCTAGTCAACTATCTGACAAAAAAAATAAATTTCATGGAATGAACTACTCAACTCTTGGGGAATTTAAACTACAATTAGATTTACGACCAATCAGAAATATTATAGTAAAACAAAATGCGCCATCTAATGATAATTCTTCAATGTTTGAAGTTTTTAATAGATTGAATACTGGCGGAATGAATTTGAAAGCACAAGAAATCCGTACCAGTATGTATCACTCAGATTTTTACAAGATGCTTTTCAAGATAAATAACAATTCTAACTGGAGGAATTTATTGGGTTCACCAGAACCTGATTTACATATGAAAGATATAGAAATTCTTCTACGATCTTTTGCTATGCTTATTGATAGTGAAAACTATCGACCATCAATGACTAGGTTTTTAAACCAATTTTCGGAAAAATGTTCTAAATATTCAAATGAATATAATAAATACTTATTAGATTTATTTAACTCTTTTATAACCGCCTGCCGGGATCTCGACCCTAAGATTTTTAGAAGTAGATCAAGAGGAAATTTATTCAATGTCGGCATATTTGAGGCTGTTTTTTATGCCGTAGCTAAAAAGTTTTTCTCCCCTGATGAAAATAAATTAATTGAAGGCTTTATCGAAGAAAATAGTATCAAAAAATTAGCTGAGGATGAAGAATTCTCTGAGGCTCTACTAAAAGGTACTGCTCATGCTACCAAAGTAGCTAAAAGACTAGAAAAAGCTAAACAGATTATTTCATTAAAAGTATAGGAACCTTCTATCATGAAGGATATTATTGATAGAATATACGAAGATCACAAAGAACTCAAAAAATTTCTTGAAGACAATAAGGAAATATCTTTATCAGTTTCTACTGATGAAATCTATCGTAAAACCCTATTGCTGGCCATTTCAAGTTATTTTGAAGATCGAATTACCAATTGTGTTCTTGAATATGTACAAGAACAAACTCATGAAAAACATATCATTTCTGAGCTAGTAAGAAATAAATTTATTAGTAGACAGTATCATACATGGTTTAGGTGGGAAGAGAAAAATATCAATTCTTTTTTAAGAATCTTTGGAGAGTCTTTTAAAAAATATGCTACTGGAAAAATTAAAGATGAAGACCTAGAAGAATCAATAAAAAAATTTCTTGAACTTGGTTTAGATAGAAACCGCTTAGTTCATCAAAATTTTGCAGCATTTTCACTTGAAAAAACTTCAGATGAACTCTATTCTAGCTACAAAGAAGCAATTAAAATTATTGATAGACTACCTAAATTATTTAGAGAATTTAACCATATTTGAGAACACAAAAAATCTAACAACGTGAAACATAATATTACCTTTCGGCATCCCGGACAACTCACCGCCCTGCCGCCCCTGTCACTCTACATCCACATCCCGTGGTGCATCAAAAAATGCCCGTATTGCGACTTCAATTCCCACAGCCTGAAAAACGGATTGCCCGAAGCCGCCTATATCGACGCGCTGCTGACCGATTTGCAGCTCGAATTGCCCAATATTTGGGGCAGACCGGTGGAAACGATATTTTTCGGCGGCGGTACGCCCAGCCTGTTTCAGGCGGAATCGATTGACCGTTTGTTGAGCGGCGTGCGTTCGCTGTTGCGCTTGCAGCCGGAAGCGGAAATTACTTTGGAAGCCAATCCGGGTACGTTTGAAATCGAGAAGTTTCAAGGATTTAAAGACGCAGGCATTACGCGGCTTTCTATTGGCGTACAAAGTTTCAACGACGATATGCTTACACGACTTGGGCGCGTCCACAACGGCAAGGAAGCCTTAACCGCCATAGCTACTGCCTTGAAATTATTTGATAAAGTCAATATCGACTTGATGTACGCCCTGCCGAACCAGACCGTTCAGACGGCCTTAAACGACGTACAAACCGCCATCACTACGGGGGCGACCCACATCAGCGCATATCATCTGACGATGGAGCCGAACACGCCGTTCGGTCATACGCCGCCGAAAGGTTTGCCGCAAGACGAAGCCGCCCTCGACATCGAAGACGCGGTACACGGCGCGCTGGAAGGCGCGGGCTTTATCCACTACGAAACATCGGCTTTTGCGAAACCCGCCATGCAGTGCCGCCACAATTTGAACTACTGGCAGTTCGGCGATTATTTGGGCATAGGAGCGGGCGCGCACGGCAAAATCTCCTACCCAGACCGCATCGAGCGCACCGTCCGCCGCCGCCATCCCAACGACTACCTCGCCTTAATGCAAAGTCAGCCGAGTGAAGCTGTTGAACGCAAAACCGTCGCCGCCGAAGATTTGCCGTTCGAATTCATGATGAACGCCCTGCGCCTGACCGACGGCGTACCCGCCGCGATGTTGCAGGAGCGCACAGGCGTACCCGCCGCCAAAATCATGGCGCAAATCGAAACGGCAAGACAAAAAGGTTTGTTGGCAACCGATCCGACCGTGTTCCGCCCGACCGAACGGGGACGGTTGTTTTTAAACGATTTGTTGCAATGCTTTTTGTAGGATTGGATTTTTTCAGACGACCTTGATACGCCAAACCGTAACATCCGCAGGCTGCTGTCAAAAAGCATGACGGACAGTTTTCATGTTGTTTGTTTTATCATAATAAAATACAATTGGGATAACCGTCGGCCTTGAATAAATACTCGGCGGTGATACCCCTTATTCCGTTACAAGGAAACAAACATGAAAAAAATTCTGACTACCCTGATTGCCCTCTCCATCTCAACCGTTGCGCTGGCAGATGACAGCCGTGGTTTCTATATTCAAGGCGATCTTGGCCACTCAACCCTTAAAACCAACGATGAAGGTGGCAAGACCAGTAGCAAAGGCTTCAGCCCGCGCCTGTCTGCCGGATATGATTTCGGTGATTTCCGTGTCGCTGCCGATTACACCCACTATAAAACTTTAAAAGACCATGAACAGGGTCGGAATTACACACTCGACTCAAAAATCAAACTCCAAAGCGTTGGCGTTTCCGCCATTTATGATTTCAACTTAAATTCCCCGGTCAAACCTTATGTCGGTGCACGCGTAGGCATCAACCGCTTTTCTTATGACGACGATTACCGCAGTGTGAATTTCCATGAGACTGAATCCATTCGCAAAACTAAAACCGGCGTAGGCGTATTGGCAGGCGTAGGCTATGACATTACCGAAAACGTCGCTTTGGACGCCGGCTACCGCTACAACCACTTGGGCAAATTCGACGGCTTGAAAGTACACGCTCACGAATTTTCCACCGGTGTCCGCGTAAAATTCTAATTCCCGCACACCTCCATAACGAAACCGCCCGAAGCGTCCAAACTTCGGGCGGTTTTCGCAAACAATTGAAGTACATACGATATATAGTGGATTAACTAAATCAGGACAAGGCGACGAAGCCGCAGACAGTACAGATAGTACGGAACCGATTCACTTGGTGCTTCAGCACCTTAGAGAATCGTTCTCTTTGAGCTAAGGCGAGGCAACGCCGTACTGGTTTAAAGTTAATCCACTATAATTCTATTCTCATTCAAATTTATTTCACCAAAGGTCGTCTGAAAATATCCATACCCTACACAATCACTCGGTTTTATACGATAATCGACACCGTTTTCATCAAAGCTTCCATCTTTCAGACGACCCCGATAACAGGAGAAAATCATGTCCAAAACCATCATCCACACTGACAAAGCCCCCGCCGCCATCGGCGCATACAGCCAAGCCGTGCGCGCGGGCGACACCGTTTACATGAGCGGTCAAATCCCCCTCGATCCCGCCACCATGACCGTTGTCGGCAACGGCGACTTCCGCACCGAAGCCCGCCAAGTCTTTAAAAACCTGCAAGCCGTTGCCGAAGCCGCAGGCGGCACGCTGGGCGACATCGTCAAACTCAACGCCTACCTGACCGACCTCGCCAACTTCGCCGTCTTCAACGAAGTCATGGCAGAGTTCATCCAAGAACCCTTCCCCGCCCGCGCCGCCGTCGGTGTCGCCTCCCTGCCCAAAGGCGTGCAGGTCGAAGCCGAAGCCGTGCTGGTACTGAACGCATAAGACACGCAACCCGTTTTCAGACGACCTCCCACAAGCCAAAGGTCGTCTGAAACACCACACACTATCGGACAATAACAACAATGGCACACTACGCAATCGGCGATATTCAAGGCTGCTTCGACGAACTCACCCTTTTGCTCGACAAAATCAACTTCAACCACGGCACAGACACCCTCTGGCTCGTCGGCGACATCGTCAACCGCGGCCCCAAATCCCTCGAAGTCCTCCAATTCTGTATGGAACACGAAAGCAGCATCCGCATGGTTCTCGGCAACCACGACCTGCACCTGCTCGCCGTCGGCTACGGCGAAGGCACCGTCAAGCGCAGCGACACCATCACCCCCATCCTCCAACACCCCGACAGCAAAAAAATGCTCGATTGGCTGCGCTTCCAGCCCCTGCTGATCAAAGGCGTGCGCCATGTTATGGTTCACGCCGGCATCCTGCCCCAATGGACCATCGCCCGCGCCGAACTGCTCGCCAGCGAAACCGAAGCCGAGTTGCGCGGCAAAAAATACAAAAAGTTTTTCTCCAAAATGTACGGCAACAAACCCGCCGAATGGCGCGACGACCTGACCGGCTACGACCGCCTGCGCATGATTCTCAACGTCTTCACCCGAATGCGCGCGCTGACGCTGAAAAACGAACTCGACTACGACTACAAATCCACCCTCAAAAAAATGCCCCCGAACCTTCGCCCTTGGTTCAAAGCCCCCGACAGGCAAAACCTCAGCCACACCATCGTCTTCGGACACTGGTCTTCACTGGGCTTTATAAACACCGACAACATCCTCTCCCTCGACACCGGTGCGCTTTGGGGCGGCGAACTGACCGCCATCAACCTTGCCGACCACAGCATCACCCAAGTCCCATCCCTTGGCGGTTTGGACTGGAAAACGGCTTTGAAATGAGCCATGAAAACCAGAAAAGTATAATTTTTTAGGTCGTCTGAAAATTGATTTCGGTTTGACAATAATGTGGTTTCAGACAACCTTTATATCGTTAATTCACTGAAAAATTAAAAGGAAAATGAAATGATAAACTGGGAAAATCCGCTCATCGCCCCCTACCGGCAGCAGCTTTTGTCTACTGAAAAACCCGTTGTCCGCATCAAGCTGTCACCTGCAAACAAAAGCAGCCTGCGCCGCTGGGACAGCAAAGTCGGAGGCGCTCCCTATTTGCCGCTCGGTGCCGAATATCCACACACGGCAAATGGTGATCCGCTCACGCTGTTGGCACAAATCAACTTCGCCCAAACACCACCGCTGGAGAATTTTCCCCGACAAGGTCTGTTGCAGTTTTTCATCCACAGTGACGATTTATACGGCTGCGATCTGGATAATCTGCTCAACAATGACGGCTTCCGCGTAATTTATCATGCCGACGTAGTGGAAGACGACAGCCTCCAGCAGTCGGATTATCCGCATTACTACGGCGAAGAATTCGGCCTGCCGCATAATCCCGAACAGTCCTTTGCCATGTCGTTCGAACAGGGAACGCAGCTTGTCAGTTGCAGCGACTACCGTTTCGCACAAATTTTGGAAAGGTATGAAGGCGGTAAGAACGAAAATTTCTGGCAGATTCACAGCAATGAAGATTTGGAATATGAAGTCATGGAAAGCTTCAGTGGTGGCCACCAGATAGGCGGTTACCCTGATTTCACCCAAAATGACCCACGCGAAGAGCACGATGAATTGAAAGACTATATCCTGCTGTTCCAACTGCAAAGTGAATGGGAGGACGGGATAGAAATCATATGGGGAGACCTGGGTGTGGGCGGTTTCTTCATTCACCCCGACGATTTAGCCAAACTAGATTTTTCCAAAGTAGCATATAGCTGGGATTGTAGCTAGTTACCCGCTATCTCAAGCTGCGTAGGGATGAATTGTACGAACCGGATAAGTTCGATTAATAAATCCCCCCCCTACCATCAAGGTCGTCTGAAAAACAGTTTTCGCAAAGTCGAAACCTTGTTTCAGACGACCTTTCGTTTGCCTTAAAGCATTTCTTATTATGCGGTATTTCATATAAAATACCGGTCTAAAGGCCGTCTGAAACAAAGGTTGCTCATGTCGATACCTTTATTTCAGACGGCTCGTCTTTCAAAATACCACCCCTCTGAGGAATACCCCATGCCAGAATACCGCTCCAAAACCTCCACCCACGGCCGCAATATGGCGGGCGCACGCGCATTGTGGCGCGCCACCGGCGTGATGGAAACCGACTTCGGCAAGCCCATCATCGCCGTTGCCAACTCGTTCACCCAATTCGTGCCCGGCCATGTCCACCTGCACAACATGGGCCAACTGGTTGCCCGCGAAATCGAAAAAGCGGGCGCAATCGCTAAAGAATTCAACACCATCGCCATCGACGACGGCATCGCCATGGGACACAGCGGTATGCTGTACTCCCTGCCCAGCCGCGATCTGATTGCCGACTCCATCGAATACATGGTGAACGCCCACTGCGCCGACGCGCTGGTGTGCATTTCCAACTGCGACAAAATCACTCCGGGAATGCTGATTGCCGCCATGCGCCTGAACATCCCGACCATCTTCGTTTCCGGCGGCCCGATGGAAGCGGGCAAGGTCATCGGCGTGGCCAACATCCAACCCGAACGCCGCTTGGACTTGATTGACGCCATGATTGAATCGGCGGACGACAATGTCAGCAACCAACAGGTCGAAGAAGTCGAACAAAACGCCTGCCCGACCTGCGGCTCCTGCTCCGGCATGTTCACCGCCAACTCCATGAATTGCCTGACCGAAGCGCTCGGCCTATCCCTGCCCGGCAACGGCTCGTATCTCGCCACCCACGCCGGCCGCAAAGAATTGTTCCTCGAAGCCGGCCGCATGATTGTCGAAATCACCAAACGCTATTACGAGCAAAACGACGAAACCGTGCTGCCGCGCAGCATCGCCACCAAAAAAGCGTTTGAAAACGCCATGACCATGGACATCGCCATGGGCGGCTCCACCAACACCATCCTGCATTTGCTCGCCGTCGCCAACGAAGCGGGCGTGGATTTCAAAATGGCCGACATCGACCGCTTAAGCCGCGTTGTCCCCTGCATCTGCAAAACCGCGCCCAACAACCACGACTACTACATGGAAGACGTACACCGCGCCGGTGGCATCTTCGCCATCCTGAAAGAACTGGACAAAGCGGGCAAACTGCACACCGACGTGTACACCATCCACGCGCCGACGCTGAAAGACGCAATTGAACAATGGGACGTGACCAATCCTGAAAACACCCACGCCATCGAACGCTTCAAAGCCGCCCCCGGCGGCGTGCGCACCACCCAAGCGTTCTCGCAAAACCGCATGTGGAAAACCCTCGACCTCGACCGCGAAAAAGGCTGCATCCGCAACGTCGAACACGCCTATTCGCAAGACGGCGGTTTGGCGGTCTTGTTCGGCAACATTGCCGAACGTGGCTGCGTGGTAAAAACCGCAGGCGTGGACGAGAGCATCCTCAAATTTACCGGCCGCGCCCGCGTGTTTGAAAGCCAGGAAGCCGCCGTCGAAGGCATTTTGGGCAACCAAATCGTTGCCGGCGACATCGTCATCATCCGCTACGAAGGCCCGAAAGGCGGCCCGGGCATGCAGGAAATGCTGTATCCGACTTCCTACCTGAAATCCAAAGGCTTGGGCAAAGCCTGCGCCTTGCTGACCGACGGACGCTTCTCCGGCGGCACATCAGGTCTCTCCATCGGCCACGCTTCACCCGAAGCGGCGGAAGGCGGCGCTATCGGCTTGGTGCACGAAGGCGACACGATTGAAATCGACATCCCCAACCGCAGCATCAACCTGAAAGTATCCGACGAAGAACTCGCAAAACGCCGCGCCGAAATGGAAGCACGCGGCAGCAAAGCGTGGAAACCGGAAACCCGCGACCGCTACGTCTCCGCCGCCCTGCGCGCCTACGGCGCAATGGCGACTTCCGCCGACAAAGGCGCGGTGCGCGACGTATCGCAAATCGAGCGGTAAAACAGTACGGCAATAAAGGTTTCAGACGACCATACGGTATCGTAGGTCGTCTGAAAACCGAAAAGCAGCCTGCACACCGCCTTCCCGAATCCAATCCACGCAAATAAATATTCAGGCAGCTTTAAAACGCGGATTCTCTTAAACCCCAATACCCGATTTTTTACCTTGAAACGGAAACCGCCCCATGCACAAAACGATTTTACCTATCCTGTTGGCATTCTTCGAATTGGTGGCAAGCCGATTCGTGGTGGCCGACGTAAACATACTGCGCCAACAGCACGCACAGGAAATGAACCGTATAGGGTACTGCATGCAGGTATATGGCAACGCTACGTGTACCAACTATTTGCCAAGCAGCTCGTCATACGGTAGACCGTCATACGACAGCCCGTCAGACAGCAGCTCATACACACCCCTCTCACCCGAAGAACTCGCTAAAATCAACAACTGGCTTCGTTTGAACGAAGCACGGACCCCCAAACACTGCACCCCTGTTGCAGACCGCATGCAACGCTGCTGGGAAGGCAATTACCACCCGATGCCGACCGACTCGAAGCACCCCACGATCAGACCACTAGTCAAACTTTACACCCTTGATGCCAACGGCAACATACAGGGACACGAACTGGAATATTCCAGACAGACCAACAAACTGCTATGGACGACCTTTTATCGGGACGGCAAACCCAACCCCAAAGACTCGGCCGCATACAACTTCTACGACGCGCCCGTAGGCCAAGTCAGCATTACCAAAATAAGTCGCTCCGGCGGATGGTCGGGAAAGCAACGGATAACGGAAACGGCTGCGTCCCAAGTGCAAGGCCTAAGCGAACTCGGCCTGAAAAGCATGAACCTGCGCGATACGATGCACCCCGACGATTACAGACAGCTCCTCAAAGCGGAACAGCATATCCGGCAGTTGGAGGATGAATTTAAACGCAAAGGAATAGAGACATCCACTGATGAGTCCGTCTGAAAACTCAAAACAGCCTGAATCAATTTCATTGTGCAGGCTGCCTACAAATAACGGCTAAATACCGCCAAAATTTGGAAAGGATATTCCGATGAGCATTTCTTTCTACATCAAAAATCCCAAAAAGCTATTTAGCCGCTTGCCCGTATTAACAGTGCAGGAATGTTTCCAGCTTTCATCGCAGCCGCTAGCACAATTTTCATTTGATGAACACGATGAAGATTTTGATTTACAGCAATTTCAAGCCATGCCGTTATCCGACTTCGAATGTCTGCTGCTTGGTGTGAACGAAAAAAGCGGTAGGGGATTTGAATTATCCTTTGATGAAGACACACAGGAATACGCTGTGCGGCAATTCACGCCCAGCACTTTGGAAGACTGGCAAATCGCCCTGCAATATCTCGCCGATTTAGCCCGCGCGCTCAAACAACCGATTACCTGCGAAACCGGTGAAACCTTCACTGCCGACACCATCCAAACCTTCGATTTCAAACCAGACATACAGGCCGGTATATCCATGGTGCCTTTTGAAGATAAAGACGAAATACAAAACTATAAATTCTACGGTGTTACCCGCCCTGTGGCACTGAACAAAGCGATTCGCGACAAAATTCTAGCCGACAACGACCCACTCGCAGCCTTCAGCCGCCTGATGCGTGAAACCCAATGGCTGGATGCCTATTCCGCTCATCCAATGATTGGGAAAAATAGTGACACGGGAGAGCTCGTCGGCTTTTATGTCTTAAGCCCTGAACTGCCGACTATCCTGCCCTACCAACCCGAAATAGAATACGGCACGGATCTCGATATTTCCAACAACGATATCAGCAGCTGGAGATTGATTTTTACCAACGATGACGATTCACCTACCGAGCTGCCCTACGAAACCTTTATCGCACGGCTGCCTGAAGAAAAATACCGCTTTATTGACGCAGCGTATATTCTGCTGGAAGCATTCACGAAAGACGAATTGGCTCAGCTTGCCATCGAATAATGCTCAGACAGCCACCATTTATAAAATGAGGCAATCAAAATGACGGTCAACAAGTTTCAGATTATCCCTTTTAAAGGCGTGGATTTAGGCGACATATTTTTTGAGCTTGGTAACACCAATGAACAAATCATCGCCGAATTTGGAGAGGCCAGCGAAGTGGTGCAAGACAACCTTTTGAATATTACTACCGAATACAGATTTGCTTGTGAATTAAAATATAGAGCAGATAAACTTGTTGCCATCATTTGCAACAAACATACCAACCCCATGCTTGGCGGCGTAAACGTCTTTACAGCCGAAGACCTAGAAGAAATCAAGCAGCAGAATGATTTTATTGAAGAAAAATCGTATATTACCTTTCCTGAACTCGGTATCTGCATTGGTGGCATGAGTCAAAAACGCATACCGGAGGGCAAAGCCGTTATCGTTTTTTCCAAGGAAGAAACCAAGTTGATAGATTTTTGGCAAAATAAAGTCAAACAGAAACCTTCGGAAGCAGAACCTCATGAAGTAAAAATCTCATCCTTTGAAGGCGTAGAAACAAACGGTAAATTTTTCAAACTCGGCAATACCATGCAACAAATCATTGCCGAATTCGGCAAAGCAGAAAGAGTTTTGCAACACAATATTTTAGGGAGCATTTTTGAAACACGAGGTTCATGCGAATTGCACTATAAGGAAAACAGGCTGGTTGCCGTCACTTGCAATCAATACACATATCCTATTTTCAACGGCTTGAATCTCTTTGAAACTGAGAGCATAGAAAAACTAAAAAACGAACATCATTTTCTCGAAGGAAAACATTACCTCACCTTTCCAAGCCTAGGAATCTGCATCGGCGGCATGTCCCAAAAAAGAATACCTGAAGGTAAATTGGCTCTGGTTTTTACCCGGAGTGAAACCGACATATATGAATTTTATGCCGAAGATTAATCCATTAAGTGAAGCCATACCACAGCAATATTCTTAACAAAATACAAAAAGGTCGTCTGAAAACAGAAACCCAATCCTGTTTTCAGAAGACCTTTTGCATTGCAGACTAACTCAATTAGTGATGATGACCGTGCGGGCCGTGAACGTGGCCGTGTGCGATTTCCTCTTCAGTCGCATCGCGTACGCCGTCAACTGTCGCTTTGAACAAGATTTTCATACCGGCAAGCGGATGGTTGCCGTCTACTACGGCTTTTCCGTCCGCCACGTCGGTTACGCGGTAAATCAAGACATCGCCGGTTTCAGGATCATCGGCTTCAAACATCATGCCGACTTCCACTTCAACCGGAAACACGCTGACATCTTCGATACGCACCAGGCTGGGATCTTGCTCGCCGAAAGCATCATCGGGTGACAGCGCGACTTCAACGGTATCACCGACGTTTTTCTCATGCAAAGCTTCTTCCACCAAAGGGAAAATGCCGTCATATCCGCCATGCAGATAGACGATGGGTTCTTCGGTTTTGTCCAGCAGTTGGTTGTCCGCATCGTACATTTCATAGTGAAGCGAAACCACAGAATTTTTTTCAATAGCCATTTTTTATCCTTTATCATGACCGTTTATCAAAACAGGTTTTCTTTATTGACAACCCTCTGCCAACAAATCTAAAGCATTCTAACACACCGCCGTCATGCACGGAGATTTATCGCAAAATTATCAAAACTAACAATTATAAATTTATATGCACAATATTTAACATATTGCGCGCAAAAGCGTAAATTTTGATAATCTTTATATTTGTGTAACTTTTTTACAACTTTTTGCTTTTATGCGCAACAACTGCCCGAATTTCATTTAAACCGATTGAAAACAAAGGCCCATAGCGCATTCTTCAAATGTAAACGCATGAAATAAATAAATTTTACTATACAATTTATTTCAAATGTACATTGAATAACAGCCAATGCGGACTAGTTTTACCCCCGTCTTTCGTCCATTTCAGATTGATTAAAAATTACTAATTCGTCCGTATCGTTGCACCGAAGCACCCTGTGGGGCATAATGCAGGAAATTCAGCAATGAATTTTTACTCTAAATGAAACGACTTATATGTCGTTTTGTTGTTTTGTTCTACTTAAATCGATTTAAAGAAGGTTCTCAAAATGAAAAAATCTCTGATTGCTGCTGCTCTGTTATCTTTGGCTTTGGCTGCTTGTAACAAAGGCGCTGATACTGCTGCTCCTACCGCTTCCGGTGCTTCTGAAACTGCTGCTTCTGCCGCTTCTTCTGCAACTGGTGCTGCTTCTGCCGCTTCCTCTGCAACTGAAGCTGCTTCTGCAGCTAACACCGCTGCTTCTGCAGCTAATACCGCTGCTTCTGCAGCTAATACCGCTGCTTCTGCTGCAACCGGTGCTGCCTCTGCTGCCAGCTCAGCTGCTGCTTCTGCCGCTTCTGCTGCAAAATAATATTTTTACAGTTAAAAAAGCAGGATACGGATTGTATCCTGCTTTTTTGTTTTTCAGACGACCTTTACCGTTTTTCGCTTCCCTTATCCGCTATATAATCTTCCGTACACACACAAACCATCCTGCTGCCCGTTATGCCCAATCTGTACGACCGTTTTCTTGAATTCCTTTCCCCCGCCGAAATCCTCGAAGCCACTCCGGCTCTATTGAACGACCAGCGCCGCCGCTTTGTTTCCGAACCGGACATCATCTTGCAACCGCATTCCATAGAAAATATACAAGAAATCATGCGGTTTTGTTTTGAACACCGTATCCCCGTTACCCCACAGGGCGGCAATACCGGTTTGTGCGGCGCGGCGGTAGCTTCCGGCGGCGTACTGCTCAACCTTTCCAAAATCAATCGCATCCGCGAAATCAACCTTGCCGACAACAGCATCACCGTCGAAGCAGGCGTAATCCTGCAGAACGTCCAAAAAGCGGCATCCGAAGCGGGCAGACTGTTTCCCCTCAGCCTTGCCAGCGAAGGCTCGTGCGAAATCGGCGGCAATATCGCCTGCAACGCCGGCGGATTAAACGTTTTACGCTACGGTAGTATGCGCGACTTGGTATTGGGTTTGGAAGTTGTCCTACCTAATGGCGAACTTGTTTCCCATCTCCAACCGTTGCACAAAAATACCACCGGCTATGACCTGCGCCACCTCTTTATCGGCAGCGAAGGTACGCTCGGCATTATCACCGCCGCCACGCTCAAACTCTTCGCCCGTCCGCAAACCATAGCGACCGCGTGGGTAGGTTTGGATGACATCGAATCTGCCGTACAGCTTTTAACAGCCGTACAAGGGCATTTTGCCGAACGCCTCACCAGTTTCGAGCTGATCAGCCGCTACGCCTTGGCATTGTCTGCCGAGTTCAGTCATCTCAAACAGCCGACCGATGCAAACTGGCACGTCCTGCTCGAACTGACCGACTCCGTTCCCGATGCCGCGCTCGACGAAAAACTTGCCGAGTTTCTCTATCAAAACGGCCAAGAAAACAGCATCATCGCGCAATCCGAACAAGAGCGCCTCGATCTGTGGACGCTGCGTGAAAACATTTCCGCCTCCCAGCGCAAGCTCGGCACCAGCATCAAACACGACATCGCTGTCCCGATTGCCCAAGTCGCCGCCTTTGTCCGTCAATGCGCCCCCGCCTTAGAAGCCCGTTTCCCCGGCATACAAATTGTCTGCTTCGGACATTTGGGTGACGGCAGCCTGCATTACAACACCTTCCTGCCCGACGTTTTAAGCAATGATGCTTACCGCTACGAAGATGCCGTGAACAGCATCGTCTATGAACACATCCTCGCCTGCCACGGTACCATCGCGGCGGAACACGGCATCGGCACCATCAAGAAACACTGGCTCCCCAGCGTCCGTACCCCGTCCGAAATCGCCTTGATGCGCGCCATCAAAGCCCAGCTTGACCCGCACGGCATCATGAATCCGGGCAAGCTCCTGCCGTAAGCAATATTTCAGTATTTGCCAAAATCGAAAAGGTCGTCTGAAAACCTAATCTCAGTTTCAGACGACCTTTGTCATGGTTCGCAGATTGCACTCAAGGCAACATTGCCTCAGCCCAATCAATCCAGCACAAACTATTCTTCTTCCCTGCGCCTGCGCTTCAACAAAATGCGTACAGCGCCGTCATTGCCTTCCCTCGGCTCGATATAAGCCAATACATCGGGGTGCTGCATCAACCAGCGGCGCGTCATGTTTTTTAAAACGGGTTTGTAGCCTGACGAGCCCAAACCGCTGCCGTGGATGATTTCGGCGCATACGCCACGCTTTTGGGTAAATTCGATAAATTCGTTTAAAACCTGTTGCGCCTCTTCCTGCGTGTAGCCGTGCAAATCGACATCGGCGACTACGGGATAATGCCCGTTGCGCAGACGCTGCAAGTCGTTTTTCCCTTGTCCGTTTTTACTGAACGAAGCGGGCGGTTCATCCCAAGAAGCGCCGCTGCCGACATAAAAATAATCTTCGGCTGCCAAACTTTCCTGCTCTTTCGGACGGGGTTTGATGGGCGTTTTATCGCGCGGTGCTTCATAGCGCGGCGCGGTTTTCAGCGGCGTTACTGCGCCTACGGCTTTAGCGAAATCGATATTCTCTTCCTCGCGCTTCTTCGCCAAGGCTTGCTCCTGCGCCCGCGCTTCGGCTTCTTTTTTGGCTTGCTTGCCTAATGCTTTCAAGGCGGATTGAAAATCTGTTTTCATCATGGGGATATTTTGAGGTTGAACATGAAAAACACATTTTCAGACGACCTCGGCGCTCCGTGTACAGGTCGTCTGAAAACGGCTTATAGATATTTGCGCATCAGTTCGCACTTGACCTTGACGTCTTTGTTCAACTGCAATACGGCGGAACCCAAAGATTCGTAGTGGTTCAAGCGGTAGAAAGGAACGGAATTGAGCGAGGCGTACAGTTTCAAAAAGCTCAAACCCGCCTGATGGGCAAGTTCTTCGGCACGGCGCAGCAAGGCTGTACCCAAGCCGTGATTATGGACGAAGGGATGGACATACAACGCGTCCAATTGGGCTTCTTTGAAGTCCACTTGGAAAAAACCCTGTATGGTCCCCCTGTATTCCACCACCCAAAAGGCTTTGCCGGGATCGGAAATGGTTTCGAGGTAGCTGTCGATATCGAGCAGGGCTTCCCACGCATGCAATACTTTATCGTCGTAACTGCGGATGCAGGTATATTGGACGGCGTGCAGATGGGCATTGTGTATGGCTTGGCAGTCTTGCGCGACTGCGGGACGGAGTATGGTCAGAAGGCTCATGGCAAGATGTGTTGTAAGATGTATTGTAATGCGTGTTCAGACGACGTTTTCTTCATAAACAGACAGGGGGCCGTCTGAACGCTGTTTCCGATATTATATTTTATATTCAAAGGCTTTGATGTAATTTTCCTGCTGCTTCAAAAGCAGTGTCGGCATCGGCGGACAAGACGGTGAAATGCCCCATTTTGCGCCCTTTCCGCGCGGCTTTTTTGCCGTACAGGTGCAGGTGTGCATTCGGATGGCTTTGCAACGGCAGCCAATTTGGTTCGCCGCCGTCTTCCTGCCAGACGTCGCCCAAAATATTCGCCATGCAGCATGAAGAAAGCAACTTGGTGTCGGCGGGCGGCAGATTGCACATAATGCGTACCTGCTGCTGGAACTGGTCTGCGGCGCAGGCATCTATCGTATGGTGGCCGGAATTGTGCGGGCGCGGGGCGATTTCGTTGACGACCAATTCATGCGTGTCGCCGACGACGAACATTTCCACCGCCAACACGCCAACATAATCCAATTCGTCCGCCAAGCGTTGCGCCATCTGCCGCGCCTGTTGCTGCACATCGGCACTCAGTCGCGCGGGGACGATGGAATAAGCCAAGATACCGTTTTCGTGGATATTTTCGGCGGGGTCGAAGGTTTGAACGTTTTCATGGTTCAGACGACATACGATAACGGAAATCTCGCCACGCAAATCCACCATTTTTTCTAAAACGCAATCCACACTGCCGTGTTCGGCAAACGCGGCTTTGAGTTCGTCCACCGTTTTGACGCGGATTTGACCTTTGCCGTCGTAGCCCAACGTAGCCGTTTTCAGGATGCCGGGCAAAAATTGCGCGCTTGCTTCGCTGATGTCGTCTGAACGGCAAACCGCTTGATACGGCGCGGTTTGCAATCCTGCTTTGCGTATCCACGCTTTTTCCTGAATACGGTTTTGCGCGATGGCGACGCAGTCGCCGCTGGGGGAAACGTTGGTATGTTTTGCCAGAAAGCGCATCGCGTCGGCATTGACGTTTTCAAATTCAGTGGTAACTGCCGCGCATTTTGCCAACTCGTCCAAGGCGGCTTGATCGTCAAACGGCGCGCACAAATGGCGGTCGGCAAATTCCGCCGCCGGCGCGTTCGGATCGGGGTCGAGTACGGTTACTTTGTAGCCCATGGTTTTGGCGGCAACGGTAAACATTCTGCCTAATTGTCCGCCGCCGAGGATGCCGAGCATGGCGGGCGGGAGGATGGCGGATGAGTTCATCAGCATTTTGCGGTTCCACTAAAATTTTCCCGAAATTGTAACAAACCTGCTTATAGAGATAAATGTTAAAACGCCTTTTACACGCTATTTCGATGCCTGCCGTATGAGCAAAATGACAACAATCAAAACGTCCTCCCCCGATATCCGAATTTTCCAAAGAAACCTATCGGCAGCAGTTTTGTAATAAAAGGTCGTCTGAAACCGTATGATGGTTTTCAGACGACCTTTTCCCCTTCATCTGAGCAGACTTACCCCAGATATTTCAGTTTGCCTTTGAAATCTTCCAGCTTCTCATAGCCTTTTTTCGCCATGATGGCTTTCAAACCAAGCGAGACGCGTTCGAAAACTTCGACACCTTGCTGATGCAGCGCCGTGCCGATTTGCACCATGCTCGCGCCGCACAAGATATGTTCGAACGCATCGCGACCGGTATAAACGCCGCCTGTGCCGATGATTTGGATGGACGGATTCAATCTTTGGTAGAACGCGTGGACGTTGGCAAGCGCGGTCGGTTTGATGTATTCGCCGCCTATGCCGCCAAAGCCGTTTTTAGGCCGGATCACAACGGATTCGTCCTCGATATACATGCCGTTGCCGATGGAATTGACGCAGTTGACGAATTTCAGCGGATGGCGGTTGAACACTTCCGCCGCTTGGTCGAAATGGACGATGTCGAAATACGGCGGCAGTTTGATGCCCAAAGGCTTGTCGAAATAGCCGAAGGCTTCGCCCAAAATCCGCTCGGTCGTTTCAAAATCGTAGGCGATTTGCGGCTTGCCGGGGACGTTCGGGCAGGAAAGGTTGAGTTCGGTAATGCCTTTAAAACCGCTGTTTTGCACCTTTTTCAACAGCGTGTGTGTTTCATCGGGCGACATACCGACCAGCGAGAGGAAAAATGTCCGTTCGGGCTGCGATTCTTGAAGGCTCAGCAAATAATCCAGATAGTAATCAATGCCTTGATTCGGCAAACCCATGGAATTGATGCTGCCCAGCGGTACATCGCGGTAACGTGGCTCTGGATTGCCCACCCGTGCTTCCAGCGTCGCCGTTTTGGTGACGAAGCTGCCCGCGGCGGATTGTCTGACTTCTTCCAATTCTTCCACGGTCATACACGCCACACCAGCGGCGTTCATCAGACAGTTGTCAAAAGAAAAACCGGCGATTTGCGTTCTCAATGACGGCATATCCTGCTCCTTTCCCTTGGAAAATCAATTTGTTTGCGAAGCGTAACACGAATAGGCGGCAAAATTTTTAACAAACATCAAATGACAGACAATGTAGGGAAATGTTGTTTTATAGTGGATTAACTTTAAACCAGTACGGCGTTGCCTCACCTTGTCCTGATTTAAATTTAATCCGCTATATATGATGAAGGAAAGGCGAAAAAAGGTCGTCTGAAAGCATGGTTTCAACAAAGTGAAAACCTAAAATGCTTTTCAGACGACCTTTGTTTGCCTGTTCAAAATACGGTTAAAATCCCCAACCCTACCCTTTTGATTTTTCTTGTCTCCGGATTTCAATATGTTTCAAAACGTCATGGCGATTGCGTTTGGCGCGGCTTTGGGCGCATTGTCCCGCTGGTTGCTCGTTCTCGCCTTTGCCGCACTCTCCGTCCCGTTTTCGGCAGGCACGCTTGCCGCCAACTGGATCGGCGCGTTCTTAATCGGCATCTGCGCCGAATGGCTGGATAATCCGCAATGGAAGCTTTTACTGATTACCGGTTTTCTCGGCAGCCTGACGACATTTTCCAGTTTTTCATTGGAAATGGTCACCCTGATGCAGGCGCAACGCTGGGCGACGGCGTTTTCAGCGGTCTGCCTGCATGTTTTCGGCTCGTTCCTGCTGACGGCATTGGGCATTTACTTGGCGCAAAACTGGAAATAGCCGCGAACATCGTCATCTCAATAAAATATTCTCACTCTATCCCAATATCCAAACACACGGTTTCGCCGCAATATGCTTTGCCTGCGTCAGTCATATGCGCGGGTTTGTAGGCGGCGAAGGCGTAAGTCAGGTCGGCGCGGAAGGTGTCTTTGTCTGCTTCGCCGGTGTCGCAGTTCAGCCCGGTCGGGACGTCTAACGCAATTTTGAAGCCGTCGGCTTGATTCAGCAGGCGGCAGACGGCGGTAGCTGTTTCGGGCAATGCGCCGCTGAAACCTGTCCCGAAAATGCCTTCGATAACGAGGTCGTAACCTGTTTTCAGACGACCTTCCAGTTCATCGGGGCGGATAAAGCTGACGCCGTCCGAATGATTCAAACGCTCGCGGTTCAACTGCGCCAGCGGCGACAGTTTGTCTCCCAAGACGAAAACAACATCTACCTGCCAATCCCGCTCCGACAACACGCGCGCGATAACCAAACCGTCGCCGCCGTTGTTGCCCTTGCCGCAAACGATTAACGCGCATCCTGCTTTGGGGAAACGGCGCAGCAAATCCGCGGCGGCGGCTTGTCCCGCGTTTTCCATCAGTTGCTCGAAAGTCGTGCCTTTATCGACTGCCATTTGTTCGTGTTCGCGCATTTCTGCGGCGGTGTAGATTTTCATCATTCGCTCCTTTTCTCTTTACTGCCTATCAAACATCCAAATGCAAACCTTATCAATAGCCCTGCCCGACTTTCCCGTCAAATCATTCGCTTTTTTTGATTTGCCGCAAGAGGTCGTCTGAAAATCAGGAACTTGGTGGCTTTGTATTTGATTTTTATGTTAACAAGATTTATTATCAAAATTAAACAAAGTGATAAACAATCAAAACTACTTCTTTTGCGGGGACGGGCGTTGGGATATGCCTCTGGCTACCCTGTGTCTGATTCGTCTTTACTTGCCGTCTCTTTTTTCAATCGACAACGAAAGTAAAACACACTATGTCTGCCATACCTTTGTCAAAACTCAGTAAAGGCGCAGTCGCGCACATCGACTCCATCGTCCCCAATTCGACTTTCGGCGAACTCGACCCGCTGGTTACACGCCGCCTTGCCGACTTGGGCTTTTCAAGTGGAATGCCGTTGCAAGTGATTGCCGTCGGCGGATTCGGACGCGGCCCGTTTGCCGTACGTTTGGGCAACCAGTCGCAATTCTCGTTACGGCAGGAAGAGGCGGGAAAAATTATGTGCCATGTGATTGACGGCTGACCGCCGTACACGCAGGCAGGCTTCTATTTTGAAAATGCGGCATAGGCGGATTTAATCTGACCGCCCCATCCTTTTCAGACGACCTAGGTCGTCTGAAAACACAATTTCAAAACCTTTCCCCCAAATCCCACTCCAAACTTATCAAACAATCAAAAAAGGAGAGTTCAATTCATGGAACTAAGCTATTTTGCCTTGATTGGCGCGCCAAACTGCGGCAAAACCGTTTTATTCAACGGTTTGACCGGCGCACATGCCAAGGTTGCCAATTATCCGGGCGTAACGGTCGATAAGCGCGAGGGTGCCTTCCTCGACGATGCGGCCGTCCGCATTATCGACCTGCCGGGCACATACAGCTTACGCACGACCAGCCCCGACGAAGCGGTGGCGAAAGATGTCGCCGTAGGCAAGCTGGGCATTCCGCCCGACGCCATCATCGCCGTTGCCGACGCGACCAACCTGCGTATGACCCTGCGCATGATTTTGGAACTGAAAACGCTGGGACTGCCTATGGTGGTGTCGCTGAACATGAGCGACGTTGCCCGCAGAAGGGGTTTGAATATTGATGCCGCCAAACTGAGCGAGTTGTTGGATGCACCTGTTTTGGAAACAGTCGCAGTGAGCGCGTCGGGCGTACAGGCGGTACGCGAAGCCGTGGCGAAGCTGCCGCGCAAACGCTCTTTCCCCGCCAACCCCGCTTCTGCCGAACGCACGCTCGAGGCGCTGGAGAGCGACAAACTTTATCAAGAAGTCGAATCGATTTTGGCACAAGTGGTACGCACCCAGATGACGCTGCCCGCATGGCACAAAAAACTCGACGACATCGTGCTGCACCCCGTCTGGGGCATAATTATGCTGCTGGTCATCCTGTTTATGGTGTTCCAAGCGGTTTACACATGGGCGGCGCCGATTATGGACGCCATCGAAGGCGGCTTTACCGCGCTGGGCGAATGGATAGGCGCCAACATGGAGCCGGGCATCCTCAGCGACTTGCTCGTCAACGGCGTCATTGCCGGTATGGGCAGCGTGTTGGTGTTCGTGCCGCAGATTACGATTTTGTTCGCCTTCATCCTGCTTTTGGAAGACTCAGGCTACCTGCCGCGTGCGGCTTTCCTGCTGGATAACGTGATGGCGAAAAGCGGCCTGTCCGGACGCTCATTCATCCCGCTCCTGTCGAGTTTCGCCTGTGCCGTTCCCGCCGTTATGTCGGCGCGTACGATTAATGACCCGCGCGAACGCCTCGTTACCATCGCCGTCGCCCCGCTGCTGACCTGCTCCGCGCGGCTGCCCGTTTACGCGCTGATTATCGCCGCCGTCATTCCTAATCGCACCGTAGGCGGGATTTTCAACCTGCAAGGACTGACGCTGTTCATCCTCTATCTCGCAGGCATCCTGTCTGCCGCCTTGGCAGCGTATATCATGAAACGCTTGGCGCGTATGAAAGGCAACGTGCAGCAATTCCCGCTCTTGATGGAGCTGCCGACTTTCCGCACGCCCAACTTCAAACACATCATGACCAGCCTGTGGGACAGGGTAAAAGCCTTCCTCAAACGCGCCGGTACGATTATCTTCGCCCTTGCCGTAGTTTTGTGGGGCTTGGTAAGCTGGCCGCAACCGCCCGCAGGTGCAACAGGCGCGGCAATCGACTACAGCTTGGCGGGTATGCTCGGCCACGCTATCCAACCATTGTTCGCCCCGCTGGGCTTCACTTGGGAAATGTGTATCGCCATGATTCCAGGCATTGCCGCGCGTGAAGTCGTTGTTGCCGCACTGGGTACGGTCTATGCCGTCAGCGCGTCGTCTGAAGACGCCGTACAAAACGCGCTGATTCCGATCGTACACAACAACTGGGGTTTGCCAACCGCCTTCGCCTTCCTGGCTTGGTATGTGTATGCTCCGATGTGTGCCGCGACTTTAACCGTAATTAAACGCGAAACCAAATCCACGAAAAATATGCTTATGATTACAGGCTATTTGTTCCTGATGGCTTATTTTGCCGCATTTGTGGTTTACCAAATTTCTTCAAGGATACTATCGTCATGACTCAATATATTATCGTCGGCTTGATTATGCTCACTTGCATATTCTTCCTCTTGCGAAAATTCGTATTCAAACCGAAAAAACGCGATTGCAGCAGCGGCTGCGGCAAATGCGGCGGTTGCGGTTAAATATGGATAGCTAGGAAGCAGAAAGGTCGTCTGAAATGGTTTCAGACGACCTTTTGTATAGTGGATTAAAATTGCAATGATACGGCGTTGCCAACGCCCTTATGTACTACCCGTACACGGCGGGCGTTGCCGCCTTGTCTCATTTTTATTTTAATCCACTATAACTTTA
>NZ_AJMT01000137.1:0-12991 GCF_000260655.1 Neisseria sicca VK64
CGTCCAAGCCGCCGCCGTCCGCCAAGAAGAAGACGGCGCGCGCCGCCTCCAGCCCGACGTCCTCGTCAACCTGCCCGAAGGCAAACAAATCGTCATCGACTCCAAAGTCTCGCTGACCGCCTACGTCCGCTATACCCAAGCCGCCGACGCCGCAACCGCCGAGCGCGAACTTGCCGCCCACGTCGCCAGCATCCGCGCCCACATCCGCAGCCTGTCGCAAAAAGACTATACCGACCTCGAAGGCGTGCGCACGCTGGACTTCGTGTTTATGTTCATCCCCGTCGAACCTGCCTACCTGCTCGCCCTGCAACACGATGCCGCCCTGTTCCAAGAATGTTTTGACAAGCGCATCATGCCGGTCGGCCCGAGTACGCTGCTCGCCACCCTGCGCACCGTCGCCCACATCTGGCGCAACGAACAGCAAAACCAAAACGCCCTCGCCATCGCGGCTGAAGGCGGCAGGCTTTACGACAAATTCACCGGCTTCGTCCAAACGCTCGAGGCCGTCGGCAAAAACATCGACCAAGCGCAAAGCCAGTTCCAACAAGCCTACAAACAGCTCTCGCAAGGACGCGGCAACCTCGTCAGCCGCGCCGAGAAACTGCGCGCGCTGGGCGTCAAAACCACCAAACGCCTGCAACGCGATTTGGCGGAAACCGCCCAAGAATCTGCTTTGCAGGATAAAGGTTTGCCGGAAGGGGAAGAAGATTGACGGTTTCTTTGTCGTCGGGTTTCAGACGACGTATCAAAGACAAAAAGGACGCATGATGCGTGTTTTATAGTGGATTAACTTTAAACCAGTACGGCGTTGCCTCGCCTTAGCTCAAAGAGAACGATTCTCTAAGGTGCTGAAGCACCAAGTGAATCGGTTCCGTACTATCTGTACTGTCTGCGGCTTCGTCGCCTTGTCCTGATTTAAAGTGAATCCACTATAAGCCAGTCTTGCCAGACCGGCTGAAAGCAAGGTATAGGTTTTAATTCTATTAAAGCTTGGTTTTCAGACGACCTTCAAGCCATTACAAATTAAGGTGTAAGATGAAAATAATATTACCTGCAGTACTATTACTGGTAACAACTTCCTCATTTGCAAAAAATTACGCCGATCAGCCTCAGCCTTTTACTCCTCAAACAGTACAGGATGTATTGCGTTGCAAGGTGTCATCGTTGGATTTTTCGTTTTGGATTCCGGAAAATTTCACTGGTTATCTTGATCCAAATGAACGTGCCGGAGAAAATGTAGGACGTTTTGTCAATGAAATCGATAATATTACTTACCGTTACCGCTTGCCGTTTAAGGTGCATCTTGCCAATCCCTTAGATGGAAAAGAAGTAGAAGGTCAGTATGTCGCTATTCGCAACAATGCTGTCTATTTGGAAATTGATTGGGCACGATATCCCAAATTGCATTCACTATACCGTCAGAAATATCAGGAAGACCTTCAAGAGCTGACGCAACAGCTAAAGGGACAAAATAGCACATCCAAAACGACACCTAAAAAACTGGATACATTGGGCTATAGTGTGCCTGCTGTCGAAAAATCGATAACAGACCCCAATAAAAAATTGAAGGTATGGAAATATTTTGGCTTTCCTGCTGTATTTAAAGCAGATGTAATAAGGGGTGATTCAGATAAGGGCTATATCGGCTGCCGTTATCCGTTGTAGACTGTCTTCCGCAAACGGAGGTCGTCTGAAAGCTGATTTTTCAGACGACCTTTTAACTTAATCTATTCAAACCACACCAAGCTATGACCCATACCATTACCCTACCCGACCAAACCACCTTTACCGCCAACGACGGCGAAACCGTTTTAGCCGCTGCCGCCCGTCAAAACCTCAATCTGCCCCATTCATGCAAAAGCGGTGCCTGCGGTCAATGCAAAGCCGAACTGGTGAGCGGCGATATTCAAATGGGCGAACACTCGGAACAGGCTTTATCCGAAGCAGAAAAAGCCCAAGGCAAGATTTTGATGTGCTGCACCACTGCGCAAAGCGACATCAGCATCAACATCCCCGGCTACAACGCCAATGCGCTACCCGTCCGCACCCTGCCCGCCCGCATTGAAAGCATGGTTTTCAAACATGATGTCGCCCTCCTGAAACTTGCCCTGCCCAAAGCCCCGCCGTTTGCTTTCTATGCCGGGCAATATATTGATTTACTGCTGCCGGGCAACGTCAGCCGCAGCTACTCCATCGCCAATTCGCCCGACCAAGAAGGCATTTTGGAACTGCACATCCGCAGGCGCGAAAACGGCGTCTGCTCGGAAATGATTTTCGGTAGCGAACCCAAAGTCAAAGAAAAAGGCATCGTCCGCATCAAAGGCCCGCTCGGTTCGTTTACCTTGCAAGAAGACAGCGGCAAACCCATCATCCTTTTGGCAACCGGTACAGGCTATGCCCCCATCCGCAGCATCCTGCTCGACCTTATCCGCCAAGACAGCAGCCGCGCCGTCCATTTCTACTGGGGCGCGCGTCACCAAGATGATTTGTACTCACTCGAAGAAGCTCAAGAACTGACAGGTCGTCTGAAAAACGCCCGCTTCACCCCCGTCCTATCAAAAGCCGCTGAGGATTGGCAAGGCGAAAAAGGATACGTCCAAACCGCCGCCGCAAAAGATTACCCTGACTTGAGCGGTTATGAAGTTTATGCCTGCGGTTCCGTCGCCATGACCGAAAGCGCGAAATCCGTGTTGACCGCACAATGCAACCTGCCTGAGACAACCTTCTATTCGGATGCGTTTTCGCCTGCGCAGTAGATATACCCGCGCAAATCTAATCCTACCGCAACCGCAAAAGGCTTGGGAACTGAGTTGTCTTAAAAAATAATGTGCCGATATCGTCGAACAATTTTTCAGACGACCTCGGCACATTATTTTGTAAAAGGTCGTCTGAAACCTTTTTTCGGTTTCAGACGACCTTTCGATTATTTGGCTTATCCCTATTCCGCTACCGTTTTACGGATGAGCTTTTCAGCATTAGCGAGCGTGTTTTCCACTTCGGCAAACTCGATTTTGCTGCCCGACACCAGCGCGCGCGTGTCGTTGAACACGACTTGGACTGCGCCGTCGGTTTCGGTAACGAGGACGCGCAACGGCAGTTGCAGGGCGAAGGCGGGGTCTTTTTGCATCAGCGGCGTGCCGGCTTTGGGCGTGCCGAAGACGATGACTTTCGCGGGCTGCATGTCCAAACCGCTTTGATGCGCGGCGGCTTGGTGGTCGATGACGGCGAACACGGTCATGCCTTTTTCTTTGACGGCGGTTTCCAAACGGCGGACGGTATCGTCGAAACTGTATTTGCTGATGGCGGTATGGGTTTGATTCATGGCGGAACTTTGTCGGGAATCAGGTTGTCGGGCGGCATCGCCGCCGTGTGAAGCGCAGGCGGTCAGGGCGGCGAGGATGGCGGCTGCGGCGAAGGTGCGTATCGGTTTCATGTTTTTCCTTGGATAAAAGGTCGTCTGAAACGTTTCAGACGACCTTGTTGCTGGTTATTTCAAACCTTTTTTCACCAAGTCTTCGTAACCGCCGTGGTTGGTTACGTTGGTGTAGCCTGCTTTTTTCAACTCGGTAAGCGCGGCTTCGGCACGGCGGCCGCTGCGGCAGTAGAGGTTGACGGGCGCGTTTTTGTCGGGGCTGACGCTTTTGATGCGTTCGACGATTTGGTCGTGCGGAATATTGACCGCGCCTTGCAGGTGGCCGGATTTGAATTCTTCTTCGGAACGTACGTCAATCCATACGCCTTTTGCTTTGGCAGGTTGCGCGCTAGCGGCTTTGGCGGAGGGCGCGGCATAGGATACGGCGGCAGGCAGGACAAGTGCGGCGGCAGTCAGCGCGGCAGTCAGCAATTTTTTCATGGTTGTTTCTCCAAACGGTTGAACAAAAATATCAATCTAAACGGTTCGGCGGCAAAAAGCAATGTCTAGATGTCTAAGTAATGGCTGTGAGTAGAACAAAGTAGTCTAGATTAGGAAAATAGCGACTAAGCCTCCAAATCTTAATTCGTTCTAATTTCATCTTTCTGTCTAATCAACACTTGCCTCCTTGAAATTTCCGTCATTATCTTGTTGAGTATAAGATTTATACCTAACTTTCCTTATAAACTCATCAAAATTACCTTGATCTATAGAAAATCCTGATTTTAAAACTTCTTCTATATTGCATTTACATATTTCTGGATTGTAGATTGTTTTATACTTTTTTATATTTTCATCATATAAATCAATACTTAAAATAAAATGAGGGAACAAAGCTCTTTTAACGGAATATTCTTCTTCATCCTCATATGGTGGTTGTTTTATATCAGGAAGAGACATTTCCTCCAATTTTTCAATTATATCTGAGTTTTTATAAATAAAATTTGGAATAGCAAACTCATGGATTCTAGCTTTAGGTAAGATATATTGTATGATAATTCCTCCTTTAAAGGACTCATCAAACCCATCTGTCATAAAATATTTTGCTGCACCATACTTAGTTGTTGCCGAAATTAATGCCGATTTTTTATGATATTCCCGGGATTCAAACTGATGTAATACTGCCAAATAATAATCTCTAATCAGTATCTTATTTTTATGCTCTAATTTCTGGATATTATTTATAGCTATCTCAAGTTTACTGGATTCTTGTAGCCAAGAAATAAACTCTCTGTTACCATCAACAAATATTTGAAACTCATCTTTATTATTTGCGATTTCTTCCTGAATTTTTTTAAATATTTTTTTAAAAACTTCCTCATCTGAATCTTCTACAAGTCTATATATACTATCATCAATATTAGTTGAAATAGAATGATTCTGAACAACAAAATAATTAGATTTACATCCCAACATAAATATATTATTTAATATAGCTTCTTCGCAATTTTCCTCTTCCTCAATTTTTAAGTCTTTCTTGACTTTATCAATACCAATCCCTCTATACAACTTAATAAACTGATCATTTAAAATAAATTTTTTATAACATTCTTCTTTATTCATACACATTTTTTAATTTCTTTCATATAAATCAGGGTCGTCTGAAACGGGAGTTTTTTCAGACGACCCTTTGAGACAAAATCAACGCTGCGCGTCAACCGCTTCCAAAGCACGCAGGGCATAAGTGTAGGCTGCGCCTGCGTTCAAGGAAATGGCGGTCGCCAGCGCGCCGGCGATTTCGCTTTCAGTCGCGCCCGCTTTGGCGGCTGCGGCGGCGTGTACGCTGATGCAGCTTTCGCAACGGGTAGTGATGGCGACGGCGAGGGCAATCAGCTCGCGGGTTTTCGCATCCAATGCTTCGGCTGCGGCGGCTTGTTCCAGCGCGCCGTAGGCTTGCAGCATTTTCGGGTGGTTTTTACCCAGCTCGCCGAATGATTTTTTAACGTGTGCGGTGTGTTCGGGCCAATTTTGAAACATTTTGATTTCCTTTCTAATGTGTTTGCAAATGAAGGATGTTGTTCTTGCATGGCAGATTTCAATTTAATCCGCCATCTTTACATCCGATGAATGGCATTATTGCAATAATTTGACTATTATAATCGTCAAATCATCTCATTCACTTGCAAAAAACACTTATGGACACCTTGGACAAACTCATCGAACTGGCGCAAATCACCGGCAGCGTGGACATACAATGCCTGTTCCGCGACAAATGGTACGCCCCGCATGAACGCAGGCGCGCGCACGGCATCGCGCACCTTGTCGTCGCCGGAGAAAGCTACATCAAAATCGAAGGCGAACCCGAAGCGCGGCTGTTGCAAACCGGCGACCTTATCTTTTTCCCGCGCAGCGCCGAACACATTATCAGCAGCGAAGCAGACTGCAACAACTGCGGCGATACCATTCATATCGGCAACGACGGCGCGTTTACCATCGAATCTTCAGGTAGCGGCGGCGAAAAAGGGCTGGATTTGTTCTGCGCTCGTTTCGAATACGACGAACACGCTGACATCATGCACGACCTGCCCGAAACCGTCCTTATCAAGATGGACCATCCCTCGCTACAATGCCTTATCTCCATGTTGCAATATGAAAGCGCGCACACGCTTTCCGGCTCGCGTGCCATCGTCAATGCCCTCTCCTCCGTCCTTCTCGTCCTCATCGTCCGCGCCCATCTCGAACAAGGCGGAGAAGCACCATTAGGCGGCATACTCAACGGCCTGCGCGACAAACGTCTGCGCCAGCTCATCCAAACCGTCGTCAGCCGCCCAGAAGACGAATGGAACATCGAAAAAATGACCGCGCTTGCCAACCTTTCCCGCGCCCAACTGATGCGCCTGTTCAAACAGCAAACCGGCATCAGCCCCCACGCCTTCGTCAACCTCATCCGCCTGCGCCAAGCCGCCGTATTGCTGCGGCAAACCGCCGATTCCATCCTGTCCGTCGCCCTGAACGTCGGCTTCCAATCCGAAACACACTTTGGCAAAGCGTTTAAAAAACAATACGGGATTTCGCCGGGGCAATATCGGAAAAATGAAACGGCAGATGATGATACCAGGGCATTTGAACCCGAAAGGTCGTCTGAAAACGGCTAAGTCAAAAGCGTCATAAACTTTTGATTTATCGTTCAGCCATTGGGATACTGCGGGAAAGCCTGTTTGGATACACTGTTTATTTGCCTATATAATCCATTTTTCCCTTTTCAGACGACCTCTTATGCTCAGCTACCGCCACGCCTTCCATGCCGGCAACCATGCCGATATGATCAAGCATTTCATCCTTTTCCTGACGCTTGATTACTTCAATCAAAAAGACAAGCCCTATTGGTATATCGATACCCACAGCGGCGCGGGTTTATATGACTTGAGCGGCAGCGAAGCGCAAAAAGTCGGCGAATACAGACAAGGCATCCGGTTGCTTCAAGAAGCGGAACATCTGCCGCCCGAGCTGTCCGCCTTCATCGCCCGTCTGAATGCCATACTCCCACAAGAGCAACGCTATTGCGGTTCGCCGTGGCTTGCCCAAGCCCTGACGCGCGACAGCGACAAACTGCGTTTGTTTGAGCTGCACCCTGCCGATTTCCAACATCTGAAAAACAATATGGAAGAGGCGCGCTTGGGCAGGCGCGGGCAAATAATGCAGGCAGACGGTTTTCGCGGTCTGATTTCACTGTTACCCCCGCCGCTGCGCCGCGCTGTTGTCCTGATAGACCCTCCGTATGAAGAAAAACAAGACTATCAGCGCGTTGTCCAAACTTTAAAAGACGCGCTCAAACGCTTTGAGCAGGGTTGTTATATGGTTTGGTATCCCTGCTTGAGCCGAGAAGAAAGCCGCAAGCTGCCCGAGCAGCTGCAAAAGCTGATGCCCGAGAGCTACCTGCACGCCGAGCTGCACGTCCACACCCCGCGTCCGGACGGATTCGGGATGCACGGCAGCGGCATGTTTATCATCAACCCGCCCTACCTGCTGCCGGAACTGCTGAAAAACAACCTTCCCGCGTTGACCGACATACTGGCACAAGACGACGGCGCGCGCTTCGTCTTAAACAGTTGCATAAAATAATCGATATTATCCCGTCGAACCAAGATACCGGCGGGAAATCCTGTGGCATGGGCTTCCGATTTAAACTACAATTCACTACATTGTTTTCACGCTTTCAAATCATGACGATCAGACATCTCGCTTCATTGCTTTTGGCTTCCCTTTGCACGCTTTTTCTATGCTCCTGCGAACGTTCGGTTCAAGATACGGTACAAGAAACCTTCGGCGAAGAATTGCGCGGCCATTTCATCAGCAGCGCGACAGCCATCTGCGTGGAAAAAGCGCCGAAAAGCAGCGCGATACCGTCTGATACCATACAGCAAATCTGTTCGTGCGCTTCGGAAAAAACCGCAGACCAGATATCCATCGACGATATGTCGAAACTGATCGGCGGCGAAGTCGGCGGCGAGTTGAAAACCAAAATCAAACAAAGCGCGGTCGAATGCGCCAAAGAAATGATAGGCGCCGCCTCCGCCCCTTCAAGCAAAAAATAAATACCGACCTCGTCTGAAAACCATTTTCAGACGACCTTTTCTTTTTTATAGCCAGAAACCGAGTCCGATATGAAAACATTAGCGCAATTCCTACCGCAGCATTTACAGCAAAACAGCATTCCTGCCGAATTGGGCAGCGTCCTCGAATCCATTGTCGCCGCCTGCTCCGACATCAGCGGCAAAGTCCGCTTGGGCGCACTCGCCGGCGTGTTGGGCATGGCGGGTACGGGCAATATTCAGGGCGAAGATCAGAAAAAGCTGGATGTGATTGCCAACGATATCCTGATTGACGTCTTGAAAAAAAACGCCCATGTCGCCGGTTTGGCAAGCGAGGAAGAGGATACTTTTGTAGCAGCCAACGAAAACGGCGGCTATCTCGTCCTGTTCGACCCTCTGGACGGCTCGTCCAATATCGACGTCAATATTTCCGTCGGCACGATTTTTTCCGTACTCGCCAAGCCCGAAGGTCGTCTGAATACCGAATCCTTCCTGCAAAAAGGCCGTGACCAAGTGGCGGCAGGTTATGTTTTGTACGGCCCGCAAACCCAATTGGTGTTCACTTTGAAACACGGCGTTTTCGTGTTCACGCTCAACGAAAACAACGAATTCGTCCTAACCAAAGAAAACCCGCAAGTTCCGGCATCGACCAAAGAGTTTGCCATCAATATGTCCAACACCCGCCACTGGCAAGCCCCTATGCAGCAATATATTAACGAGCTGCTGGCAGGCGATACGGGCGTTCGCGGTAAAAATTACAATATGCGCTGGGTAGCGAGCATGGTCGCAGAAATCCACCGCATCCTGATGCGCGGCGGCGTCTTCATGTATCCTCAAGACAAACGCGATCCGTCCAAACCCGGCAAACTGCGCCTGATGTACGAAGCCAATCCGATGAGCCTGATTTTGGAACAGGCAGGCGCGGCGGCAAGCAATGCTTTGGAAAACATGCTCTACATCGTCCCCACAGGTCTGCACCAACGCGTAGCCGTCGTCATGGGCAGCCGCGAGGAAGTCGAATATGTCGGCAAGCTGCATCAAAAATAAGATGTTGAGTTTGTAGGCTATCCTGTCATAAAAAGGTCGTCTGAAAATCCGTTTCAGCATTCTCTATGAACGTTGAAACAGGTTTTCAGACGACCTTTTGTGTATTTAGTATTCGGGCATTTACAAGGCCTGCTGTTCGGCAAGCCTTGACTCATCTGCGGGTCGTTATGACCTTTCACCCAAAATCATCGAGCCTATGCCCGCATCGGTGAAGATTTCCAGCAAAAGCGCGTTGGGCAGGCGGCCGTCGATGATGTGTGTGGCTTTGACGCCGTTGCTTGCCGCTTCGACGGCGGAGCTGATTTTGGGCAACATACCGCCGTAGAGTGTGCCGTCTGCGATTAATTCGCCGATACGGCTTGGGGTAAGGTTGGTCAGCAGGTTGCCTTCTTTGTCCATCACGCCGGCGATATTGGTCATCATCAGCAGCTTTTCCGCGTTCAACTCTTCCGCCAGTTTGCCTGCAACCAAATCCGCGTTGATGTTGAACGCTTCGCCTTTTGCGCCAACGCCGATGGGCGCAACGACGGGGATGCAGCCGCGTTCGATCAATCCTTCAATCAGGCGCACGTCTATGCTTTCGACCGTGCCGACTTGTCCGATGTCCACGCCTGCCCGTTCGGGCGTATCGACCAGCAGTTTTTTCGCTTTGATGAAATGGTTGTCGCGTCCGGTGACGCCGACCGCGCGTCCGCCCTGCAAATTAATCAGCGAGACGATTTCTTTATTCACATGACCGCCCAACACCATTTCGACGATGTCCATCGTTTCGCCGTCGGTCACGCGCATGCCTTGCACGAACTCGCCTTTTTTACCGATTTTTTCCAACATTTCATTAATTTGCGGGCCACCGCCGTGGACGATGACGGGATGGATGCCCACCAGTTTGAGCAAAACGACATCGCGGGCGAAACCTTCTTTCAAAGCAGGCTCTGTCATGGCGTTGCCGCCGTATTTGATGACGATGACGGAGCCGGAAAAACGGCGGATATACGGCAGGGCTTCGGCTAAAATGCGCGCTTTGTCGGCTGCGGAAATGGGGTGGGATTCGCTCATAATCGTGTCTCATTATTAACAATTTAATCATTATAGCGGATTACCTTTGAATCAGTAAAAATCAGCTTCGCAACTGTTTGCTGCTTCGCCGTCTTGTCCAGATTTAAAGTGAATCTGACCTATCTTAACGTCAAAGGTCGTCTGAAACAACATTCCCCGCCCCTTATCGGTTGAGGACGCGCCCGTCGGAATGGTAGAATCAACGGATTCGGGCATATCGGTTTGCCGTCGCCGACGGACGCGGTATCGCCCACACATTTTTTCAAACAACGGTTATCCGGTTCGCCCGATATACCGAGGACTTTCCCATGATTAAAATCAGCACTCAATTTGATGCCGGCTCCGTCGTCGTCAAAGACCTGACCGACCCTGCCAATATCCGCCTCGCCCTGCGTCCGGACAACGCTTCCGATTTTGCCCAATGGTTTTACTTCCGCCTGCAAGGTGCGGCGTATCAGAATTGCGTGATGCACTTTGAAAATGCGGTGGATTCGGCTTATCCGCAAGGCTGGGAAGATTATCAGGCGTGCGCCTCTTACGACCGCCAAAATTGGTTCCGTGTCCCGACCGAATACGAAAACGGCGTGCTGACCATCAACCATACCCCGCTTTCCAACAGCGTTTACTACGCCTATTTCGAGCCTTATTCCCACGAACAGCATTTAAACCTCTTGGGCGACGCGCAAGGCAGCGGGCTTTGCCGCATCGACGACTTGGGCAGCACCGTACAAGGCCGCGACATCAACCTGCTGACCATCGGCAACCAAGTCGAAAGCGACATGAAAATCTGGATTATCGCCCGCCAACACCCGGGCGAAACGATGGCGGAATGGTTTATCGAAGGCCTGCTCGGCCGTCTGCTCGATCCGCAAGACCCGACCGCGCGCACCCTGCTCGACCGCGCCACGTTCTACATCGTGCCGAACATGAACCCCGACGGCTCGGTATTGGGCAACCTGCGAACCAATGCCGCCGGCGCAAACCTCAACCGCGAATGGGAAAACCCGACTTTGGAAAAAAGCCCGGAAGTCTTCCTCGTGCGCGAAAAAATGCTGGAAACCGGCGTGGATTTGTTCCTAGACATTCACGGCGACGAAGCATTGCCGTTTGTCTTTGTCGCCGGTACGGAAGGCGTGCCGAACTACAATCCGCGCATTGCCGCGCTGGAAACGCAGTTCAAAACCGCCCTACTCTCCGCCAGCCCCGACTTCCAAGACGAATACGGTTATGAAAAAGACGCGCCCGGTCAGGCAAACATGACGCTCGCGACCAACTGGGTGGGCAACCGTTTCGACTGCCTCGCCTATACGCTCGAAATGCCGTTTAAAGACAATGCCAACCTGCCCGACGACGACTTCGGCTGGAACGGCCAACGCTCCCTGCGTTTGGGCGAAGCCATGTTGTCGGCTGTTTTGAACGTTGTCGATGATTTACGATAATTATTTTTCCCTATCACACAAAAGGTCGTCTGAAAATCCCAATCGGCATTTTCAGACGACCTTTGTCGGGCTAAAACACATAAACTGCCCTTCCCATAAGGAACACACATCATGATGATACATCCGAAGTTCAATCCTATTGCCATCAAAATCGACCCTATCGCCATCCGCTGGTATGCCCTCAGCTATATCGTCGGCTTTATGCTTTTCTTATGGCTGGGCCGCCGCCGCATCAAACAAGGCAACACCGCCTTTACCCAAGAAATGCTCGACGACTTCCTGACTTGGGGCGTGTTGGGCGTCATCCTCGGCGGACGGCTCGGCTATATCCTGTTTTACAAATTCTCATACTACCTCGACCATCCGCTCGAAATGCTCAAAATCTGGGAAGGCGGCATGTCGTTTCACGGCGGCTTCTTAGGCGTCGTCATCGCCATGTGGCTGTTCAGCCGCAAACACAAAATCAGCACCTTGAAAACCATGGATTTCGTCGCACCGCTCGTTCCGCTGGGTTTGGCTTCCGGCCGTATCGGCAACTTCATCAACGGCGAACTCTGGGGCCGTATTACCGACATCAACGCCTTTTGGGCAATGGGCTTCCCACAAGCGCGCGCAGAAGACCTCAACGCCGCCGTGCGCAACCCGCTTTGGGCGGAATGGATGCAGCAATACCATGTGCTGCCGCGCCACCCTTCGCAACTCTACCAATTCGCGCTTGAAGGCATCTGCCTCTTCATCGTCGTATGGATTTTCTCCAAAAAACCGCGCCCGACCGGACAAGTCGCCTCCCTCTTCCTCGGCGGCTACGGCTTTTTCCGCTTCATCGCCGAATATGCCCGCCAGCCCGACGACTATCTCGGCCTGCTCACCTTAGGCTTGTCGATGGGACAATGGTTGAGCGTGCCGATGATTGTTTTGGGCGCGATCGGTTTCGTTTGGTTCGGTAAAAAAAACCGCCTGAACTGATGCCCAAAGGTCGTCTGAAAACCCAAGCGGGACGCGATAACCAGCGTCCCGTTCTCACATCAGCCGCGCATCAACCATTCCAAACCGGCACGATTTGCGATTCATCAAACCGAATCGCAAAAAATCTTAAATCCGACTTGGTTTATCCGCCGCCCGATGGTATCGTGGCACACCTTTCCACCTTTTTTAAAGAGAGCCCAAAATGTCAGAAGAAAACAAAATCAAAGTCAACGACCTGCCCGAAGACAAAAAAGAACAGTCTGAAGAAGTCGAGCTGCCCGTAGTCAACAACGAAGAAAAACGTGGCGGACACAGCGAAGGCGGTTGCTGCGGCGCATGCGGCGGTTGATTCCGTTTTGAAAAACAAAGGTCGTCTGAAAACTTGAAACATGGTTTTCAGACGACCTTTTTATCGTGGAGGGATATGGCGGATTCTGTATAGTGGATTAACTTTAAACCAGTACGGCGCTGCCTTGCCGTACTATCTTGTCTGCGGCTTCGTCGCCTTGTCCTGATTTAAATTTAATCCACTATAAAAT
>NZ_AJMT01000138.1:0-32285 GCF_000260655.1 Neisseria sicca VK64
AAAATTGGGCATGGGTTTGTTGTTGAAGACTGTTTTGCTTGTCTGCCAGCTGCTCGGCAAGACTCAATTGCTGTTGGAAATATGCAACTGCCTGCTCAAACAACTTAGCCGCTTCCTTGCCTTTGGCTTTCATCGCCTGCTCAAAAGAGCAGCGGCCTAACCAAAATTGGGCATGGGTTTGTTGTTGAAGACTGTTTTGCTTGTCTTCCAGCTGTTCGGCAAGCCTCAATTGCTGTTGGTGATGTTTAACTGCCTGCTCAAACAACTCAACTGCATCCTTTCCTTTAGCTCGCTTCGCCCGCTCAAAAGAGCAGCGGCCTAGCCAAAATTGGGCATAGGTTTGTTGTTGAAGGCTGTTTTGCTTATCTGCCAGCTGCTCGGCAAGCCTCAATTGATATTGGAAATGTTCAACTGCCTGCTCAAACAACTCAGCTACATCCTTTCCTTCGGCTTGCTTCGCCTGCTCTAAATAGCAACAGCCAAGCCAAAACTGAATATCGTTTTGCTCTTGAATTTGGCTATTTTTATCTTCAATTCCATCTAAAGCCTGATTCAGCTTCTCAATCGCTTCGTCAAATTTGTTGTTATTGAATAACGCTACACCTTCTTTAATTAAATCTCGAACATCCATCACTTTATCCCTTTCTCAAAAATCTGTTAAACGCCATACCGTCTCAATGCGCCTCTTCCCAATTCATTCCTACGCCAACCTCCGCCACCAGCGGTACGTTCAACATTCCTTCATCCACTTTCGCCATAATCTGCGGCAGTTTTTCTTTCACCAAATTCAGTTCGGCTTCAGGTACTTCCAGCACCAGTTCGTCATGCACCTGCATAATCAATTTGCTTTGTAAGAGGTCGTCTGAAAGCCAGCGGGACACGTCTATCATGGCGCGTTTGATGAGGTCGGAGGCGGTGCCTTGCATGGGGGCGTTGATGGCGGCGCGTTCGGCTCCGGCGCGGGCGTTGGCGTTTTTGTTATGGATGTCGGGCAGGTAGAGGCGGCGGCCGAACAGGGTTTCGACGAAGCCTTGGGCGGCGGCTTGTTCTTTGGTGCGCTGCATGTATTCGGCGACGCCGGGGTAGCGGGCGAAGTAGCGGTCGATGAAGGTTTTGGCGGACAGGTTGTCTATGCCCAGCGATTTGGCGAGGCCGTATTGGCCCATGCCGTAAATGAGGCCGAAGTTGATGGTTTTGGCGTAGCGGCGTTGTTCGGACGAGACGTTTTCGGGGGCGATGCCGAATACTTCGGCGGCGGTGCGGCGGTGTACGTCTTCACCGTTTTGGAACGCGGCGATGAGGGTTTTGTCGCCGGAAAGGTGCGCCATGATGCGCAGCTCGATTTGGGAATAGTCGGCGGAAACGATGACGCTGCCTTGCGGTGCGGTGAAGGCGCGGCGCACGCGGCGGCCTTCGGCGGTGCGGATGGGGATGTTTTGCAGATTGGGGTTGTTGCTGGCGAGGCGGCCGGTAATGGCGACGGCTTGGGCGTAGGTGGTATGCACGCGGCCGTCTTTGGGGGAAATCATTTCGGGCAGTTTGTCGGTGTAGGTGGATTTGAGTTTCGCCAGGCTGCGGTTTTGCAGGATGATTTTGGGCAGAGGGTAGTCGGGCGCGAGCTGTTCGAGCACGGCTTCGTTGGTGGAAATGCCGCCTTTGGCGGTTTTTTTCAGGCCTTTGGTGGGGATGCCCATTTTGTCGAACAGGATTTCTTGAAGCTGTTTGGGCGAGTTGAGGTTGAACGGCTGGCCTGCGGCGGCGTAGGCTTCTTGTTCGAGCTTCATCAGTTCGGCGCCGAGTTCTGCGCTTTGGCGGGCGAGTTCGGCGCGGTCGATTTGTACGCCGTTGCGTTCCATTTCAAACAATACCTGCGCGACGGGCAGCTCCATTTTTTCATACATCTCAAGCTGTTTGGCGTCCATTTGCGCGCGCAGGTGTGCTTCGAGGCGCAGGGCGAAATCGGCGTCTTGGGCGGCGTATTCGGTCGCCTGCCCGATGGCGACATCGGCAAAACCGATTTGCTTCGCGCCTTTGCCGCACAGCGATTCGTAGGTAATGGTTTCCAAGCCGAGCCAGCGTTCGGATAATTCGTCCAAACCGTGTCCGAGATGGCTCTCGATGATGTAGGAAGCGAGCATGGCGTCGCCGGCAATGCCGTTCAGGACGATGCCGTAGTTGGCGAAAACGTGTTGGTCGTATTTGAGGTTTTGCCCGATTTTTTTCAGTGCGGGGTTTTCCAAATGCGGTTTCAGACGACCTAATACGTCTTGCAAATCAAGTTGTTCGGGCGCGGCGGTCAGGCTGTGTCCTACGGGGATGTAAACTGCTTCGCCTGCTTGAAACGCAATACTGATGCCGACCAGCGCGGCGTTCATCGCGTCTAGGGACGTGGTTTCCGTATCGATGCCGATGGTGTCCGCCCGCGACAGTTTGTCCAACAAAGCGGCAAACTGCGCTTCGGTGGTAATGGCTTGATAATCCAGCTTTTCAGGCGCGGGGGCATGTTCTCTGATTTTTTCAGACGACGTTTCCATGTCCAACGCCGCCTGTTCGCCTATCGTATCGCTGCCGAACAAATCGCCGTCCGCCGCTTCGTGCATACGGCTTTCCGCTTCTTTCAGCCAAGTGCGGAAACCCCAGCGTTTGAAATCGACCGCAAGCTGCGACCATTTCGGCGAAGTGCGGCGCAGGCTTTCAAGGCCGTCTGAAAGCTCGGTGTGCAAGTCCACATCGGTTTTAATCGTTACCAAATCATACGAAAGCGGCAGTTGGGGCAGTGCAGCTTGCAGGTTTTCGCCGACCTTGCCCTTGATTTCCGCAGCGTGTTCCATCACGCCTGCCAGCGAGCCGTAGGATTCCAGCCACTTCACCGCCGTTTTCGGACCGCATTTTTCCACGCCCGGCACGTTGTCCACCTTGTCGCCCATCAGCGCGAGATAATCGCGGATTTGGTCGGGGCGCACGCCGAATTTTTCCTTCACGCCTTCAATGTCGAGCGTTTCGCCGCTCATCGTGTTCACCAGCGTCACGCGCTCGTTCACCAGCTGCGCCATGTCCTTATCGCCGGTGGACACCACCACATTCCAACCCGCTTCACCGGCCATCGCCGCCAGCGTGCCGATGACGTCGTCCGCTTCGACTTGCGGAATCACCAGCACCGGCCAGCCCATCAGCCGCACCAAATCTGGCAAGGCTTCCGCCTGCGGGCGCAAATCGTCCGGCATCGGCGGGCGCGTCGCCTTGTAGTCGGGGAACATCTCGTGGCGGAAATTCTTGCCCTTCGCATCAAACACCACCGCGCAATAATCATGAACATAATCCGCCCGCAGCCGACGCAACATGTTCAACACGCCGTAAAGCGCACCCGTCGGCGCACCGTCAGGCGCGGACAACTGCGCCATCGCGTGATAAGCGCGGTAAAGATAAGAAGAGCCGTCAACGAGGAGGAGAGTGGGTTTGGACATGGTGAACCTGCTTGAAATAAGTGAAAAATAGATGGATGGATTATAAAGGAAAAGCTCGGTTCTCCCCATGTATCCGCAAACGTGTTTTAGCGAGTTTTAGGGTTTACAAAAATAAACCATTTCAAATATTGCGCCTTGTCATTTCATCTTGTATATTTGTATACAAATGAATACAAACCAAATTAAACGAATATGAGTGCAACAAACCGTATCCCAGTCAGCGTAAGAATCACTCAGGAAGATGCTGATTTTATTGCCGAATTAAAAATAGAGGGCGCGAATACGCCGTCTGAAAAAATCCGCGAGCTGCTCAAGCAGGCGCGTTTGGCGCATACACAGACGCGCGATTACGGTTCCGCGCTGACGGCGCAGGAGCAGTTTTTCCAAGCGGCGAAACATGACGTGCTGCACGCGGAAAAGCAGGCGGGGGTGCATTCGCATATCGTTGCGCGCTTGTTTGAGCAGCTGCCCGACTTGGGCGCGACGCTCGCCGCCGACCTGCCCGAAGAAGCCGACCTCGACAGTTTGAAAAAATACGAACGCGAACTGATGTGGCGCATCGTCCGCCTGACCGACAGCATCTTGCAGCTCGCCGTAACCGGCAAAGGCGCGGCATACGACGATACCGTGCTGCAACAGCTTGAAAACACTTTGAAACTGGCGAAGATTGTGCAGCAGGCGGGCGAGGTTTGAGGTGTGAAGGAAGGGCTGACTGAAAAATGAAAATCCACCATTGGCTTCTGACCTGTATGTTCATCTATCCCTCTTTGGCAGTGAGCGCGGACGGCGGCGCACAACCCGTTACCGAGCAGCAAGTCCTGCGGCTGACCGAAATTTATGTGACGCAGCATTACGGCGAACAAACCGCTCAAGCGCAAAAGCCGTATCGGGTGAAAAAAGACGGGGAACATTGGATTATCAGCGGCAAACCACCTAAAGCGCTGGGCGGCAATTTCCGCGCCGTTATCGGAGCAAACGGTCAGTTGAAAGAAATCACGCATAGCAAGTAGTGCAAGGTTTGAGGTCGTCTGAAAGGCTTCTCCTTTCAGTCCTGAACATCTATGTCCAAAATGGAAATGGTTCTATTCCAGCTTTAAGAAAGGGAGAGTAAATGAAAAAAGATATATTATATAAATTATCAAAGGAAGGGCTTTACCCTTCATATGTAGAACTTAAGGCATCTGGTATAAGTGAAGAAATATTAGAAAAAATACAGTTTTTTGATGAAAATCCAACTAAACTATTCTGGGAAATATATATTTCTAAAACAGAAGATAGGATTGTATATTTTGATCATGATTTAACCATAAAATATCGTTATTTAGATTACTCAGAATTGGAAAAAGAATGTTTTTTTTCTGATCTTAAAGCAGAGATTGGTGAAAATGAGATTTTTATGCTTTTCCATAGTTCAAAAATAGGCTTCTGTTTTCAAAAAGAATTTTTAAAAGAAATTTTAAATGCGGTATATTTTATGGACAATGAGGATATTTTACTTTATTGCCTGGATAGTAAAGTAATAATTACTGGTGGGTATAGGGGGTTTACCGTTTGGAATAATTTAAATAGGTAAGTTGTGTTCAGTATAAAAAATAAATTCATTTGTAGGGCATATATGAGATATATGCTAGGTGTTGCTTTATCAAAGCTTTATCTCACAAGTTGAAAGCTCTTTTGGAGAGGTATGGTGTACATTTATCAAAGGCAAGGCAACAAAGATGGAAAAATGGATAGCAGAAGCATACGAATTATTTGCACCTTACAGCGTGCGCTTCCCGCTGAATATCTGCACTTGCAATAGTTGCTCTCCCGAAGATTTCCAACAGGCGTTGTTGGAATATCCGTTACGCGAGATTCCTGTCGATATGTTGCAGGCGTATTTGGGCAGCGTACCTTTAGACAGCGGAGCCGCGACGGCTTTAGACATGAAACATTTTCTGCCACGTATTTTGCAGGCTTTGGTCAACGAGGAAGATGTCCGATCGCTTGATGAAACGTTGCTCGATAAGTTGTGTTGCCATTTTCCCGAATGCTGGAAAAAAGAAGAAATCGATTGGTTGAAACGTTTCGCCGCCGCTTGGTTTGACTCGCAACTGACCGCGCCCCGCTACGAAGGCTGCTTGGTCGTTTGGCTAAATATGTTTCAATTTGCCGGATTGGATGTTGTCGACGAACTGCTGGCAGTGTGGACGGAACAGGCGGATAAAACGGCAGCTTTACGCGAATTTGTCGACTTGTATTTAGAGATTCCGTATGGAAGCGACGAGCCGGATTGGTACAAAGTCTGCTATCTGCCCGAGCATTGTCCGAATAGAACGCAATTCGCCGCCCGACTGTCGGCTTGGTTTACCCACCCGGATACCCGCGCCACATTCAGACGAGCTTTAGAACAAGCCCTGCTGGAAGGCAAAGAAGACGAAAACGAAACATTGTCATGGGAGCAATATTACGACTGGTTGGCACAATCGAATGCCGGCTAAACACAATATTTCTCATGATTTCATAAAGAAAGGAAAATCCAAATGAGCGAAACCCTATCCCGCAGAGTGGGCCGTCTGGTGAGCGGCGGTTTTCATGCCCTGATTGATGCGGCGGAGAACCTTGCGCCCGAGGCGGTCATGAACGAGAGCATCCGCGAAATCGAGCGGGCGGTGGACGAAGTGCGTGCCGAGTTGGGCAAAGTGTTGGCGCAGAAACATCTTGCCGCCAAGAAAATGGCGGATGAAAGTAACCGCCACGAAGCCATCGATGCCAACCTGCAAGCCGCCGTAGCGGCGGGGCGAGACGACCTTGCCGAAGCGGGCATCGCCGAACAAATGGACATCGAAGCGCGCCTGCCTGTTTTGGAAAACACCATCGCCGACTGTGCCGCGCAGGAAAAAGAACTTGAAGGCTTTATCGCCGCCTTGCAGGCGAAAAAACGCGAGATGCAGCAGCAGTTACAAGACTGGCGCGCCGCGCAGCAAAGCACGGGCGCAGGCAAAGCGGCAGGCGGCAGCGACCTCAACCGCATCGCCCGTGATGCCGAAAAAAGCGGCAACGCTTTCGACCGCGTGATGGGCCGTCAGAACGCGGTACACAGCAGCACCGATGCCGCGCAGTTGGCAAAATTGAAGGAATTGGAAGACTTGAGCCGCAACAACCGTATTGCCGAACGGTTGGCGGCGTTGAAAGCGAGAAAATAAGTTTTCAGACGACCTTCTTTATCAGAAAGGGTCGTCTGAAAAGAAAAACGCCGCGCGGAGCCTGTCCTTGCAGCGTGTGGCGGAACGAATCAGTAGTCGATGCGTTCGCTGATGATGCGTAAATCCGGCCATGAGAAAACGATATCGTATTCGCGTCCGTTTTTGAAGGCTTCGGCTTTCAATACGGGGCGGCCGCGGCGGTCGTCGGCTTCGATTTCGTGAACTTGGTAGCCGCGTCGTTCGAGAATCCGCATCACTTGTGCGCGTTTTTGCTCGAAGGACGGATCGCTGTAAATTTGGTGTTCGATGTAGTCGTCATCGTAATACTTGCCGTTGCGGTAACGGTAGTCGTCATTACGGTCGTAATCACGCTCATAACGGTCATCGTAACGGTCATAACGCTGCTCGTAGCGGTCGGTACGATAGTCGTCATCGTAATAGTCGTAAGGATAGGGGGCGGCGCATGCGGTCAGTGCGATACTGCCTAAGAGTAATACCGGTAAAAGTTTTTTCATGTCGTATCCTTTCGGGACGTGGGGTAAGTCAAATCAAGAATATTCGGAAGCGGATTATAAATCAACGCGTTCTACGAGAATGTTCAAATCGGGATAAGACATCACGATTTTGTATTCCAAGCTGCCTTTGTAGGCCTCAAATTCCAAAACGGGTCTTGCCCAATAGAGGTCGGTGTCGGAATCGTGGACTTCGTAGCCTCTGTTATGCAGGATGGACAAAGCGCGGTCGTGGTGTTGCGCGAACGCCGGGTCTGTCTCCATGCGGTATTGGGCGTAGTCTTCGTAAAGGTCGAAACCTTCTGCTGCAAGAAAAATGGCGCAAACAGCGGCGACAGGAAGCAGCAGTTTTTTCAAAAGCGGTTTGGACGGCTTTGTATATTGCGACTGAGAATGTTTCATTTCGTTCCCTTTGCGTCTGTTGTCGGTATAGACATTTAAACACGCAGGACTTAGGGAAAAGTTAGGAGCGTTTTCAGACGACCTTTCTTTACGGTACGCACAGGTCGTCTGAAAAATAGGGGAATTTCATGATTTTTGCCATTTTGATCGGCTTGCTAACCGCCGTCTTGCTTTACTTTGTGATGTTTAAGGATTGGGACGAATTTATCGAATGCGTCGAATTCTATTGCACACCCGACATTATCAGCGCGCTGCGGGGGCGGTATTGGGATGATGTATGGGCGGAGACCAAAATCCTGCTGTGGCTGGGCATCAGTTTGGCGGCGGGCGCATCGGCTTATGCCTGGCTCAACTAGAGTCGGTATTTCAAGGCGGATACCGTCTTTATTGCTGCGAACAGTAAATAATTGAAAGGAATGTCAAAATGAGCAAAAAACACACCTACCGCACTGCGACAACATGGACGGGCAATCTTGGCGAAGGCACATCATCCTACACCGCTTATTTGCGCAACTTTACCGTTTCCGCCGAGGGCAAGCCCGACTTACACGGTTCCGCCGACCCGGCCTTCCGCGGCGATGCGGGCCGCTGGAACCCCGAAGAAATGCTGTTGGCCGCCGTTTCTGCCTGCCACAAATTATGGTACCTGCACTTGTGTGCCGACGCGGGTATCTGCGTTACCGCCTACACCGATCATGCCGAAGCGGTGATGGACGAAGGCGGGAATGGGAGCGCGGGGCGTTTCGTCTCCGCCGTATTGAAGCCGCGCGTTACCATCGCCGCAGGAAGCGACCGCGCCAAGGCTTTGGAACTGCATCACGAAGCGCACCGCCTGTGTTTCATCGCCAACTCGGTCAACTTTCCGATTGAATGCCGCGCCGAGATTGAGAGCGGAGAGGCCGTCTGAAAACCGAATGTCTGTTTGGGATGCACGGATAGGTCAAATTCAAATAAGGCATACCTAATGCCGTCATTCCCGCGCAGGCGGGAATCCAGACCTCGATTCTAGAAGTATTATTTGAAGATTGCCGTAATCGCAAACTTCTGGATTCCCGCCTGCGCGGGAATGACGACAATCAAACATTCAAATTTTCGCAAGCAGTCTATTTAAGGTCGTCTGAAAGTTGATAGAACAAGGAACGGAATATGTGGAATTTAATCAACGCCCCCGAAACGGAAATCTTCGGCATCGCCATCGCGCTGATGGTTTTGCTCGGCGTGTTGGAAGTCATCTCCATGCTGGCGGGAGGCATCAGCGACTGGCTGGACAACCTGCTGCCCGACAGCCTGACCGAAACCGCGCACGCCGAAGTCGGGCTGGACGCGGCGGACGCGGGCGTGTTCGTCAGGTTTCTGAGCTGGCTGTATGTCGGTCGCGTGCCGGTGTTGATGCTGATGGTGGTGTTCCTTGCCGTGTACGGACTGACGGGCTACCTGTTTCAGACGACCTTTGCCGCCGTGTTCGGCAGCTATCTGAACGGATGGCTGGCGGCAGTCGCCGTGTGGTTCCTTTCGCTGCCGCTGGTGCGCCTGACGGCGGGCGGACTGTACAAAATCATGCCCAAAGACGAAACCACCGCCGTTTCGCAGGAAAGCCTAATCGGACGCATAGGCACAGTGGTGCTGGGCGAAGCACGGGCAGGCAGCGCGGCGCAGGTGCGGGTGAAGGATGTATATGGTCAACAGCATTATGTGATGGCGGAACCGGATTCCGACGAAGTGTTGAAACAAGGCGACGCGGTGTTGCTGGTGTCGCTGGAGGGGAATACGTTTAAGGCGATTTTGAATCCGAGCGGGAGCTTGGTGGATTGAGGTCGTCTGAACAGATAAACGCCGGTTTGCAATGAATTACCATTTATCAATTAATTAGAAAAACAAAACGGGGATAGATATGGATTATTTGGCGCAGTCCGAGCGCGATATGCAATCCCTCATCGAAGCGTTGAAAAACAAGCTGCCGCGAGGTGTCATCGTTGTCGGCGACGGGCTGCTGTTTCAGCATTCGTTATTCAGAGGTTTGTTGTTTCAACCCTTGGTTGCTTTCTTGTTCGGCCTCATCGGCGTAGGCGGTCTCTGGCTGAAGATAGTGAAATGGATGGATCTATCGCTTTCAAGCAACATGACTTGGCTGCTGGCTATTGTACTCACGCTATTGTGGCTGTGGCGCGTGGAACGTTGGTGGAGCGGGCTGACGACCCGGAAATCGATTTATATTGATCGCGAAAAATTGATTATTTACGGCGCATTCGGACGCATCCGTTATCAAGGCGGACATGACGGGACTTACAGGAAGTTTGACCGTATACATATGAGTGACATCGTCGGAGTCAGTTTGATTACCGAACGCAGAGGAACAACAGTAATCGGCGGACTGCTGGGCTTGGGAAGACACAATATTTGTACAACAGCTTCCCAAAACGCATTGATTGAATTAACAGGCTGGCAGTGGTATTCAAGGTATAAGCTCGGTAGGTCGGATTCTTGAATCCGACGAACCGCTCCGCTTCAACCGTATTGCACATAACCGAAATTGTCGGATTCAAGAATCCGACCTACCTTTAAAACCGTTATTTTTAACTTTTCAGACGACCCAAAATTCCAAAAAACCGTCTGAACCGACGCCCCTCAAGTAGTCCGTAGCGTGGGCTTCGCCCACGAAGCAAACATCTCGGATGATCGTTTGATTCAAACGGCAGTAGGTCGCGGGCAAAGCCCACGCTACGGTTTGCAAAAAACAGAAATGGTAGGTCGGATTCTTGAATCCGACGAACCGCTCCGTTTCAACCGTATTGCACATAACCGAAATTATCGGATTCAAGAATCCGACCTACCTTTAAAACCGTTATTTTTAACTTTTCAGACGACCCCAAACCCTAAAAAAACCGTCTGAACCGACGCCCCTCAAGTAGTCCGTAGCGTGGGCTTCGCCCACGAAGCAAACAGCTCGGATGATCGTTTGATTCAAACGACAGTAGGTCGCGGGCAAAGCCCACGCTACGGTTTACTCACTTAGCAAATCGGTGGAAACTGTAAGAAAAGCTTTCTAGGGAAACGAATAAACCCTATTGAAGATTTTTGATTTCGAAAGGAAAGAATGATACACAAATTTTTTGTGAAAGTTTCAACTAATAAAAATGAAATTAAGATTTTGAAAGTTATACGAGCTTTTAATCAAGAACCGATTATTGAAATTCAAAGAAGACTTAAAAATAAAGAAAAGATTCTTGAAACCTTATATTTAGATCTGGAAAAGCTAAGAGAATTCAGGAAAGTACTAAGAAGCATTATAAATCTGGGTGGTGAAATTCATTTATTCCTTGATAGTGAGGACGATGAGGTTAGTCTAAATTTTCTGGATAACATAATTGCTTCTCAGGAAGATACAAAGAATTATATAGAGGAAGAAGACGCCTTCTTGCATGATGAAGATGAATAAAAGAATCACAACTTTATAAGTCCTGCTGCGAATTTGCTCGCTAAAAATTTTATAAAACTAACAAAAAACAGCCGTTATGGTCGTTATTTTAAGCTCGGTAGGTCGGATTCTCGAATCCGACGAACCGTTCCGCTTCAGCCGTATTGCACATAACCGAAATTATCGGATTCAAGAATCTGACCTACCTTTAAAACCCAAAATTTTTAACCTTTCAGACGACCCCAAACCCTAAAAAAACCGTCTGAACCCACGCCCCCTCAAGGGTATATCGACAACAAGAAAGGAAAACCCATGAACTTAGTTTCCATCGGCATCATCGCCGGCGTCATACTCGTTGCGCTGTTCGTACTCGGCCTCATCCTCACCCGCCTGTACCGCCGCGCCAGCAAAGAAGTCTCCTTCGTCCGTACCGGCTTCGGCGGCGAAAAAGTCATCATGAACGGCGGCGCGATGGTGCTGCCCGTGCTGCACGAAATCATCCCCGTCAACATGAACACATTGCGTCTTGAAGTGCGCCGCGCGGCGCAGCAGGCGTTGATTACCCGCGACCGGATGCGCGTCGATGTGATGGCGGAATTTTACGTCCGCGTCAAACCCAGCGCCGAGAGCATCGCCACCGCCGCGCAAACGCTGGGTATGAAAACCATGTCGCCCGACGAATTGAAAGACCTCGTCGAAGGTAAATTCGTTGATGCCCTGCGCGCTGTCGCCGCCGAAATGGCGATGGAAGAGTTACACGAAAAACGTGTTGATTTCGTTCAGAAAGTGCAACAAGTCGTGAGCGAAGATTTGTTTAAAAACGGCCTCGAACTCGAAACCGTCTCCCTGACCGGCCTCGACCAAACCAGCTTTGAGTTTTTCAACCCGCAAAATGCCTTTGACGCGGAAGGTCTGACCAAACTGACCGAAACCATCGAAGGCCGCCGCAAAAAACGCAACGAAATCGAACAAGACACCGATTTGGCAATTAAAACCAAAAACCTTGAAGCCGAGCAGCAACGCCTGAAAATCTCGCGCGAAGAAGAATACGCCAAACTCGAACAAGAACGCGAAATTGCCGTGCGCCGCGCCGAACAGGAAGCCAGCATCGCCGAGCAGGAAGCGCAGAAAAAACGCGAAGCGGAAGAAGCCAAAATTGCCGCCGAACGCGAAGTGGATTTGAAACGCATCGCCGCCGAACGCGACATTAAAAACGAAGACATCCGCAAAGCCCAAGCCGTCGAGCAGGCGGAGGTCGAGCGCCGCAAAGCCATCGAATTGGCAGAACAAGACCGCGCCATCGCCGTTGCCGAGAAATCGCGTGCCGAATCCGAAGCCAAAGCCGAGGCCGACAAAGCCCGTGCCGCCGCCGTGCGTGAAGAAGAGAGCGTGATTACCGTACGCGAAACCGAACGCGCCGAACGTGCCAAAGCCGTCGAACTGATTGCCGCCGAAGAAGCCGCGCAAAAAGACGCGATTTCGCTCACCGTCGCCGCAGAAGCCGAGAAACAGGCCGCGCAAGACCGCGCCGAAGCCGTGCGCATCGCCGCCGAAGCCGAAGCCGAGAAACAACGCCTGCAAGCCAAAGGTGAGGCCGATGCCAAAGTCCTGCTGGCGCAAGCGCAAGAGCAGCAATACAAAGTCGATGCCGAAGGTACCCGTGCCGTGAACGAAGCCGCCAACGTCCTGAGCGTCGAGCAAGTCGAAATGCAAGTGCGCCTCGCCCTGTTGAAACACCTGCCCGACATCATCCGCGAATCCGTGCGCCCGATGGAAAACATCGACGACATCAAGATTCTGCAAGTCAACGGCTTGGGCGGATTCAGCGGCGCTGCCAACGGCTCCGAAAGCGTGTCGGACGGTCAAACCACACAAGCCAGCCTCGCCGACCAAATGGTCAACAGCGCACTGCGCTACCGCAGCCAAGCCCCGCTGGTTGACGGCCTCTTGAAAGAGTTGGGTCTGAACGGCGGCGACATCAACGGTCTGACGCAGGGGCTGGATAAAGGCATCGGCAAAGAATAAGCCGCGCCGTTAAGAAGGTCTGAAAGCAAAGGTCGTCTGAAAACCGATTTCAAAGTTTCAGACGACCTTTTATCTTTTCCGGCAAACCAGACTTACCCTCTGCGCAATGCGGCGGTATTGACGTATTTTTGGATGCCGGTGGCGATGGCGTCGGCGCATTGGCGGCGGAAGGAATCGCTGCCGAGCAGCCGCTCTTCGGTCGGGTTGGACAGGAAGGCGGTTTCGACGAGGATGGACGGGATGTCGGGCGCGCGCAGGACGGCGAAGTTGGCTTCGTCAACGCGGCCTTTGTGGAGTTGGTTGAGTTTGCCCAATTCGGTCAGGACGGAATGTCCGAGCTTGCGGCTGTCGCGCATGGTGGCGGTTTGGGTCATGTCGAGAATGGCATTATCGACGCTGCGGTTGCCGCTTTTGGCAACGCCGCCGATGGCGTCGGCGTTGTTTTGGGTTTGGGCGAGGAATTTGGCGGCGGAGCTGGTCGCACCTTTGGTGTTGAGCATATACACGCCGGTACCGCGCGCGGACGGGCTGGTGAAGGCGTCCGCGTGGATGGAGACGAACACGTCGGCATTACGGGCGCGGGCTTTGGCGACGCGCACGCCCAATGGGATGAAGATGTCTTCGTTGCGGGTCATGTAAACGGTGTAGCCTATGCTTTCAAGGCGGTTTTTGGCTTCGCGGGCGATGGAGAGGACGACGTTTTTCTCTTTCAAGCCGCTGGGTCCGATGGCGCCGGGGTCTTCGCCGCCATGACCGGGGTCTATCATAATGACGGGACGGCGTCCGCCGCGGTTGGAACGCGCAGGCGTGTCTTGGGCAATGTTTGTGCGCTCGGCAGGACGTTGGGTTTGCATGCGTTTCGGCGGGTTACCGTTGAGCAGCGCCATCATCGGGTCGTTGGCATCGACGCCGTGCGGATAAAGGTCGATCACGAGGCGGTTTTTAAAGCCGCCGACAGGGGCAAGCGAGAAGACTTGCGGATGAGCGTTTTGCTTGAGGTCGATCACGACGCGCACGGTCGTCGGGGTATTTTGTCCGGCGCGGATGCTGCGGATGTAGGGGTCGTCGGGCAGGACTTTGCCGGAAATGCCTTGCAGGACGCTGTTGATGTTGGCGTTTTGGATGTCGACGACGAGCCTGCCGGGGTTTTCCAAGGCGAAATGCTGATATTGCAGCGCGCGCGAGCTTTCGATGGTGATGCGGGTATATGCGTGCGAAGGCCAAATACGGGCGGCGACGAATTGGGCGGGCGGCGCGGCTTTGGCGAGGGCGGAGGCAATCGGCGTGAGGGTGAACAACAGTCCGGCAGTTTGGCGGACGACTTGTCTTCGTGTCAGTTTGAATTTAACCATGCTTCTAAACTTTTTTGTCCGTTGGCGGTGTGTGCGGTAGCGGTGCAGGTTCTGCCCTGCTCGGCGTGATTCAGGGATACGGTGATGTCTGCGGGCGGCGTGAACGCGCCGCCCTGTTGCGGCCATTCGATGATGCAGACGCTGTCAGGGGAGAACAGGTCGTCTAGACCCGCATCTTCCCACTCTTCGGGCGAGGCAAAGCGGTAAAGGTCGAAATGATGGAGCGTGAACGCTTCCAGCGGGTAGGATTCGACGATGGCGTAGGTCGGGCTTTTGACCGCGCCGGTGTGTCCGAGTCCGCGCAGGATGCCGCGCGTGAACGTGGTTTTCCCCGCGCCCAAATCGCCTTGCAGATGGATGACCAATGGCGCACGCAGCGATTTTGCCCAACTTCCGCCCAACTCGAGTGTGGACTCTTCGTCGGGAAGCCGGCGGGAAAAGGTTGCGCCCTCGCTCATGAAATCAGCCTTATCGTGTTCTAAAGACCTTAATTATGCTGTATTTACGGGCATTTGCAAACATAAGGGAGGATAAAGTTAGATAAAGATGTTCAATCGGCATCTTTGCCGTCTGCCGTCCAAACGCCGCAGAGGTCGTCTGAAAATACCGTTTCCGCACAACTCAAACCCTTTCAGACGACCTCCGTCCCTGTTAAGCCTTGCGCCGAACGTGTACAATCCGCCCCATCATACCTAATCCGTACAAACCGCATCATGACTATCAGCAAACAACGCCCCATCGGCGTTTTCGATTCCGGCGTCGGCGGCCTGACCAACGTCCGTGCCCTGATGGAACGCCTGCCGATGGAAAACATCATCTACTTCGGCGACACCGCCCGCGTTCCCTACGGCACCAAATCCCGCGCCACCATCGAAACCTTCGCCATGCAGATTGTCGATTTCCTGCTGGAAAACGATGTTAAGGCACTGGTCATCGCGTGCAACACCATTGCCGCCGTTGCCGGACAGAAAATCCGCCAAAAAGCAGGCAATATGCCTGTATTGGACGTGATTTCCGCCGGCGCACAGGCCGCTCTGAACACCACGCGCAACAACAAAATCGGCATCATCGCCACCAACACCACCGTCAACAGCAACGCCTACGCCCGCGCCATCCACGCCCAAAACCCCGACACGCTCGTGCGCACGCAGGCGACGCCGCTGCTCGTGCCGCTGGTGGAAGAAGGCTGGCTTGACCATGAAGTGACCCGCCTGACCGTGCGCGAATACCTCAAACCGCTCTTGGTGGACGACATCGATACGCTCGTCCTCGGCTGCACCCACTTCCCGCTGCTCAAGCCCCTAATCGGCAAAGAAGCGCAAAACGTCGCCCTGGTCGATTCCGCCATCACCACCGCCGAAGCGACCGCCCAAGCACTCGCCCAAGCAGGGCTGCTCAACACTGAAAACGACAGCCCCGACTACCGCTTCTACGTCAGCGACATCCCCCTGCGCTTCCGCACCATAGGCGAACGCTTCCTCGGACGCAGCATGGAACAAATCGAAATGGTCTCGCTGGGATAAGGCATATCCCGCATACCAAAACGAGAGGTCGTCTGAAAACTCGAAACACGAGTTTTCAGACGACCTTTGTTCTGTTTCCTGTCCGGATTTAGAAACTGTAATTCACCCGCGCCGTATAAGTACGCGGCGCGCCGGGCATGGCGTCGGAACGCCAGTATTTTTGATTGAACAGATTGCCGACGGCGAAAGTGAGGTTCAGATTTTTGCGGTTCCAGCCGAGCATGGCATCGGTACGGGCGAAGCCGGGAAGCGTGGTGGTTGCTTTTTGGCTCGAATTGTAGCCGTAGCGTTTGCCCGTACCAGTTACGCCGATTTCGCCGTAGAGATTTTCGGTCGGCGTGTAACGGAAAAACAGGTTGCCGGTAACGTTGCTGGTGTTTTCTAAATGGATGCCCACGCGGTTTGGATTTTCCTTGTCTTCAACCACTTTTGCCTGCATCACGCCCAACGAGCCGCGCAGGTAGAGTTTTTTGGGGATGATTTGTCCGATGGCAGACAACTCCACGCCGCGCGAACGGTGTTTGCCGCCGACTGCCCAAGTGTAGGGATCATTTTGCGCGTCGGGGCGGTAGCGGATATTGAAGCGTTCGATTTGGTAGGCGGACAATGTGGTGCTGAGGCGGTCGTCCAGCCAACTGCTTTTGACACCGGTTTCGTATTGGCGGGTGTACTCGGGATCGGCGTTGAACACGGCAGAAGACGAAGTATCGATGCTCAAATAGCCGCCGCGTTCGCCATAAGGCGCGAAGCCTTTGTTATACGAGGCGTAAAGCGTGTGGGCGGGTGTTACGTTCCACACTGCGCCGATATTGGGGCTGAACGAGTGGCCGCTGTATTGGCGGCTGCTGCCGGTGAGTTTGTTTTCGGAATTAAAGGTGTATTTGTCGTAACGGCCGCCGAGGACAAATTTCAAATCGGGCGTGGCGGAGAAGATGTTTTGCACGAAAATGCCGTAGGAGTCGGCTTTGTGGCGGTTTTGGGTGAGGACGGGCTGCAATCTGCCCGAAGCCAGCCAGCTTGCGCGGTCGTAGGGGTCGATGGAGGCGGAGAAGGCGCGGTTGTAACCCAATGTCGGGTTGCGGTGTTCGCGGCTGTAATCCAAGCCTACGGTCAGGTGGTTTTCAAAACGGCCGATGTTGTAGTCGCCGTTGAGCGTGAAGTTGGACGACAGGGTTTTGTTATCGGTCTGCTGCCAGGCGTAATTGCGCTTGATTAGGCTGCCGTTTTCGCTGCCTGCATAGAAATGGTCGAAATCCTGCGCCGCCGTGCGGTGGGCGAGCTGCCATTGGGCGCGCCATTTGTCGTTGAAGGCGTATTCGAGGTCGGAACGCCAAACTTGCAGCTTGTCTTTGACAAAATCGTTCGGGTGGGCGAAACCCATGCGGTAAGGCAGTCCGAAGCGGTCGTACACGGACTTGGTCGGACTGCGGTCGGGCGTGCGCTCCACGTTGTCGTAGGTGTATTGCCCCGTCCATTTCAAGCCGTTGTCGAGTTTGACGGTAATGCTGGGCGAAACCATGACGTTTTTGCTGTCTATGCCGCTGCGGAACGAATTGGCACGCCCAACTTCGCCGGTGAGGCGGATGGCGACGTTTTTGTTCAGCACTTCGTTGATGTCCATATTCAGGCTGCGGTTTGCCCACGAGCCGTAAACCGCACCGATGTTGCGGCTTTGTTTGAAATTGGCGTATTTGCTGACCATATTGATGACGCCGCCGCCGTTGGTGCGTCCGTAAAGGACGGAAGACGGACCTTTCAGGATTTCCACGCGCTCGATGTTGGCGGTGCTGCGGCGGACCTGCCCGCTTTCGCGCACGCCGTCGCGGTAGATGTCGGATGCGTCGGCTTGAAAACCGCGCAGGAAAATGCTTTCGCCGCGCATATCGTAGGCAGCGTCAATACCGGCGTTGCCTTCGAGGATGGAACTCAAATCGTTCGTGCCGTAGTTTTTGTTTTTCTGGATGTTGAGCGTATCGACGGTTTGCGGCGTTTCTTTGATGAGCTGGCCGTTGCGGGTAACGGCGGCTTCGTCGTAATTGATGTAGCCTTTGAGTACGCTGGTGTCGGACTGTCCGACCACGGTAACGGTGGGCAGGGTGGCGGTGTAATGTTCGCTATCGGCGGTATCGGCGACATACGGCGGGAAGGCGGAGGCAATCAGGGCGGGAAGCAGGGAAAGGCGGACAGAATATTGCATGTTCAACTCGAAAGGTGAAGGGATGCGGCATTATAGGAAATATTTTTGCTTAATCGAAATAATTGATAATAATTATCTTTATTTATGACAAACCGTGTTTATATTTTGCAACGAAGCAGCCATAAACCGAAAGGTCGTCTGAAAAGCCCTGTTTCGGGTTTTCAGACGACCTTTGCAATATTCAGACTCAACGTTCGGAAGGCTCAAACCTTCTTCAAAACCACCATATGCCGTTCTGCATCCAAGCCTGGGACGTGGAGGGCTTCGACGCGTTCGACGGCGACGGTGTCGGGGAGTTTGGCGATTTCTTCTTCGGGGTACACGCCTTTCATGGCGACCCAGCGGCCGCCGTCTTTCAGCAGGTGTGCCGTCCAGTTGACGAAGTCGGCGAGTTCGGCGAAGGCGCGGCTGGTGATGATGTCGGCTTGGAGGTCTTGAACGGCTTCGACGCGGCCGCTGACGACGCGGACGTTGGCGAGTCCGAGTTCGATGACGGCTTGTTGCAGGAAGGCGGTTTTTTTGGTGTTGGCGTCCAGAAGGGTGATGTTGAGGTCGGGACGGCAGATGGCGGCGGGAATGCCGGGCTGTCCGCCGCCGGAACCGACATCCAGCATAGTGTGCGCGCCTTGTAGGTAGGGGAGCAGGGTCAGGCTGTCGAGCAGGTGGTGGCTGACCATTTGCTCTTCGTCGCGCAGGGCGGTGAGGTTGTAGGTCTTGTTCCACTTTTTGAGCAGGCCGGTATAGGCGAGCAGCAGGGTTTGCTGTTCTGCGGATAGGTCCAAACCTAATGCCTGTATGCCTGATTGGAGTTGCTGTGTCGGGGTCATGGTGTTTGTCCGTGTTGTGTCGGGCGTTATGGTAGCGGAAAAAAAGGTCGTCTGAAAGGCGTGGGGTTATTAAGGGATTAGGTTCTCAGGGCAGTGGAGTTGTAGCGTGGGCTTTGCCCGCGAAACTTGTTGTCTGACAATTTGAAACTGTCTTTATTTTCACATTTATTTCGTGGGCAAAGCCCACGCTACGGGTTTCAGGCGACCTTTGGGTGTTTTCGGGAACGGTTAGTATTTAATTTTCCGAGCGAGCTCTAATGTGGCGAAGCTGGCTGAAAATATGGAAAATTTTTCAGACGACCTGAGCAATCAGTTTTCCGTTTGGCGGATCAGCATGTAGGCTGCATCGGACAATTCACCACACGGGGAAACTGTTTCACCGTTTTCATTCAGGATGGTAAAGGATTCCTGTATCCCGCCGATTTCCGCTTCGCCATCCAAGCCGAGCAATAAGGAATACATTACGTCGTCCAATGCCGATTCCAATGCGGAGTCAAACAGACGACGTTGCTTGTCCGTTAATTCCAGCATGTTTATTTTTTGCGCCGTCGCGGAAACGGAACGGCGGTTTTTCAATTCTGACAGATAACTTTTTTTGAAATTCAGCCAGCGTTGGACAAATTCTTCGGCAGGTAGGATGTTGTGATTTGAGGGCATGATTTATCTTTCAGACGACCTTCCCCGCGTTTTCCAGCATTAAGACAAATTGTGCCAAGTCTTGCGGCAGCGGGGCTTTTAAGATGAGTTTTTCGCCTGTCAGCGGGTGGTCGAGGTGTAGTTCGGCGGCGTGGAGGAACATTCGTTTCAAACCGAGTTTCTGGAGGCGTTTGTTGGCTTGGTAGTCGCCGTAGCGTTCGTCGCCGGCGATGGGGCATTGTTGCGATTGCAGGTGGACGCGGATTTGGTGGGTGCGGCCGGTTTTCAGGGTGGCTTGCACGAGGGTGAGGTGCGAGAGGCCGACTTGGTGCAGGAGGTCGTCTGAAAAGCGGTTGAGCACGCGGAAGATGGTGTGCGCGGATTGTCCGTCTTCGCTGACGCGCACCATTTTTTCGCCTTGCGCGCCGGTGTATTTGAACAGGGGCAGTTTGACGTGGAAGCTGTCGTTCGGCAGTTTGCCTACGCCCAGCGCGAGGTAGATTTTTTTGGGATGGTCGTTGCGGATGGCTTCGTGCAGTTTGACGAGCGCGCTGCGTTTTTTGGCGATCATCAAGAGGCCGCTGGTGTCTTTGTCGAGGCGGTGGACAAGTTCGAGATAGCGGGCATCGGGGCGGGCGCGGCGGATTTGTTCGATGACGCCGAAGCTCACGCCGCTGCCGCCGTGGACGGCGGTGCCTGCGGGTTTGTCGATGACGAGCAATGCGTCGTCTTCGTAGATGATGGTAAATTCGCGCGCGGGTACGGCTTGGGCGCGGTTTTCAGACGACCTTTGTTTTTCGGCGGTGCGCACGGGCGGGATGCGGAGCAGGTCGCCTGTCTGGATGCGGCTGTCGGGCTTGCAGCGTTTTTTGTTCAGGCGCACTTCGCCGGCGCGGATAATGCGGTGGATATGGCTTTTGGGTACGCCTTTGAGGATTTTTATCAGATAGTTGTCAAGGCGTTGTCCGGCTTCGTGTTCGGCGACGGTAATCAGGCTGACTGAATCTTTGCTTATTGCGTGCGTTTTCATCTATAATCTCGAACATCCGTTTCGGCAGAAACCTGTACAAACAGGCCGTATGGGACGGATGGTATTGTTAAAACGAGATTTTATATTAAAAACGCACTCTGCAAAGCATTTTCCCTGCGTTTATGCCCAAGCCCGTAAACGCAGGAACGTGATTAAGTTTGATTTGATTTTGCCGATTTGACCGGGCATAAGACGAGGGACGGGTGTTTGACAAACCTGCCGCGCCGCACCGTTCGAAACTTCCGGCATAACGATAATAAGAAGATGTCGGCTACCTGTTTTCTAAGCCGGGCCTGTACCGTCCGGACTTCGGCGGCGGACGGAGTGTTCCGCCGCATTGTTCTTTATTGCCTTCTTTATCCGTATCCTTCCGCACACGGCCGCATTGTTTTGGGCGGCGTGCAACCTTGCGGACTTCAATTCAAAAACTGATTGCTCATCCGGGTTTCTGCATCCTGCGCCGAAAAGGGGCGCGGGCTATGCCCAATCCCGCCCGCCTCGCAGAGTGTCTGACAAAGAGCAGGCAGGTCGTCTGAAAAGGCTGCCCGCCTGTGCGAGGTAATGATTATGAAAAGAATGTTGTTCAATGCAACGCAGGCCGAAGAGCTGCGCGTTGCCATTGTCGATGGGCAAAACCTTTTGGATTTGGACATCGAAACGCTGGGTAAAGAGCAGCGCAAAGGTAATATTTATAAGGGTATCATCACCCGCATCGAGCCGTCGCTGGAAGCGTGTTTCGTAGATTACGGAACCGACCGCCACGGCTTTTTGCCGTTTAAGGAAGTATCGCGTTCGTATTTCCAAGATTACGAAGGCGGCAGGGCGCGCATTCAGGATGTACTCAAAGAAGGCATGGAAGTCATCGTCCAAGTTGAAAAAGACGAACGCGGCAACAAAGGCGCGGCGCTGACCACCTTCATCAGCCTGGCCGGACGCTATCTGGTATTGATGCCCAACAACCCGCGCGGCGGCGGCGTATCCCGCCGTATCGAAGGCGAAGAGCGTCAAGAACTCAAAGCCGCTATGGCGGAACTCGACATTCCGAACGGCATGAGCATCATCGCCCGCACCGCCGGCATCGGCCGCAGCGCGGAAGAGTTGGAATGGGATTTGAACTACCTCAAACAGCTTTGGCAGGCCATCGAAGAAGCCGGTAAGGCGCACCACGAACCCTACCTCCTCTTCATGGAAAGCTCGCTGCTCATCCGCGCCATCCGCGACTATTTCCGTCCCGACATCGGCGAAATTCTGGTGGACAATCAAGAGGTTTATGACCAAGTTGCCGAGTTTATGAGCTACGTCATGCCGAGCAACGTAGGTCGTCTGAAACTCTATGAAGACCACACGCCGCTGTTCTCACGCTTCCAAATCGAACACCAAATCGAAAGCGCGTTTGCCCGCAGCGTCAGCCTGCCTTCCGGCGGCGCGATTGTGATCGACCACACCGAAGCCCTCGTTTCCATCGACGTCAACTCCGCCCGCGCGACACGCGGCGCGGACATCGAAGACACCGCGTTCAAAACCAATATGGAAGCCGCCGAAGAAGTCGCCCGCCAAATGCGTTTGCGCGACTTGGGCGGCTTGGTCGTCATCGACTTCATCGACATGGAAAACCCCAAGCATCAGCGCGATGTTGAAAACGTCTTGCGCGACGCGCTCAAAAAAGACCGCGCCCGTGTGCAAATGGGCAAACTTTCCCGCTTCGGCCTCTTGGAATTGAGCCGCCAACGCCTGAAACCCGCTTTGGGCGAAAGCAGCCACGTCGCCTGCCCGCGCTGCGCCGGTACCGGCGTCATCCGCGGCATCGAATCGACCGCCCTACACGTTTTGCGCATCATTCAAGAAGAAGCGATGAAAGACAACACCGGCGAAGTGCATGCGCAAGTGCCCGTCGATGTTGCCACCTTCCTGTTGAACGAAAAACGCGCCGAGCTGTTTGCGATGGAAGAGCGTTTGGACGTCAACGTCGTCCTGATTCCGAATATCCACTTGGAAAACCCGCACTACGAAATCAACCGCATCCGCATCGACGACGTAGAAGAAGACGGCGAACCGAGCTACAAACGCGTTGCCGAGCCGGAAGAAGACGAATCCGCCAAACCTTTCGGCAGCGAAAGAGCCAAAGCCGCCCGTCCCGAACCCGCCGTCAAAGGCGTGCGCCATACCCAGCCTGCCCCGACCGTATCCGAGCAGAAAAGCGGTTCATGGTGGGATACCTTCAAAGCATGGCTCAAACGCATTTTCGGCGGCAATACCGCAACCGAAACCGCGCCTGTTGCCGAAGTGGCGGAAAAACGCACTTCAAACGGCAACAACCGCAACGGTAATTCCGGCAACCGCCGCGCAAACAACCGCCGCCAAAACCCGCGCCGCAACAATAGGCACGACGGCAGCAAGGTAGAAGTGCGCGAAGTGGCGGACTTCAAAGACAAAGTAGCGGACAATCAGGCAGCGGAAAACGAAACCCGCAACGCCAAAGACAACCGCCGCAGCCGCAACCGCCAAAACGAGCGCAACGCCGCCGCGGAAGCCGAAAACCTCGAAGTCCAAGCACTCGCCGCCGCAACGTCGTCTGAAAACGAATCCCGTTCGGGCGAGCAGGCACAAGGCAGCAAACGCCGCCGCAACAACAATCGTAACGAACGCAACCGCGAACAAGCGGACATCCGCGCGGAAGAAACCTTGTCCGAAGCAGTGGACAGCGTAGCGGAAGAGGGCGTGCAAACCGCCGATAACGATGCACCGAAAGGCAACGAACGCCGCCAACGCGAGCGCAACAACCAACGCGACCGCCGCGAACGCAACAATCAGCGCGACCGCCGTCAAAACGGTAAAAAACGCAATATTCCGTCTGCCGCCAAAATCGAGCAGTACCTGAATATTCACGATACCGCCGACAAAGTCCGCTTTGCCGCCGCGCACGTCATGGGCGAGCCTGTCGAAGAAGAACCGTTTGCCGTAACCATCCCCGCTCCCGAGGATAGTGCCGAGCCTTTGGTTGTCGTCGTTTCCGAACCCGTTGCGGCCACTGAAGAAGCCTTCGTGTTCTCCATCGAAGGCGAAGAAGCGGACAGCGGCATCCTGATCGAAGACAGCACCGACGATGAATGCAGCATCATCGACTCCGCCATCGGCAGCGTTGAAGATACCCCGACTTCCGTGTTTGCCATCGAAACCGAAGACGGCTACCAACCGATGACCGCCGTCCCTGCCGAAGGTGAAGCCGAAGCCGTCGTTGAAATGGAGGAAGAACTGGTCGTTTGGAAAGCCGAACGCGAAGCCGTCGCCGCCATCGAAGCCCTTGCCGCAGCAGCAGCGGCCGCCGCCGCCCAAGCAGCAGAATCCGAACCGCAAACCGCGCCGGAAGCAGGCCAAGCGGAAGCGACCGAGCCGGAAGAAACTGTCCCTGCCGTTGCCGCGCTGCCCGACTTAGGCGGTTTGGTGTTCGTCGAAACCAATCCCGAAGCCGTCGCCGCCTTTGCCGAACAGGTTCAGCCCGAACCCGAATCCGGCCTGCGCCGCGCGGACGTGCCGAAAGTCGAAGCCGAACCCGTTGCCGCTGCCGAAATGGTCTTGGTGGAAACGCGCAAAGACTAAAGGCTGAAAGAAGAGGGCATCGTTTAAGATGCCCGAATCGACAAAAAGGTCGTCTGAAACCAGATTTACGGTTTCAGACGACCTTTGTCTGTTTAAAAAAGATTATTTGAAGCGGTAGCCGACGGTAGCCATGTAGCTGTTGTTGTGGACTTTCAAATTGTCTTTTTTATAACGGGTTTGCTCCCATTCGGCACCGACTTCGACATTCGGTGCAACGGCGTATTTCGCGCCCACGCCGTAGCCGAGGCCGTTCATATTGTTGCGTTTCGCGCCCAGATTGTCGAAGCGGCCGTAGTGGTAGCCGACCTTACCGTAAGCCAGCGCATTGTCGGTCAGGCGGTAGCCTTGGACGTAGGAAACGTTGGCATCGACTTTTTGTTTCGCATTGCCCGCGATTTTGCGGTGCAGCGGTTTAACGCCGGCTTCAACGCCGCCAATCCAGTTGCTTTGTCCGAATTGTGTGTTGTAGCTGCCGCGTACGGCAACGTCGCCTTTGGTTTTTTCGTTCAGATTAACGTTGCGCACATCACTTTTGGTTGCGCCCGCGCCGACTTCCAAGCCTGCGCCGGTAAAAGAACCGTCAGCGAAAGTGATGGCGGAAGCGGTAGCCAATAAAACAGTCAGTAAGGTTTTTTTCATGATAATGCTCCTTCACGGATAAACAGGAAGCGTGTTTCTGCTTCCGACGAATCCAGTATCGGATGCTTGCGGATGAGCCGCAACCGCCTTTGCCGAGGCGTTACCCATCTTCTCAAGTGCTTAACGTTTGTAATTCATTGAAACGGCTGAATTTGTATCGTCCGAAATATCGAGGTGCGCGATTTATAATTTGCGTAAAGTGCGATGAAAAGTATGAAGATTTATGAACCTTGCTGTGTGGAGAGGGGTGCGTTTGGCAGCGGAGGCGGAGTGCGGAGAAAATGATAAAAGCTTAAATGGCGGTTTACATTGGTCAGTGTGGCTTTATTGCCATAAGAGTGAGAAAGGTCGTCTGAAAACTGGGTTTTTGGGTTTTCAGACGACCTTTTTATCGTGTTTGTATGATTTTTTTCTAATTTCTTTATGCGAAGGTTATAATCCCTGCTTCTTCCAATTTCCCGCCAAAGAGAAATACTATGAATAAAATCTTGAAATTAAGCATGTTGGCACTGATTGCCACGTTTTCCCTGACAGCTTGCAGCAATAAAACCCCCGATACTTCTTCAACTACGACCACGCCTTCATCTCTTAATGGTACAACTGCAAAAGAGACCGAGGCGTCTGCTGAATCAGATACATCTTCATCTTTCAAAAGTTTGGATGAAAAAGGCAGCTATGCAATGGGTATGGACGTTGGCAAATCCTTGAAGCAGATGAAGAAACAGGGTTTCGAAGTTGATATGAAAGCCTTCTTTAACGCCGTACAGTCCGTATACAATGGTAAACAGACTAAATTGAGTGAATTGGAAGCCGGCATAGCGCAGGTGGAAATCATGACAGAACTTGAAGCTAAAGCAACGAAAAAATACGAGGAAGAAGCACGAGCCAATAAAGAAAAAGGTGAGGCTTTTTTGAAAGAAAATGCCACTAAAGAGGGCGTGAAAACAACAGCATCCGGTTTGCAGTACAAAATGATCAAAGAGGGTACAGGCAGACAGCCTCGGAAAAACGATCTCGTACATGTCGAATATGAAGGCCGCCTGATTGACGGTACTGTCTTCGACAGCAGTAAAGAAGGTGTAAGTGATGATGGAGTAGGCGGCATTATCTCTTTTCGGCTTGACCAAACCATACCGGGCTGGATAGAAGGTTTGCAGCTTTTGAAAGCAGGCGGCGAGGCTACTTTTTATATTCCTGCCAAACTCGCTTACGGAGAAGAAAAGCTTGGCAATAAAATCGGTCCGAATTCCGTTTTGATATTCGACGTCAAATTGGTCAAAATCGACAGAAACGGCAAACATCGTATTCGGTAATCTGCTTCTTCCGGCAAAGAGGGCATTAAGATTAGCGCTCATGTAAAACTGGGTGCTGGCTCTGGTTAAAGCCAATCCGATGGTTGCGCTCTCCCTAAAACCTTCTTGATAAAGGGCGGATAATCGCCGTATCAAATATAGTGGATTAACTTTAAACCAGGACGGCGTTACCTCGCCTTAGCTCAAAGAGAACGATTCTCTAAGGTGCTGAAGCACCAAGTGAATCGGTTCCGTACTATCTGTACTGTCTGCGGCTTCGTCGCCTTGTCCTGATTTAAAGTTAATCCACTATAAAATATAAAAAAGGTCGTCTGAAAACCCGTATTTCAGGTTTTCAGACGACCTTTGTTTTGCCTGACATCGGGTGTTTACGAAATCAGGTTCAAATCGCTGATGCGGTCGTAGAGGCGGTCGGGGTCGTTGCCTTCTTCGTGCATTTGGATACGCAGGCGCAGGTCGTTGGTGGAAACGGCTTGGCGCAGGGCTTCGTCGTATTCGATTTGACCTTGGATGTAGAGTTCGAACAGGTGTTGGTCGAAGGTCTGCATACCGTCTGTGCCGGAGCGCATCATGAGTTCGCGGATTTCCATGAGTTCGCCTTTGAAAATCAAATCCTGCATGGCGGGTGTGTTGAGCAGCAGGTCTACGACGGCGGTACGCTGGCTGCGGTTTTTCTTGATGGCGAGGCGTTGGCCGATGATGCCGGTCAGGTTGAGTGCCAAATCCATGAGGACTTGTTTGCGTCGGTCTTCTTGGTAGAAGTTGATGATACGCTCGATGGTTTGGGCGGCGGTGTTGGCGTGGATGGTGAAGACGCACAAGTGGCCGGTTTGGGCAAGCTGGAGGGCGTATTCCATACTGGCTTCGCTGCGCACCTCGCCGATACAGACGACGTCGGGCGCTTGACGCATCGCGCTTTGAACGGCGATTTTCCAGTCGTTGGTGTCGATGCCGACTTCGCGCTGGGTGAAGATGCTGCGGCGGGGTTTGTAGATGAATTCGATCGGGTCTTCGATGGTGACGATGTGGCCGGGCATTTTGTGGTTGCGGTAGTCGAGCATGGATGCCATGGTGGTCGATTTACCGGAACCGGTCGGGCCGGCAAGGATCAGCAGGCCGCGCGGGGAAAGGGAGAGGTCTTTGAGTTTGGCGGGCAGGCCGAGGCTCTCCATTTCGGGGATTTCTTGGTTGATGCGGCGCAAGACCATGCCGACGCGGCCTTGTTCGTGGTAGGCGTTGACACGGTAACGGGTGTTGCTGCGGGATTGGACGGAGTAGTTGAGCTCCCATTCGCGGTTGAAGGTCTCAAGCTGCTCGGGGTTCATGGTGGATTCGACGATGGCGGCTGTGTCTTCGCCGGTCAGGGCTTTGTGCGGGACGGGGGTTAGGGTGCCGCTGACTTTGACGGCAGGCGGGAAGCCTGCGCTGATGAAGATGTCGGATGCGCCGCGTTTTTCTGCTTCGACGCACATGCGGTCGAGCAGGGGATGGAGGTGTGTACCGATTTCGGCGGGGGTAGGGATGTGCGGCGGTTGGTTTTTTTGCGAGTAGGCTTGCACCATTTCGCTGAGTAAGTCGTGTAAAGGAGTTGTTTCGCTCATTTTGTGTACTCTTTATCAGTAAGTGAATATTGAGACCGGCGGGCGGTTTGTTTGTTATTGGGTGTTGTGCCTGCCTTGCGGAGGTCGTCTGAAAATGGGAAACGGGCTTCCTCGTTGTGAAACTGCGTTTTCAGACGACCTGGTTTGTTCCCGATAGTGGAATGTATTTATCAGACGATGGTCATGCTGTCGCTGTTTTGCGCTTTGCTGCGGGCTACGTCGGGGCTGATGGTACCTTGGCGGACGAGGGTTTGCAGCGCTTGGTCGAGGGTTTGCATGCCGTGTGATTGACCGGTTTGTAGCGCGGAGTTGATTTGGGCGATTTTGTTTTCGCGGATCAGGTTGCGCACTGCGGGGGTGGAAATGAGGATTTCGTGTGCGGCGACACGGCCGTTGCCGTCGCGGGTTTTCAGCAGGGTTTGTGAAATAACCGCGCGCAGGGATTCGGACAGCATGGAACGTACCATTTCTTTTTCGCCGGCAGGGAATACGTCGACGATACGGTCCACGGTTTTGGCGGCGCCGGTGGTGTGCAGCGTACCGAATACCAAGTGGCCGGTTTCGGCGGCAGTCAGCGCGAGGCCGATGGTTTCGGGGTCGCGCATCTCGCCCACGAGGATCACGTCGGGGTCTTCACGCAATGCGGAACGCAGGGCGTTGGCGAAGCTGTGGGTGTGTTGGTGCAGCTCACGCTGGTTGACGAGGGCTTTTTTACTTTGGTGGACGAACTCGATCGGGTCTTCGATGGTGAGGATGTGTGCGGGTTGGGTTTCGTTGATGTAGTTGATCATCGCCGCCAGCGTGGTGGATTTACCGGAACCGGTCGGGCCGGTTACCAATACCAAGCCGCGCGGGTTGTCGGCGATTTTTTGGAAAATACGCGGGGCGCGCAGGTCTTCCAGCGTCAATACGTCGCTCGGAATGGTACGGAAGACGGCGGCAGGGCCGCGGTTGGAGGTAAATGCGTTGACACGGAAACGGGCGACGTTGGGCAGCTCGAAGGAGAAGTCCACTTCCAAATCTTGTTGGAACAGTTTGCGCTGATGGTCGTTCATGACCGAAGTGACCATGTTGCCGACTTCTTCGGCGGACATTTCGGGTAGGTTGATGCGGCGGATATCGCCGTGAACGCGGATCATGGGGGACATTCCGGCGCTTAAGTGAAGGTCGGAAGCTTTGTTTTTGACGCCGAAAGCGAGTAAGTCGGTAATCTGCATAATGTGGCCTTGTTTTAGTTTAGAATAATGAGGCGGAACCCGATTTAAAATGCGGACGCGGAATGCCGGGCATTTCCCTGTTCAGGTTCCGATAAATTGTATTATTTTAAATACATAAACCGTTCAGACCAAGTAAAATTTTCAAAATCGCTGTAATTGATGTAATAAAGGAAGAAATCATGTCGGTATTGCAACAAAATTATGCGGAGGTGTGCCGCCGCATTGCCGAAGCCGAGCAAAAGGCGGGCAGGCAGGCGGGCGAAGTGGGTCTGATTGCCGTCAGCAAAACCTTCCCTTCAGACGACATCCGCGAGGTATATGCCGCAGGGCAGCGTGATTTCGGTGAGAACTATATTCAGGAGTGGTACGAGAAAACGGAAACGCTCGCGGATTTGCCCGACATCGTTTGGCACGTCATCGGCGATGTGCAGTCAAACAAGACCAAATTTGTCGCCGAACGCGCGCATTGGGTGCATACGATAGGTCGTCTGAAAACCGCCCGCCGCTTGAGCGAACAGCGTCCGTCCGAAATGCCGCCTTTGCAGGTGTGCATCGAAGTCAATATCGCGGGCGAGGAGGCGAAACACGGCGTTGCGCCCGATGAGGCGGTCGCGCTGGCGGTGGAAGTGGCGAAGTTGCCGAATGTGGTTGTACGCGGATTGATGTGTGTCGCCAAAGCCGACAGCGATGATGAAGCATTGCGCGTTCAGTTCCAAACCATGCAGAAACTGCTTGCCGGCCTGAACGCGGCGGGTGTCCGCGCGGATGTGTTGTCTATGGGGATGTCCGGCGACATGCCTGTGGCGGTCGCATGCGGCGCAACGCATGTGCGCATCGGCAGCGCGATTTTCGGCAGACGGGAACCAAAAGGGAAAGACAGTCAATAAAACAGATTATCTCGGTCGTTTTGCTGGGTTTAACCTTAACGGGTTGTCGGTTGATGGGCTGGTATCCATGTTCGTCCTTGTCAGGCTGGTGCAAGCCCAAAAAGCCGGCGGCAATAGATTTTTGGAAAAACAGGGTTTACACCGAACATCGCTGCCCGAAAGCGTTCGTTGGTAAAAAGGTCGTCTGAAGTTTTCTAGTTTGGTGGGAACGGCATTTCAGACGACCCCAAGTATAGTGGATTAACTTTAAACCAGTACGGTGTTGCCTCGCCTTGCCGTACTATCTGTACTGTCTGCGGCTTCGTCGCCTTGTCCTGATTTAAATTTAATCTACTATAAAATGTATTTCATTTAAAAATTGAAGGAAATTTATGAACATCTACTTTTTAGGCGGTGGCAATATGGCGGCCGCCATCGCGGGCGGATTGGTCAAGCAGGGTGGATACCGCATCCACATCGCCAACCGCGGTGCGGAAAAACGCGAGCGTTTGGCAAAAGAATTGAATGTTGAAGTTTCTGAATCCCTGCCCGAACTGCATTCAGACGACGTTTTGATTCTTGCCGTCAAGCCGCAGGACATGGAAGCCGCGTGCCACAACGTTCGTGTCAACGGCGCATTGGTGCTATCCGTCGCCGCCGGTTTGTCTATTGATACTCTCAGCCGCTACCTTGGTGGAACACGCCGCATTGTCCGTACCATGCCCAATACGCCGGGAAAAATCGGTTTGGGTGTATCCGGCATGTTTGCCGAATCGGAAGTGTCCGAAGCCGACCGCACCGCCGCCGACCGGATTATGCGCTCCGTCGGTTTGACCGTTTGGTTGGATGAAGAAGACAAGTTGCACAACATTACCGGCATTAGCGGCAGCGGCCCCGCCTACGTCTTTTACCTGCTTAGCGCGCTGCAAGCCGCCGCTCAGGCGCAAGGGTTTAGCGAAGAAGATGCCCGCGCCCTCAGTCTCGCCACGTTTAAAGGTGCAGTCGCCTTGGCAGAACAAAGCGGCGAAGACTTCGCGCAATTGCAGCAAAACGTTACTTCCAAAGGCGGAACCACCCACGAAGCCATCGAAACGTTCAAATCATGCCACGTCGCCGAAGCCATTGCCCAAGGCGTGGAAGCCTGCGTCAAGCGTTCGCAGGAAATGGCACAACAATATAAGGTCGTCTGAAAATGCGCGGAGATTTATTGATATTGCTTGCCGACGGCATCGTTATCCTGTGTTTGGCACGTCTCTTCCTGCAGGCGGCGGGATTGAGTGAAAATCATGCGCTCTTGGCGTTCAGTAAGCGATCAACCGATTGGCTGGTCAACCCGCTACATAAAATTCTGCCGGTTAAAAAATACGACCCAGCCTGCCTGTTGTCAGGACTGTTGTTATATTACATCGTATTCACCTTCATCACTTTAGTGGCGCAGCCTACCGCATTCAGCGCAAAAATCATCATCGCCAATTTTATACTGGCAGTATTAAATACAATTAAATCAGCGGCTTATGTGTTGTTGATGGGGTTGTTTATCCGAATGGCACTCAGTATTAAAGATCCCTATTCCCAGCTTTCCGTCGCGCTGGAACGGATATATCGCCCCATACTTTCTCCCGTGCAGTTTTTAAAGTACGGACGCTACGATTTTTCAGGTAGTATATTGGCATTATTACTGTGGATCTGGTTAAGCAGTCTATCGCCCCAAATTACCCGCCAAATCAACTTGTGGCTACTGCAATAGACAGCGAGTTCATTAAGAATTTGCAGTATGACGTAAGCAAAATGCAAAAAAGTGAAAATCGAAAACACGACTGTGAAAACATGGTATCATGCCGCCATTTCCAAACGGGCTTGAGAAAAGAAGTCCTAAGAAATCAATAAAATAAACCACTTGAGTAGCATTTCGTTTCCCGCAATAGATTGAAAGAAAAATTATGGCAAAGCTGACAGAACAAGACATTTTGAATTGGGACGGCCCGGAAGAAGACTACATGAATAGTGACCAGTTGGCATTCTTCCGCGAACTGCTGGTAAAAATGCAAGACGAACTGATTGAAAACGCATCTGCCACCACCGGCCACCTGCAAGAACACGAATCGGCTCCCGATCCTGCCGACCGCGCCACTCAAGAAGAAGAGTACGCGCTGGAGCTGCGCACCCGCGACCGTGAGCGCAAACTTTTAGGTAAAGTACAAGCAACCATCCGTAGCATCGATGAAGGCGATTATGGTTTCTGCGCAGATACCGGCGAGCCCATCGGCCTCAAACGCCTCCTTGCCCGCCCGACTGCGACACTTTCCGTGGAAGCACAAGAACGCCGCGAACGCATGAAAAAACAGTTTGCCGACTAAGTATAACGAAATCGGCTAATTGAATTAGACAGTAAGAAAATGAAAAGGTCGTCTGAAAGAGGTTTCAGACGACCTTTGCTGTTTTTGATTTGAAATAAAAGTCTTTGTATTTCAGGTTGTTGTTATG